>CAMHQD010000017.1 GCA_946187345.1 uncultured Porphyromonadaceae bacterium | reverse complement strand
TAGTACTGGCCGTAACTATCGTGATTTCTGACAAAAATATTTAGGACAATATTGGTTTTTCACGGTATTTTGATTGGTCGGCGGTTGTCCATTTGGGAAAAAAGTAGTAATTTTGCAGCCCAAAAGATTAAAATAAACGATAGATTATGACTAAAAACAAAATGAGCGAATTGTCGCTCAAGACACACTTCCTGCCGGCTGTCGCTATGGCCGCGCTCATGTTGCTCACCGCCTGCGGCTCCAAGGGCGACGCCGCCGGTCAGGCCGCGCAGGGTGGCGCGCCGGTTCAGGTTGAGACTTACACCGTCGCCATGGGCTCGATAGACCTTGTCAACGCCTATCCCGCAACGATTAAGGGCAAGACCGACATCGAGGTTCGCCCGCAGATTTCCGGCTTTATCACCCGCGTGTGTGTCGACGAGGGTCAGCGCGTGAGCCGCGGCCAGACGCTTTTCCTCATCGACCAGGTGCAGTTGCAGGCTGCCGTGCAGCAGGCCCAGGCTGCCGTCACCAGCGCCGAGGCGCAGGTGGCCACCGCCCAACTCACCGCCAATAACCAGAAGCAACTGCTCGACAAGAATATCATCAGCAGTTACCAGTATGAGACGGCTGCCCTCAACCTGCAGGCCGCCCAAGCCACCCTCAACCAGGCCCGGGCCGCACTCGTGAGCGCCCGCAAGAACCTGTCCTATAGCGTGGTGACGGCTCCCAGCAACGGTGTCGTGGGCTCTATCCCCAACCGCGAGGGCTCGCTCGCCAGTCCGTCGGGGCCGGCTTTGACCACCATCAGCGATATTAACGAGGTGTACGCCTACTTCTCTCTCAACGAGAAGCAGATTATCGCCCTCACCCATAGCGGCGCCATCTCTCTCGAGACGGCCATCAAGCAGATGCCCACCGTGCAGTTGCGATTGAGCGACGGCAGCATCTACGCCAACCAGGGCCGCGTGTCGACCGTCGCCGGCGTGCTCAACCAGGCCACCGGCTCGGCAAGCGTGCGCGCCCTCTTCCCCAACAACAACGGCATGCTGCGCAGCGGCGCCTCGGGCGAGGTGCTTATTCCCGTCAACAGCGAACACGTGCTGCTCATTCCGCAGAAGGCCACCTACGAGTTGCAGGACATGAAGTATGTCTATGTGGTGGGCGCCGACGGCAAGGCTGTCGGCACCCCCATCAAGGTGCTGCCCGAGAACGATGGCAAACAGTACGTTGTCACCGAGGGCCTCAAGGAGGGCGATGTGATTGTTGTTGAGGGCGTTGGCACTCTCGTGCGCGACGGCGTCACCGTAGCCTCCAAGAAATAAATCTCAGCATGAATTCCCATAAATTCTCCAAGTATTGTTTCACGTAAAATTTCGTGAGGCTAAATTTATGGGAAATTCATGATAATTCGTGTTTAATAGACAAACGACTATAATAGTGAATCTCAAGACATTTATCAATAGGCCGGTACTCTCCACCGTGATTTCGATTTTCATCGTCATCCTCGGTGGCATCGGCTTGGTGAGCCTGCCCATCGAGCAGTACCCGAATATCGCGCCGCCCACCATCATGGTGATGACCAACTATCAGGGCGCCAACGCCCAGACGGTCATGAACTCGGTTATCCAGCCGCTTGAGGAGAGCATCAACGGCGCGTTGAATATGACCTACATGACCTCGTCGGCCACCAACACCGGTTCGGCGAGCATCACCATCTACTTCAAGCAAGGCTATGACCCCGACATGGCCGCCATCGACGTGCAGAACCGCGTGTCCAAAGCGTTGAGCCTGCTGCCGAGTGAGGTCACCCGCGTGGGTGTGCAGACCATCAAGCGCCAGACGTCCATGCTGATGGGTGTCACCTTGAGCGACACCACCGGCACCTTCAGCAGCGAGTTTATCGACAACTACATGGCCATCAACATCATTCCGGAGTTCAAGCGTGTGGCCGGCGTGGGTGACCTGATGCACATGGGTGCCGACTACTCGATGCGCATCTGGATCAAGCCGGACAAGATGGCCCAGTACGGCGTGACACCGGCAGAGGTCACGGCGGCACTCGCCGACCAGAACATCGAGGCCGCGCCGGGTGCCTTTGGCGAGCAGGGCAACCAGAGTTTTGTCTATACCCTGCGCTATAAGGGCCGCCTTGCCGAGAGTGAGCAGTTCGGCGATATTATCGTGCGCGCCAGCGGCGACAACGTGCTGCGCCTGAGGGATGTCGCCGACATCGAACTCGGCCGTCTCGACTACAGTTTCGCCAACATCGTCAACGGCAGCAACGGCACCACCTGTATCCTCTTCCAGGCACCCAACTCCAACGCCTCGGCCACCATCAACCTCATTGAGAACGAACTTGACGAGATGCGCAAGGAGTTGCCCAAGGGCCTGGTCATCTCGGTGCCGATGAACACCAACACCTTCCTCAACGCCTCAATCAACGAGGTAATCAAGACGCTCTTCGAGGCGTTTCTGCTCGTGTTCATCGTGGTGTATATCTTCCTGCAAGACCTGCGCTCGACGCTCATTCCGGCCATCGCCATTCCGGTGGCGTTGATTGGCACGTTTGCCCTGCTCTACGCCATGGGCTTCACCATCAACCTGCTCACCCTCTCGGCTCTGGTGCTGGCAATCGCCATTGTGGTTGACGACGCCATTGTGGTGGTGGAGGCAGTCCACGCCAAACTCGATGAGGGCTACCACAGCGCGCGGCAGGCCTCAATCGACGCTATGGCCGAGATTGGCAGCGCCATCATCTCAATCACGCTGGTGATGATGCTCGTGTTTATTCCCGTGTCGTTCATGCCGGGCACCGAGGGCACGTTCTACAAGCAGTTCGGCCTCACAATGGCCTTTGCTATCGGCATCTCGGCCATCAACGCCTTGACGCTGTCGCCGGCCTTGTGTGCCATCTTCCTCAAGCCGCACACCGGCGAGCAGGAACAAGGCTCGTCGTCGTTTGTGGCGCGCTTCCACAAGGCGTTCAACGTCGGCTTTGACGCCATGCTCAAGAAATACCGCGGCGCCGTGAACCTGTTCATCCGCCTGCGGTGGCTCTCGGTGGCCTTTGTCGTGGGGGCCGTCGCCCTGCTCGCCTTCCTGATGAACAACACATCGAGCGGCTTTGTCCCCAACGAGGACACAGGCACCATCATGTGCTCGGTGACCATGCCGCCGGCAACGTCACAGGAGCGCACAATCCAAGTGATGAACACTCTCGACACCATCTTCGCCTCGATTCCGGCCGTTGACCAGCGCACTGTGGTGCAGGGCTACAGTTTTATGGGCGGCCAGGGCACCAACAACGGTATGGCCATCATCAAACTCAAGGATTGGGAGCAGCGCGGCAAGGGCGAGAGCAGTGACGACATGATCAAGCAACTCTACGGCATGGCCATGGGCAAGGTCAAGGACGGCACAATCATGTTCTTCGCTCCGCCGATGATTAGCGGTTACGGAGCCTCCAACGGCTTTGAGGTGCAGTTGCAAGACAAGACCGGCGGCGACATCAACCGCTTCTTCGAGATTGAGCAGCAGTTCCTGGGCGCCCTCAACCAGCGTCCGGAGGTGCAGATGGCCTACTCGGGCTTCAGCCCCAACTATCCGCAATATATGATTAACGTCGATGAGGCCAAGGCGGCCAAGGCCGGCATTGGCACCAACGGCGTGCTCACCACCCTGCAGGGCTACTATGGCGGTATGTACATCAGCAACTTCAACCGCTTTGGCAAACTCTACCGCGTGATAATGCAGGCGGCTCCCGAGGCGCGCGTGTCGCCCGAGACGCTCAACCAAATCAAGGTGCGCACGTCGGGCGGCATGCAGCCCATCACCGACTTTATCACGCTCGAGCGCGTCTATGGTCCGGCCTCGCTGTCGCGCTTCAACCTCTACTCGTCAATCACCGTCAGCGGCCAGCCTAATCCGCAGTACAGTTCGGGAGAGGCTCTGCAGGCCGTGCGGGAGGTTGCCGCACAGGTGCTGCCGCAGGGCTACGACTATGAGTTCTCGAGCATGTCGCGCGAGGAGGCTTCGGCCTCGCCTTACTCCACGGCCATCATCTTCGGCCTGTGTCTGCTCTTTGTCTACTTGATTTTGAGCGCGCAGTATGAGAGTTATCTGCTGCCGTGGTCGGTGATTCTCTCGGTGCCTTTCGGTCTGATGGGAACATTTGTGTTTGCCAACATCTTCGGCATCAGCAATAACATCTACCTCAAGATTGCGTTGATTATGCTCATCGGCTTGCTTGCCAAGAACGCCATCCTCATTGTGGAGTTCGCCCTCGAGCGTCGTCAGACGGGCATGAGCATCGTCGGTGCCGCGGTCGCCGGCGCGGCCGCGCGTTTGCGCCCCATCTTGATGACGTCGCTGGCTATGATTATCGGCCTGCTGCCGCTGATGTTTGCCGGCGGTGTGGGTGCCAACGGCAACCGCGCGTTAGGCACGGGCGCAGTGGGCGGTATGCTCATCGGTATGGTGCTCCAGATTTTCGTTGTGCCGGCCCTGTTTGTCATGTTCCAAAGCCTGCAAGAGCGCTTCAAGCCGCTCAAGTGGCACGACACCGACAATGCCGACCCCGAGCATGAGATGCAACAATATTCCCCCAACCTTTAGTCAATGCATAATTAATAATTCATAATGCATAATTTATATATCAATCAGATAAAGGAGTGCGGTGCAAAGCGGCCTCGCCGCTTTGGTGTCGTCGCGCTTCGCACTTCGTGCTTCGCGCTTTGCGCTTTGCTGACAGCATGCGGCCTCTACCAAAAGTATGAGACGCCTACCGGTGAGCCCATCATCAAGGACTACGCCGAAGCCCTCCAGGCGCCGGTCGACAGCACAGCCTTGGGCAACCTGCCGTGGCAGCAGGTGTTCACCGACCCGTTGTTGCAAAGTTACATCCAGCGTGCCCTCGACAGCAACAAAGACTTGCAGAACGCCAAACTCAACATCGACATCGCCCGCGCCCAACTCCAAGGGGCCAAACTCAGTTTTCTGCCTTCGGTGAACTTCTCACCCAACTTTGCCGGCAGCAAGATTAGCGGGATTGACGGCATGGACTGGGGATGGCAACTGCCCGTCACCGTCAGTTGGCAGGTTGACATCTTCGGCCAACTCACCAACAACAAGCGCAGCGCCGAGAGTTCTGTTATCCAGAGTGAGGCCTACGCCCAGGCCGTCCAAAGCCAGATTATCGCCGGCGTTGCCACAACCTACTACACACTCGTGTCGCTGCGCAACCAACTGAATATCTACAACGAGAACCTGCGATTGTGGGAACAAAGCGTGCAGATGATGCGCGACATGAAGATCGCCGGACGCTACACCGAGGTGGCTGTGGTTCAGGCCCAGGCCAACTACCACAGCGTGCGCGCGGCCATCCCCGACATCAACCGTTCAATCACTCAGGCCGAGAACACGATGTCGCTGCTGCTGGGCACCGAGCCGCGTCAGTGGGCCGTCACACTGGGTGGCGCGCTCTCGCTGCCGGCCAATCTCCACGACGGCGTGCCGATGAACTACCTCGCCGCGCGACCTGACGTGCGCGCCGCCGAGCAGGACTTCGCCAAAGCGTTCTACGCCACCAACGTGGCGCGCGCCAACTTCTATCCGCAACTCAACATCACCGCCACGGGAGCCTACGGCACCCTTGTGGGCGGCACCGTATTCGACCCGGCAAAGTGGCTGCTGAACCTTGCCGGCTCGCTCACGGCGCCCATCTTTAACCGCGGACGCAATATCGCAACGCTCAAGGCCGCCAAAGCCACGCAGCAGCAGGCTCTCAACAACTTCAGTTACAGCATCCTCGACGCGCGCGCCGAGGTGAGCGACGCTCTGGCCGCCATCAGTTCCTATAGCAGTAAGTTGGCCGACGTGCAGGCGCAGCGCGACTGCATGGCACTCGCCGTGGACTACAACCGTGACTTGATGAACCTCGCCAACGCGACCTACCTTGAGGTGATTACCGCCCAGCAGCAACTCCTTCAGGCGCAAATCCAACTCGAACTGGTCAAGATGAATATCAACACCAGCGTTATCAACCTCTACCAGGCCCTCGGCGGCGGCCGGTAGTGGATGTTAGATGTTAGATGTTAGAATTTAGATTTCAGATGTTAGAATTTAGATTTTAGATACAACTGTTACTATGAGCAATATCAGTCCTCTGGCCCACGTCGATCCCGATGCCCGCATCGGCAACGACGTCACTATCCACCCGTTCGCCTTCATCAGCAAGAACACCGTGATTGGCGACGGCACCATCATCTACCCCTACGTGAGCGTGCTCAACGGCGCGCGCATCGGCTGCCGCAGCAAGATCTACAACGGCGCCATCATCGCCGCCGAGCCGCAGGACTTTCGCTGGAACGGCGAGCCGTCATTCTGCTACGTCGGCGACGAGACGACTATCCGCGAGCACACCATCCTCAACCGCGGTATTAGTGCCGAGGGCGGCACGCGAGTGGGCAACAAATGCTTTGTCATGGCCGAGAGCCACATCATGCACGACGCTGTTGTCGAGGACACCTGCGTGATCGGCAATGGCGCGCAGGTCTCGCCCTACGCCCACATCAACAGTTATACCATCCTTGCCGGCAACGCGCTCATCCACCCGCGCAGCGACATCGGCTCATGGGTGATGGTCAAGGGCGGATGCCGCATCAGCGGCAATGTGCCACCGTTCACCGTCATGGCCCATAATCCGGTCGCCTACTGCGGCGTCAACGCGATGATAATGCGCCACAGCAAGTACTTTGGCGACAAGAGCGAGGACATCATCGACGACATTGCCCGCTGCTACCGCCACATCTATGAGAGCGGCACCAGCGTGTTCAACGCCCTCAAGCGCATTGAGCATGACATCCCCGAGTGTCCCGAGCGCGACATGATCGTTGACTTTATCCGCTCCCACGACCTCAACATCGTCGCCCTGCCCACGCGCAACGACCTCATCGACTGACGTTAAAGCGGCCGCTTTGTTCGGTGTGAGGCCATCTTGTCGCCGCCGTAGGCCACTCATTCAGGAAGGGATTGGGGGAAGACTACGGATTTATCGTGAGATGCTTATTCTCGAAGATTTTCGGGAGGCGGTCAGAAGCGTAGGCCGAGCACGGCCGTGATGTCGGCGATCGTGTAGCCGAAGTGGCCCTTGCCTGCAAAATAGAGGCTCGTCTTGACGTCGCTCTGCAGACTGGCGAAGTAGCGCTTGTGGTTGAAGGTGAGGGCGAAGTTGCCGCCGAGTTTCAACGCGCCGCTGTTGTCGGACGGGCGGCCGCTCGTGCTGTGGATATGCTTCACGCCGGCACCCACCATACCCGTGACGTTGAGTAGGAACTTGCGGCTGATAACCCAGTTGTAGGCATAGCCGCCCGACAGGCAATAGTCGGTGTAACGGATATGGTCAAAGCCGACATCGGCAAAACGCGCGGCCTGCTCTTCGCTCAGAGCGTCGGCGTTAATCTTGAAGTCGTGGTTGTCCACCGAGAAACCCGCCAGCGCCGAGCCGGCACTAATCAGTTGATACTTCGAGAAGCAATAAGCGGCAGCGCGGGCATACTTGCGGTTGTTGAAAAAATAGGTCGCGCTGCCACCCAACGTCCGGCGGCGAATGGCGTCCGCGGCAAGGCTCTCGCCTTTCTGCCAGTCGTTGCCGCCCAACTTGATACGGCTGCGCATACGGCCGGTGTTGCTCGTCTTGTGGATTTCGGCCGTGAAGCGCGCGCAGGTGAACGAGAACTCCAGCATCTCGCTCGTGGCCTTGCCGCCAAACAGACGGTCGATATCGAGCGAATAACCCACCGACACGGCCATAAACGACAGATACAGACCGATGTTGCTCGACGCGCCGCTGGTGAAACGCACTCGCCCCTCATCATCGCCGCCTATAAAGTTGTCAATCCAGTTCCGGTTCTTCAACGTCAACTTCCAGTTCTTGCCGGTCGACACCACATAGCGCGGGTCGTAACTGTTGAACGCCTTGTCACCCCATTTGTAAGTCTTATAGCAAAACAAGACAAACTTGGGGTAGCCCATCGTCGAGTCCTTGAAGTTAATCTTGCCGTGCTTCATGGCGCGCCACCAGTAGCGCTTGTCGCGCACGGTGTCGTAGGGCTCGCTCATTTTATCGTGGATACGGCGCTTGACGTCATCACCCACGCGCTGGAAGAAGTTGCGGCGCGGGTGCGCCACCGTGTCGGTCGCCACCGTGTCGGCCGAGTCGTGTGCAAAGCGGCCGTGCCGCTTTGATACATCAGCGGCCGCGCCGTCGGCAGCCACCGCCATTGCCGCCATCAGACTGATGATTATCAAACAAAGAAATCGCATAGCGCCACAAGTCATCGAATAACGGCCACAAAATTAAAGATAATATTCCATCCACACAAGCCCCACCCCACAATAAATCACCGAAAATAATCTCTCAGGTAAAATCCGCAAATCAATACGTAAAACCCGTAACCTTTTATTTACGCTATTTTACGATAAATTTCACGGATTTTACGTGAGAGATTTAATCCGTTGGGAGCCTACTACCGCTTGAGGATCTCGGCGAGGATGGCGTTCACGTCGCCAACGTCAACCGTGCCGTCTGAGTTCACGTCATAGAGTGACGTCTTGCCGCCGGTCAGAATGTCGCCCAGCACGGCGTTCACGTCACCCACATCCACGCTGCCGTCGCCGTTCACGTCCACCATTGCGCTAACGGTGCCAATCCATACCGTGGCATCGGCAAGCGAGTGTTTGAAGGCATTGGCCTCCACCACAAGGCTATTGGTCAGGCGCAACTCGCCTCGGCCGGCAAAAGCGTCGGTGGCCTTCAGGGCCACGGTTATTAAGGCGCCATCGTTGTCGGTGAACGGCTTGTTAGTGGGCGAAGCGGTAAAGATGCGCAACGAGCCGTCGTCTTGCATCCGGGCGCTCAATCCGTGGTCACGAGACAGACGCCGCGAGCCGTCCACCACTGGTTCGCCGTCCTCGCTCACCACTTCGATGCCCGGCGGCAGCACGAGGTCAGTCTGCAGAGCCGTGTACTCGCCGCTATTGTCTAACCGAATGGGTAGCGAGACCTCGCCGCCGCACTCGATGTGGACTCCCTCAATCCACAGGCGCTCCGCCGCCGCTGCCCGGCTATTTTCCTTTAGGGAGGGCGGAGAAAGCGTATCACTATCGACTACCACCGGCGCATAGCATATATCGCTATTCGCGCGACCAAGCACGATATTGGTAATGCCCATAAGGTCGGTCACATTCACTATATTATCGGTGTTAATGTCTGCCGCGTCAAAGAAGTAGCCGTGGCCGCTCTCTTGTGCCGTACCTGCCAGCATCTCGCGCACTGTAATCACATAGTCAGCCGCGTCAACGTCAGTATCGGCATTGGCGTCGCCACGATAGTAACTGAAATATATGGTGGCCGTCAGAGAGTTGACTGCAAACTGCTCCCCCGATGGCGATACCGCGACGATATCGGAGAAACTCATATCGCACAGACCGTGCTCAAAGTCCGGGTCAAACAGCAGGCGGATGTGCAATAGCGCGCCATCGTTCTTCTTGAGCGACGCGTTGCTCGCCGATGAGATCAAAAATGTGTAGCAGTCACCATTATCAATCACCCCGATGGTATGGGTGCGTGTCTTGCGCTCCTCGTCAAGCCACACGTCATAGTCATCGCCGTCCTTAGCGACACTCACGCCTTCGGGCAGTGACAGATTGAATTGCAGTGCACTCACCTCACCGCGGTTCACCAGTTCCACCGCATAGTCGATAGTGTCGGGCATCTCACCGCGCACGCGCGACACGTTGTCTGACCGCAGGAAGTAACCGTGTTGCACTGTCACCTTGCACGACGCGCTCAGGTTGGTGTCGCCTGCCGGGGCGGCAGTGATGATAGCCGTGCCCACATTGCGCGCCGTCACCATGCCGTCGTCGTCAACAACCGCTACGGCGGGATTACTTGATGACCACGTCACCTGAAAGGTTGGTATCGATGGCACAGTGGTGGCTTGCAAGCGCTCGGTGTCACCGCAAAATATCGTTGTCTCACTTTTGTTGAGACTAATGGCGGTCGGGGGGCAGTATTGCTCCACCCGTGCCGAGGCGTCAACGCCTCTATAGACTTCACTGTCGGTGGCGCGAACAAATGTCATGTTGCGCATCCACAACACGTTGCCCTCCTCCAAATCTCCGGGAGCGTACATCATAGTCAGCGTGGCAATCGCGCGACCCGTGCCGGCAGGCACAACGTCAGCCGATGTGAAAAGCAGCCGCAACCAGTACTGGTAATATGGTTCATCCAGATAAAATTCCGGTTCATATCGAGTATATGAGGCGTAATTATGAATAGTGCCGATGACACCACACGGCACCGCGTACACACCATTGTTATTCATGAAAGAATACCCCACGGGTGCAGTCACCTCCACATAGAACGAGCCCTCGATTGGCTCCGCGTTATCGAGCAGCAGCGTCACAGTCGCCGTTTCCCCATCGGTATATACCACATCGCTATACACGCGGTAACCCTCCAACCGCTCATAGGCGACGGCTTCCAACATCAGCATTGCCATCAACAACGACAGCAGTTTCCGTCTAATTAAATCTCCATCTGCCATATCTTGATGATATATGATTTGTCAATCAAAATTTTCATCGGCAATTTGTTTAGTCTAATCATAGTGCCAAACGAAATCCCGTGTCGGAACTCCGAACCGATGGCGCGCGCGGCGCCCGGAACGACACGCGGCATCCATTCGTTCCGTTGTAACGGCTGCCGCCACGGCACACGCGCGCGGAGCCTGTAACGGGGCCGGTCGGGTTCGACTGCACGGCACTGTCATAGTTGCCGTACCAATCCTGACACCACTCCAACACATTGCCACTCATGTCACACAGGCCCAACTCGTTCGGAGACTTGGTCGCGGCAGGATGCTTCGCGCTGCCGCTATTGCCATCACACCACGCCACATCGCCGACGGTGTTGCCGCCGGAGTACTTGTAGCCCTCACTCCGCGTGCCGCCTCGGGCGGCGAACTCCCACTCGGCCTCCGTCGGCAACCGGAACGCCTCGCCGGTCAACTCATTAAGTTTGCTGATGAACGCCTGACAGTCTTCCCACGACACATGCTCCACCGGATAGGTACCACCATATTGATCATTACTCGGATTTTTGCCCATCACGGCCATCCACAAGCCTTCGCTCACCTCCGTTTCGCCTAACCAATAGTCGCTCAAGGTCACTTGATGCACCGGCCTCTCATCGTTTTTGCCATCGCCGCCCTGCTCGGCGGTCGCCCCCATCGTGAACGTGCCACCTTCAACCGCCACCATCGTGAATGAGACGCCATTCACAGTAAACACTTTACCGATGGCAGGGGTCTGCTTAAGCAATTGATTGGTATCTGCGACATCGAGGACGCCGTCGCCGTTGAAGTCATAGGCGGCATTGTACGTGCCGTTCACCAATGCCGTGGCCAGCAGGTTGTAGTCGGCGCGATTCACGTGGCCGTCGCCGTTCAGGTCAGGGTCTATAGCCGAGGCCGCCAGACTTACGGCAACTGTGATTATCATCAAGATTACCTTTCTCATAGAATAACATATTGCATTAACAATGAGACACTTCTGTTTCATCCTCGGAAATTATCCACATTCACCTCACAAAAATACAAAAAAATCACCGTCCTCCCATTAAAAAAAGTTAATATTTCCGATACACGATGACGGGCGACTTGGCCTCTGCAGCCGCTAACGGTGTCTAATTTAGGGCCCGGCAGCCTCCGGCATTTAAAGTCAACAAATAAAGCACATTAAAAGATTTTTGATAGATTTTCCAAGCACCGGCAAGGCCCTTTTAATTACAAACCGCGAATTACGCTGATTTGGCGTAATTCGCGGTCTCTCTATTCTGTACGGTACTGTACCCTATGGTCAGAAGGCGGGGAAGGCGGCAGCGCTTGCCTCGTTCAAGCCGGCGTAGAGGCAACTTGCCAAGCCGATGAACACGATGCCCAGCACGCAGAGCACCATCGCCAGACGCTCGCCACACGCGCTCTTGAAGGCCGGCACAACACAGTCGTCCTGACTGATGAACATAGCCTTGACCACCAGCAGATAGTAGTAGAGCGAGATGATGGTGTTCAACAACGCGATGAACACGAGCACGTAGATAGCCACACTGCCCGTCTGGCACGCGCCCACAAAGATGAAGAACTTGCTGAAGAAACCCGCAAACGGCGGAATACCACCCAGCGAGAACATCGCCAGCATCATCGTGAACGCTAACCACGGGTTGGTGCGGAACAGGCCGTTATAGTCGTCGATGGTCGTCTTGCCGCTCTCGCGCTCAACAGCCATAATAACGCCAAAGGCAGCCAGGTTGCTGAACACATACACCAGCACGTAGAACATCAGCGACGCCATACCCACGGCATTGCCCGCGATAACGCCCAGCATGATGTAGCCGGCCTGCGAAATCGACGAGAAGGCGAGGAAACGTTTGAGGTTGCGCTGACGCATGGCAAAGAGATTGCCGATGGTGATGGTGAGGATAATCAACGCGTAGAGCATCCACTGCCACACGTCAGAGTAAGCCGCGCCGAACACCTGCGCCAAGATAATCAGGAACGAGAATGCCGCGGCACCCTTGCTGATCACCGAGAGATAAGCCGTGACAGCCGTCGGAGCGCCTTGATAAACGTCTGCCGTCCACAAATGGAACGGCACGAGCGACAACTTGAAGCCCACGCCGGCGATGACAAACGCCAACGCCGTGATGAGCAACGCGCTGCGGCCGATGGTCAGAGCCACCGCCAGTTCGTTGAAGTAGAGCGTGCCACCGATGCCATACACTAACGATATGCCCATCAGCAGAATCGCGCTCGAGAAGATGGCGGTGAAGAGATATTTCGCGGCCGCCTCATGGCTCTCGTAACGACGTTTCTCAAAGGCCGCCAACGCGGCGATGGGCAGCGAAGCCGTCTCTAAGCCGATGACAAACAACAGGAAGTGGCGCGCGCTCACCATCAGGAACATGCCAAACAGTGTGAGCAGCAGCAACTCGTAAAACTCGCCGCGACGCACGCTGATGAACTCCGAGTTGCTCCACTTCGTCGCCATCAGCAGCACCAGGAACGTGCCGACACTTAAAATGAGTTTGATAGCCCATGTGGCGTCGTTTGCCTCAAACATGCCGCCAAAGGCCTGACCTCCCTTGGCCAGACACGGGCACATCGTCAGCGCGGTGAAGATACCGAAAATGATGGCCGTGAACGCCGGCAAAGCGCGCTGTGAGCGCTCGGGCATAAAGGTATCATAGATGAATACCAACAGGAAAACCGTCAGCAGGCCAATCTCCTGCGGCATCATTAAGAACTGGGAATAATCCATATCGTTATTTTTACTAGGATTTCTATGGTTTCTATGATGCTATGTTTACATCGCGGCGGCGCTAAGGGCCTTCACTACCGGCTCAAAACTGCCGCTGATGATGTCAACAAAGAAGTTGGGGAAGCAGCCGATTGCCGCCACACACACGATGAGCGTGGCCGTGCTCAGTTTTTCCTCCCACGTGGCGTCGGTCAACTGGCGGTGATGCTCATCGACCACCGGGCCGAAGAGCAGTTTGCCAACCACACGCAGGATATAGACCGCGGTAATCACAATCGAACTCGTTCCGGCGATTGTGAGCACGCGGCGGAACGTATCCTCGTGCATAAACGAGCCCACGAAAATCGTCATCTCGGCCACAAAACCGCTCAGACCCGGCAAGCCTAACGATGCCATACCGGCTATCACGTAGCCCACGCCCAGATAAGGCATGATTTGCATCAGGCCACCCATCTTCTGGATGTCGCGGGTGTGGGTGCGGCCGTAAATCATACCGATGAGCGCGAAGAAGAGTGCCGTCATCAAGCCGTGGCTCAACATCTGCAGCACCGCGCCGGTCATCGCCGTGGTGTTGAACATCAGGATGGCGAATAGCACCATACCGCAGTGGCTCACGGAACTATAGGCGTTAATATACTTCAAGTCGGTCTGCACACACGCGCTGAAAGCGCCATAGACCACGCTGATGCCCGTCAGCAGCAGGAAAATCCACGCCAACTCGTTGGCGGCGAACGGCATCAGGCAGATGGCGATGCGGAAGCAGCCGTAGCCGCCCAACTTCATCAGCACGCCCGCGTGCAACATCGACACCGCCGTCGGAGCCGACGCGTGACCATCAGGCGACCATGTGTGGAACGGGAACATCGCGCCCAGCACACCAAAGCCGACAAACGTCAACGGGAACAGATACATCTGCCACGAGTGCGGAATGGCGTTGGCCTCGGCAATCTCGAGGATATTCATCGTCAGCGGCGAACCCTCGGGAGCCGAGTGGAAATAGATGCCGATGATGCCGAGCATGAGCAGCGCGCTGCCACCCATGAGCATCAGCGTCAACTTCATCGCGCTATAGGTCTTGTTGCCGCTGCCCCACACGCCGATGAGCAGATACATCGGAATCAGAGCCACCTCATAGAACATGAACATCGTGAACAAGTCAATCGAGATGAAGAAGCCAAACACACCGGTCGACAGCAAGAAGAACCACAGGAAGAACTGCTTGGGCAGCGGATTCATCTTCCATGAGGCAAACACGCCGGCAAAGACGATGATGGCGCTCAAGGCAATCATCACCACGCTCACGCCGTCAACGCCCAGGGCGAGTTTGATGTTGAACGGCTCGTACCACATCACGTCGCTGCGCAGCAGCATCGCGTCTTGCACTCCGGCGGCACGCTCCGTCACAAAGTAGTAGACCAGATAAGCCGCCAGAGCCACCAATGCGGTTGCTCCCGTCACGGCCACAGCGCGTATGGCGCGTATGCCGCGCCCGGCGTTGGTACACAATGCCAATCCTCCCAGCGTGAGCAGCGGGATGATGACAAAGTAGATGAGTATATTGTTGAATATCGTCATAGTCGTTAGTCGATAGTCGTTAGATATTAGATGTTAGATGTTAGATGTTAGAAATTCGCTAAACCTCTAAACCTCTAAACCTCTAAACCTTTCATATTAACACACACGCGATCAGGGCGGCGGCGAGCACCAGGGCACCGATGAGATAGGTGAGCACATAGGCCTGAACCTTGCCGCTCTGCAGCGGGCGCACCATCGCGGCGCAATATTGCGTCACAGTGCCCATCAAATTCATCGTGCCGTCAATCACCTTGCGGTCAAACCACGCGATGGGCTTGCTGACGCACTGGAAAATCACCTTGTGGGTGATGAACTGGTAAAGTTCGTCCATATAGAAGCGGTGATAAGCCGCGGTCCACAGGCCGCTGGCGGCAGCCTTCATACGCTCGGGAGCGTCGTTCTCCTTGTAGTAGAGGCGCCATGCCAGGCCGATGCCCAGGCAGGCCACGAGCACGCTCGAGCCGGCCACCGTCCAATCCAACTGGGTGTGCAACGGCTTGCCGTCCCAAGTGACCATATCATGGGCGGGGACAAAGCCGGCCACAACCGAGATCGCAGCCAAAATAATCAGCGGCACGGTCATCGTCCAATGGGCGTCGGCCGGCGCGTGATGGCCATGCTGCTTGTGGTCGCTCCAGAAGAAAATGAGCAGATAAAGGCGGAACATATAGAATGCCGTCAAGCCGGCCACCATCGTCATCCACAGGCCCCAGCCGAGCCCCTTGGCATAGCAGGCCACCAAAATCTCGTCCTTGCTCCAGAAACCCGCAAATGGCGGAATACCCGCGATTGCCAAGCAGCCAATCAAGAAGGCAATGCTCGTGATGGGCATGTGCTTGTGCAGGCCGTGCATCGCGCTGTTCTCGTTACTGCCCACGGCGTGGATAATCGCGCCGGCACACAGGAACAACAACGCCTTGAACATGGCGTGGGTGAACAGGTGGAACATTGATGCCATATAGCCCAGGCCGCGGCCCCCGTGAATCTCGATGAGCGCATCAGACGGACTCACCGCGAGCGCGACATCGGACGAACTCACCGCGAGCGACGTCATCATGAACGCGATCTGCGAGATGGTCGAGAAGGCCAACGCACGCTTGATGTCGCTCTGGGTGCAGGCAATCGCCGCGGCATAGAACGCCGTGAAGGCACCAACCACCGCGATGACGTCCATCGCGCCCTGCTCGAGCACATAGAGCGGGAACAACTTCGCCACCAGATACACACCGGCCACAACCATCGTCGCGGCGTGGATTAACGCCGACACGGGCGTCGGACCCTCCATAGCGTCGGGCAGCCAAATGTGCAACGGATACATCGCACTCTTGCCGGCGCCACCAATGAAGATGAACGTCAGCGCCCACGCCATAATCGAGATGCCCATGAATGTGCCGCCGTGGGCCGAACCCTGCGCGACGCGCGCGGCCGCGCCGCCGGTACCCACGAGGCTCTCGAAGTCGAACGTGCCCGTGTAGAAACTCAGTATCAAGATGCCCAGCAGGAAGAACAGGTCGGCAAGTCGCGTCACGATAAACGCTTTCTTGCTCGCGTGCACCGCCGCCGGACTGGTGTAGTAGAAGCCGATGAGCAGATAACTCGACACACCCACCATCTCAAAGAAGATGAACACCTGGAAGATGTTGGTGGCCACCACCAAGCCCAGCATCGAGAACGTGAACAGGCCCAGGAACGCGTAGTAGCGTTGGTAGCCCTTCTCCGGCTCGCCCTCGTGGTTGCTCATGTAGCCCAAACTGTAGAGGTGCACCATCAGCGACACCGTGGTAATCACCACAAGCATCATCGCCGCGATGGGATCGAGAGCGATGCCCATGCGCACCACCAAATCCTCGGTGAACGTGAGCCAAGCCGGGTTCCAGACGGTCACCGTCTGGCGGATGCCGTCAACAATCTGACCCTGACCGGTGCCGAAAAAGTAGGTCAGCGCCACGCCGTAGGCCAGCACGGTGGTCACCAGCATCGCCACAGTGCCGATAACACCCGCCGTGCGGCGACCCAAACGGTCGTCAAGCAGGCCCAGCACCAGGAACATCAACAGTGGCAGTGCCACCACTGCTATAGAGTAACTAAATGGCATAATTATTCCTTTGTTAATCTTGAAAGGGTTAGCGTTTAGAAGTTGAGAGGTTGAGCCATTTGCTGACGCAAATGGGAAGAAATGCAGTATTTCCGAGCGCGATAGCGCGAGGCTCAACCTCTCAACCCTTAGCCTCTCAACCTTTCATTATAATTTAGAATTTCAATTTCGAGATTTCACTGATGTCAACATTGCGCACAGCGCGGTACACATTGATGATGATTGCCAGCGCCAGCGCCGTCTCGGCCGCCGCAATCGCGATGGCAAACAGCGTGAACATCATTCCCTCCATCTGGCCCGGAAACAAGTAGCGGTTAAACACCACAAAGTTGATGTCCACGGCGTTGAGCATCAGTTCCAACGAAATCATGATCGCAATCATGTTCTTGCGCGTCAGGAAGCCGTACACACCGCAGCCAAACATCACAATGGCGGGCACCAGATACATTAACACGTTCAGTTCCATATCGTAGTTATTAGTCGATAGTCGTTAGTCGTTAGCGGCGACGGGCAATCACCACACCACCGATGATGCACGCCAGCAGCAGCACGCTGATGGCCTCGAACGGCAGCAGGTAGCCAAACTTGTCGGTACTCAGCAGAAAATGGCCGATATTCTCGATGCTCACGTCGGCCATGTCGGCCGGCAGCGCTTTGCCACACAGCGGCGCGAAGGTGAACAGAGCGCCGCCAAGCAACGCCACGGTGAGCAACGCCGCCACAGAGCCCAACACGCGGCGATGCGTCTTGAGCGCATCGGCATCCTCGCCGGGCTTGTGGGTGAGCAGGATGGCAAAAACAAACAGCACCACAATGCCACCGGCATAAACGGCAATCTGCACCGCTCCAAGCAACGGATAGTCAAGTTGGAAATAGAGAATTGCCGTGGCGAAGAGAGTGAAGAGCAGATAGGTTGCCGAGCGCAATATCTTGCGGGTGGTCACCGTGAGCACCGAGCACACGATAATCACCAACGCAACCACGCAGTACACTAATATATTACCTACAGATTCCATTGTCACGCAGTTTCTTTTGGTTCGTTATTCGGTTTTTCGGCCTCGGCGACAGGCTTCGGCTCCTCGGCGGCAGGCTTGACGGCGGGCTTGGGAGCCTCCTCCGGCTCGGGACGGTCATTGAGTTGCTTGACAAGTTTGGCACGCGTGAACACCGCCTGCTCAAAGTCATTGCTGAACTCGATGGCACCCGTGGGGCACGAGATCACACACAAGTCGCAGAACGTGCAACTCCCCAGGTCATAGAGATACTTGTCCAGTTTCTTCTTGGTCTTGGGCTTACCGTTGGGCAACGTCTCGGCCAGCGTCTCCATATGACTGGTGATGCTGATGGTGCCGTTGGGACAGTTGCGCTCGCAACTGCCACAAACGATACACTTGTGATGCCCCTGCTCGTCATAGACAAAGCGCAGCGTCGCGCGGAACCGCTCGGGAATCTGCAGCGTCGCGCGATTCTCTGGATACTTCTCGGTCACCTTGGGCGTGAACAATTCCTTTCCGGTCACCGCCATTCCTTGCAGCAGGCTCCATAGGCCCGAGAAAATCGAAGCGAAATACTCCTTTATGCTCATTTTAATTATGAATTATGCATTATGAATTATGCATTCAACTATCGGTCCACCTGACCGCCCAGGATATCGAGCAACTCGGTGGTGATGCCCTGCTGACGCAGTTTATTGTACTCGAGGTTGAGAGCGTCGAGCAACTCGGCGGCGTTGTCGCTGGCCGTCTGCATCGCCATCACGCGCGTCGCCTGCTCGCTGGCCGCGCTATGGCCATAGATATTCTGCACTGTGGCGCGAATAAACAAGGGCAGCACGGCACGGAAAATCGCTTCGGCACTCGGCTCAAACAAGCAGGGACTGTTAGCGGCACGGGCGTCCATCTGGCCGGCGAGCGCCTCGACCGACACCGGCAGCAACCGCGAGCACTCCAACGACTGGCGGCTCGTGCTGCGGTAGTGCATATACACCACTTCCACGCGGTCAAACTCGCCACCGGTAAAGCCGTCGACAAGCATCGCCGTGAACGGTTGCAGTTGCTGCGCGCCGTTGCGCGTGTTCAACTCCACCGTCTTCACCTCCACATCGTCCATCTGGAGTTTGAGCGCAGCCTTGGTGAGTTTGCGCCCCATGGGGATGAGCGTCACACGCCGCGCGCCGGCGCGCTTGGCCTCCTTGATGACCTCAAGCACGCGCTTGAAGATATTGATGTTGAAGGCGCCACACAGGCCATCGTCGCTACCCAACGCCACCACGGCCACGCTTGCCGGCTCACGCTGCTCAATCAGCGGCGAACTGAACTCGCCGTCCGTCACGAGCAGGTGGCTAATCACCTCACGCACCATCGCGCTGTAAGGCGTCAACTGGTTCAGTTGAAGCGCGGCCTTGCGGAGTTTGGCCGACGATATCATCTTCATGGCGCTCGTCGTCTTTTGCGTCGAGGCCACCGAGCCGATGCGGCTCTTCAATTCTCTCAGTGTTGCCATTGTTTGTTATAAAAAGTTTACCGTTGACCGTCTACCGTTGACCGTTGACCGATTTCTATTAGTTTTGTGCCTCTACCGCGAGCCCCCTCCGTTAGGAGGGGGTTGGGTGAGGACAAATCGCTCTCAGAAACTGCCGGCGATATGCTCGGCGGCGGCACGCAACTTGGCGGTCACGTCGTCGTTGATCACGCCGCCGCGCAGCACGTCAAGCACATCGGCACGGTGGTTGGCACGCAGGTAGTCAAGGAACAACGCCTCAAACTCGGTCACCTTGTCCAGCGGCACGCGCTGCAGCAGGCCGTTCACACCGCAATAGATGATAGCCACCTGCTCCTCGACGAGCATCGGACGGTATTGCGGCTGCACGAGCAGGCGCTCGTTCTTGCGGCCGGTGTCGATGGTGCGGGCCGTCACCGGGTCGATGTCGCCACCGAACTTGGTGAACGCCTCCAACTCGCGATACTGCGCCTGGGCAATCTTCAACGTGCCGGCAACCTTCTTCATCGACTTGATTTGGGCGTTACCACCCACACGGCTCACCGAGATACCCACGTTCACGGCCGGACGGATACCGGCGTTGAACAGGGCCGACTCGAGGTAAATCTGACCGTCGGTAATCGAAATCACGTTTGTCGGGATATAGGCGCTCACGTCGCCGGCCTGCGTCTCGATGATGGGCAGTGCGGTGAGCGAGCCTCCGCCCTTGACACGTGTCTTCAGAGCCTCTGGCAGGTCGTTCATCACGCTGGCCACGTCCTGGTTGTCGTTAATCTTGGCGGCACGCTCCAGCAAGCGGCTGTGCAGGTAGAAGATGTCGCCCGGATATGCCTCGCGGCCACTGGGGCGCTTGAGGATCAGCGAGATCTCGCGGTAAGCCACAGCATGCTTCGACAGGTCATCGTAAATCACCAGCGCGTCGCGGCCGGTGTCGCGGAAGTACTCGCCGATGGCGGCGCCGGCAAACGGCGCGTAGTAGCGCATCGAAGCCGAGTCACTCGCCGTCGCCGCCACCACACAGGTGTAGGGCATCGCGCCGGCCTCGGTGAGTTTGGCAACGAGGGCCGCCACGGTGGAAGCCTTCTGGCCGATGGCCACATAGATGCAGTAGACCGGCCGACCGGCCTCATACTCAGCCTTCTGGTTGATGATTGTATCGATGGCGATGGCTGTCTTGCCAATCTGGCGGTCGCCGATGATAAGTTCTCGCTGACCGCGACCGATGGGAATCATCGAGTCGATGGCCTTGAGACCCGTTTGCAACGGCTGCTTCACCGGCTGACGGAAAATCACGCCGGGAGCCTTGCGCTCCAGTGGCAGGCGCACGCGCTCGCCCTCAATCGGGCCGTGGCCGTCCAGCGGCGCGGCAAGCACGTTGATAACGCGCCCCATCAGGCCCTCACCCACCGGGATGCTGGCAATCTCACGCGTGCGGCGCACCTTCATCTTCTCGGTCACCGAGTCGACGTTATCGAGCAATATCACGCCCACGTCGCTCTCCTCGAGGTTCATCGCCACGCCCGTCACACCGTTCTCAAACTCCACCAACTCGTTGGCCTCGACATTGTCCAGACCAAACACGTGAGCCACACCGTCGCCCACCTCGAGCACAGTGCCCACCTCCTCAAACGTCTTGGAGAGGTCGTGCTCGCTGAGTTGCAGTTTCAGTATGTCGGAAATTTCACTCGGATGTATCATTGTTATCGTTATTCATTTGTGCCACGACGCCCGGGCGGCGCGGCTGTGATTGTCTCTACTTGTTGAGTAAATGCAGCCGCAGTTGACGAAGTTCGTTGCGCACGCTCGCGTCAAGTTGCAAGTCATTGATTGTCACCGTAAAGCCGCCTATCAACTGAGGATCCACCTGCTGGGTGATCTCCAGCGTCACGTCGCCCAAACGCTTCTTGACCAACGCGATAATCTGCTCCACCTCGGGCGAGGGCAGTTCGCTGGCGGTGACAATTTCCACATTAGCGATGTTGTGGGCCTCGCGATAGAGTTGCAAATAGCACCATCCGATGGCACTCAACATATTAGCGCGGTTGTTCTTGATCACCATCAGCAGGAACTCGTCGAGCGAACTGCCGGGGTTGCCGCCTATATATTGCAATATCACGGCACCCTTCTTCTCCGGCGAAATCTCGGGGTTCATCACCACGCGCTTGAGCAGGTCAACCGACGTGTCGCGGAAGGTCAACTCCCGCAACTGGTCATAGATCACCTTGTCATCGCCGCGCTCGACAGCCAACTTATATAGCGCCTTGGCATACCGCCTGGGCAACAATCCGTCGTTCATTGTAATTCTTTTTGTGAAAGGTTTACCGTTTACTGTTAACCGTTTACCGGTTTTTGTCTGTCGCCTATCGTTTGCGTCTTCCGTCTTCGGTCAACGGTCAACGGTCAACCTTTCATAACACACTTTCAATTCTTGTTCTCGGCCTCGGCGAGGTATTTCTCGACCAGGGCCTGCTGGGCCTTGTCGTTCTCCATCTGGTGGCGGAGCACCTTCTCGGCAATCTGCAGGGCGACCTCTGTCACCTCAAGCCGCATCTGGTGCTCATACTCCTTGCGCGTCTGCTCGATGCGCAGTTGGGCCTGCTCGGCGACCTTCTGGGCCTCCTCGGTGGCCTGAGCCTTGGCATCCTCCACAATCTGATTGCGCATCTTGGCCGCCTCGCGAAGGATCTCGGCCTGCTCAACGCGTGCCTCGGCAATCAACTTGTCGCGCTCGGCCTTGGCGCCATCCAATTGGGCTTGCGCCTCCCGGGACAGTGCCACACCCTTGTCAATGAGGTCGGCACGATCCTCCATCATCTTGATGATGGCAGGCCAGCCCCACTTGGCAAGGATGAAGTACAGCCCCAGGAAGGCCACAAACATCCAGAACGCCAGTCCAAATTCAGGCGTAAACAGTTGCATGGCGCTCGGGTGTTATTTCATCACGATTGCGAGGATACACACGATCAGGGCCAGCAGAGCCACACCCTCGATCAGAGCCGCAGCCAAAATGAGGTTGCTGCGGATGTCACCCGTCGACTCGGGCTGGCGGGCGATGCTCTCCATTGCCGAGCCACCGATGCGGCCGATACCGATACCGGCGGCCAACGCTGCGATACCAGCGCCGATTGCGGCGCCCAAATTTGCCATGGCATCTGCCATAATCATTGCTAACATAGTCTTAATAGTTTAAAATGTTATTGTTGTTTGTTATTATTTCTTTATCTACTCACTAACGTGGTGAGGCTCAACGAGCGCCATCGAGATGAACAGCGCCGAGAGCAGCGTGAACACATAGGCCTGGATAAAGCTGATCAGTGTGTCGAGCAGCAGCATAAACAGCGAGAACGCCATCGAGAACACTACCGTCATGCCACCCACGGCCGTGCCGAACATCTGGGCGAACAGGAAGATAAACGTCACCAACACAATCACCACCATGTGGCCACTCATCATATTGGCGAACAATCGAATCATCAGCGCCAACGGCTTGGTGAAGATGCCCAGGAACTCGATAAACGGCATCAGGGGCACCGGGCACTTGAGCCACACCGGCACCTCAGGCCAGAAAATCTCCTTCCAATACTCGCGAGTGCCGTTGAATGTCGTCAAGGCAAACGTGCACAGCGCCAAAACCATTGTCACGGAGATATTGCCCGTGACGTTGGCTCCGCCGGGGAAAATCACAATCAGTCCCAACAGGTTCAGCGTCAGAATCATGAAAAACGCCGTCAACAAGTAGGGAGCAAACCGTGGCGCGTGCTTGCCCATGATGGGGCGGATGGTGTCGAAGTAGACAAAGTCCACTATCAACTCCACAAAGCCGCGGCCGCCGCGCGGGGCCTTCATGCCCTCGCGGTCATACCACCTTCGCAGCGACATCACCACCGCGATCACAATCAATGCCGCGATGAAAATGCACGCCACATTCTTGGTAATCGACAAGTCCCACGGACGCACCTCGCGACCATCGCCAAGCACCTCAACAATCTTGCCGCTGAGTTCGCTGTCGGGGTCACTGACAATCTTGAAGCGATCGTAGGTGGCGCCAGCGGTCACGCGGTCGCTGCTGAACACGTGCCACGAGCCGGCATGGTCGCGCACAATCACCGGCAACGGAATGCGGGTGCTGTGGTTGAACGGCACTTCCCAGCCGTAGGCGTCGCCCAAGTGACCGAAGAGGGTCGCCTTGACGTTCAGCGGCTCGGACGCCTCCTCGGGATGCTGCCCGCTATGGTGATAGCCCAACGCCATCAGCGCCACTATCACCAGCGCCACTATTGCAGGAATCAGTTTCTTCATTATCTTTTGTGAAAAGTTTACCGTTGACCGTTAACCGTTTACCGAAAAACGAAAAACGAAAAACGAAATTTGTTGTCGGGCAAGGCACACACCTCAGAAGAGGCACACGCTCACCACATCGTTCTTCACATCGGCCACACCGCCGGCAATGTCACGGCTCACTGTCGCGCCGTCAACCGGAGTGTAGGTCGCCGTGCCGGGCTGCAACGCGGCAATCATCGCCGCGTGGCCGCGAAGCACCTGGAAACTGCCCAACTCGCCGGGCAGCGTCACCTGCGACACCTCGCCGTCAAACTCCACCTGTTCGGCAGATATAATCTTGAGTGTCATCGTCTTATTATGAAAGGTTTACCGTTGACCGTATTACTAACTCTTTGAATTCTTAGAAATCTTAGAATTCTTAGAATTCTTAGAATTAGAATCAGGCTTGAGCCTCGGCCAGCAACTTCTTGCCCTTCTCGATAGCCTCATCGATGGTGCCAACGCTCAGGAACGCCTGCTCGGGCAGGTAGT
This sequence comes from uncultured Porphyromonadaceae bacterium, assembly GCA_946187345.1. Classification (GTDB taxonomy): domain Bacteria; phylum Bacteroidota; class Bacteroidia; order Bacteroidales; family Muribaculaceae; genus Sodaliphilus. The sequence goes on along the minus strand of CAMHQD010000017.1, from coordinate 25,190 downwards.
CCACCTCGCCGTCGAGAATCATCTTGAAGCCGCGGATGGTCTCGTTAAGCGGCACCATCACGCCCGGCAGACCGGTGAACTGCTCGGCCACAAAGAACGGCTGCGAGAGGAAGCGCTGGGCGCGGCGTGCGCGGCTCACCACGAGTTTGTCCTCATCGCTCAACTCGTCAACACCAAGGATGGCGATGATGTCCTGCAACTGATTGTACTTCTGCAACAAGTGAATCACACGCTGCGCGACATCGTAGTGCTCCTGGCCGATGATGTTCGGGTCCATGATGCGCGAGGTCGATGCCAGCGGGTCCACTGCCGGGTAGATACCCAACTCGGCAATCTTACGGCTTAACACACACGTGGCGTCCAAGAAGTTGAACGTCGTGGCCGGTGCCGGGTCGGTCAAGTCGTCGGCCGGCACATAGACGGCCTGCACCGAGGTGATTGAGCCGCTCTTGGTGCTGGTGATGCGCTCCTGCAGCACACCCATCTCGCTGGCCAAAGTGGGCTGGTAACCCACGGCGCTCGGCATGCGGCCCAACAAGGCGCTCACCTCACTACCGGCCTGCGTGAAACGGAAGATGTTGTCCATAAACAGCAGGATGTCCTTGCCGCCACCGTCCTGGTCGCGGAACTGCTCGGCTACCGTCAGACCGCTCAGGGCCACGCGCAAGCGGGCACCCGGCGGCTCGTTCATCTGGCCGAACACCAGCGTCGCCTGCGACTTGCCCACAGCCTCCATGTCGACATCCTCCAGGCGCCACTCGCCCTTCTCCATGCCCTCACGGAATTTCTCGCCGTAGTTGATAACGCCGCTCTCGATCATCTCGCGCAGCAGGTCGTTACCCTCGCGGGTGCGCTCTCCAACGCCGGTAAACACCGAGAATCCGTTGTGACCATGGGCGATGTTGTGGATCAACTCCATGATCAACACCGTCTTACCCACGCCGGCGCCACCAAACAGACCAATCTTACCGCCCTTGCTGAACGGCTCAATCAGGTCGATGACCTTGATACCGGTGTAAAGAATCTCTTGAGTAATCGACAGGTCGGCAAACGGCGGAGCCGGCTGATGGATGGCGCGGCGCGCGCCTTCCTTGAGCGGCTCCAGGTGGTCAATCGGCTGGCCAATCACGTTGAGCAGGCGACCTTTCACCTGCTCGCCGGTGGGCACCGAAATCGGACGGCCCAGGTTCTCAACCTTCGTGCCGCGCTGCAAACCGTCGGTGCTATCCATAGCCACACAACGCACGGTGTTCTCGCCCACGTGCTGCTCAACCTCCAAAATCAGAGGCGAGCCATCGGGACGCTCAACGCGCAACGCCGTGTAGATGGGCGGGCGCGACGAGCCCTCGCTCTCAAACGCGATGTCAACCACCGGGCCAATCACCTGCGTTATCTTACCAAAATTATCAGCCATAGTATTGTATTATTTCGATTGTTCGATTATTCGATTGTTTTAGAAATGCCAACCTTGGGTCACCACCACGGCCATCACCACCAGGTTCACCAGGCCGATGGGCATCAGGTAGCGCCACTCGAGAGCCAACAGTTGGTCGATGCGCACGCGCGGGAACGACCAGCGGATCCACATGAACACAAACGTCATGAAGAACGCCTTGCCCAGGAACCACAACGTGCTCGGGATATAGTCCATCACGGTGTTGAAGCCTTCCCAGCCCGGCACGTGCAACGGCATCCATCCGCCCAGGAACAACAGCGCCGCGATGCCGCTCACCACAAACAGGTTCAGGTACTCGGCCAGATAGAACAGGCCGTAGTGGATACCTGAATACTCGGTGTGGTAACCGGCCGTCAACTCATGCTCGGCCTCGGGCAAGTCAAACGGGCCGCGGTTGTTCTCGGCATTTGCCGCTATAATATAAATAATGAACGCGAGCAGTGCCGGCAGGTGCCCCTTGAAAAGGAACCATCCGTCGGCCTGCGCCTCAACGATGCCGGTGATGCTCATTGTGCCGGCAAGGCACACAATCGTCAGCACGCTGAAGCCCACGCTCAACTCGTAACTGATCATCTGGGCGCCGGAGCGCATCGCGCCCAGCAGCGAATACTTGCTATTGCTCGACCAGCCGGCCAGCAGTACGCCCAGCACACCGATGCCCGACACGGCCACGATGAAGAACACGCCGATGTTGAAGTCAATAATCTGGAAGCCCTTGCCCCACGGCAGACACGCGAACGTCAGCACGCTCGCCGTCACAACCAGGAACGGCGCCAGGTAGAACAAGAACCTATCGGTGCTCCACAGGCGGATAATCTCCTTCTGCAGAATCTTGATCACGTCGGCAAAAATCTGCAGGGTTCCCTTCGGACCCACACGGTTCGGGCCCAAGCGGCACTGTATCCAGGCACACACCCAGCGCTCATACATGATGTAAATCATCGCAATCACCGAGTAGGCCACCAGCAGGAACAGCCCCACCAGCACACACTCGATGGTAGTCACCAGCCACGGCATCGAGGGCATCCACCCCGTCAGCAAATCGTGCACCCAGTTAGTCACTATTGTCAAATCAAACATATCGTTGTTCGTTTTATTAGCGGTCGATATCAGGAATCACAAAGTCGATAGATGCCGTGATGGTAATCAAGTCCGCCACCAGATTATCGCGGCACGTGAGGTCCACCACTCCCACCAGGTTGAAGCACGGACTCTGGAAGTGCATGCGATAAGGCTTCTGGAAGGGCTTGCTCTCCTGGTCAGCCTCCACATAGACGCCAAAGGCGCCGCGGCTGGCCTCCACTTGCTGATACCAGTGTCCCTCGGGCAACTTAATCACCTTGGGCACCTTGGCGCAATACTCATTGCCTTCCTCGGCCTCCAGTTTATCGCAGGCCTGACGCAAAATCTTGATGCTTTGCACCATCTCATCCATACGCACCATATAGCGCGCCATTGAGTCGCCCTCGGTGCGCGTCACCTCGTCAAACTCAAACTCAGAGTAGAGCGAGTAGGGGTGCTTCTTGCGCACGTCGCAACTCACGCCGCTGGCGCGGCCGCTCGGGCCTGTAATGGCGTAGTCCAACGCCTGCTCGCGGCTCAACAGTCCCACGCCCACCATACGGTTGCGGGCAATCACATTGCCGGTGAACAACTGGTGATACTCCGCCAGGTTCTTCTCGATCACGTCGCAGGCGTGGCGCACGTCGGCCACAAAGTCGGGATGAACATCGGCCACCACACCGCCGATGGTATGGTAACTCATCGACATGCGCGCGCCGCAAGTCTTGTCGAAAATATCATAAATCAACTCGCGGTCACGGAAGCCGTAGAAGAACGCCGTGGTCGCGCCCTGGTCCATCGTCAAGCAGCCGTAACTGAGCAGGTGGCTGCTCAGGCGCATCAACTCGTCCATCATCAGGCGGATGAGTTCGGCGCGGCGCGGCACCTCGATGCCGAGGGCCTTCTCCAGGCACAAGCACAGGCAGTGGCGGTTCTGCATCGCGCTCATATAGTCCATACGCTCGGTGTAGAGCAGCGTCTGCATGTAAGTGAGGTTCTCACACAGTTTTTCGATGCCACGGTGGATATAGCCGCTGACGACGTCCACCTTCTTCACCACCTCGCCGTCGAGGCTCACGCGGTAGCGCATCACGCCGTGGGTACTGGGGTGCTGCGGACCGACGTTGATCACATACTCATCGTCAGCGAACACCTTGTCTTTGACCACGGTCACGCGACCTTTCCCGTCCTCGACCCAGCGCTGCGTGTCGTCCTCGTTTTGCTCGTCGGTGAGGCGCAGCGGATTTAGTTCGTCGCTCGCGTCGTAGTCCTTGCGCAGGGGGTGTCCCACCCAGTCGTTGCGCAGGAAGAAGCGGCGCATATCGGGGTGACCGATGAAGGCGATGCCGTAGAAGTCGTAGACCTCGCGCTCCTGGAAGTTGGCCACGCTCCACACGTCGGCCACACTGTGCAGCACGGGCTGCTTGCGGTCGGCGGTCTCGACGCGCACGTGGAGCATCTCTTGCGTCGCGCTATTGGTCAAGTAATAGTAGCAGCCCAGCGACGTCTTCCAGTCCATACCCACCAGGGCGGTAAGGTAGTCGAAGCCCAGTTGCTCCTTGAGCGCCACGGCCAGCGCGTGCCACGCGGCATCGGGCACCGTCACCAGCAGCAACTCGCCGCTCGTGTCGGCCTCCGCTTGGGGGCACAACGCCAATATCTTGTCTTTCAACTCGTCCATGTTGAATAAATTAAGTACGAAGTACGAAGTACAAAGTACGAAGTATAGAGGTTGTGGTTATTAACTACATGCTACATGCTACATGCTATATGCTATATGCTACATGCTACATGCTTTCGGGTTGCGCGAGGGCCTCGTCAAACTTCTCCTTGCGGTTCACGCCACCGAAGTATTTCTGCACCTTGATTTTGCGCTGCAACTGCATCAGGCCGTAGAAGAACGCCTCGGGACGCGGCGGGCAGCCTGGCACATACACGTCCACCGGGATAATCTCATCGATACCCTTGACGACACAATAACTGTTCTTGAACGGACCGCCACTGACGGCGCAGCCGCCACACGCGATCACATACTTCGGCTCGGCCATCTGCTCGTAAAGGCGCTTCAACACCGGAGCCATGCGATAGGTGATGGTGCCCTGACACATAATATAATCGGCCTGACGCGGGCTGTTGCGAGCCACCTCAAAGCCGAAACGTGCCATGTCGTAGCGCGCGGCGCCCAAGCACATAAACTCAATCGCGCAGCAACTCGTGCCGAAGCAGAACGGCCACAGCGAGTTGCTGATACCCCAGTTAATCAGTTGGTCAAGTTTGCCCACAACGATGTTGGTGCCGGAGGCACGCAACTGCTCCACGAGGCCGTCGATATACTCGTTGTCCTTGAAGTCCTCGTGCTTCATGCTCTTGATTTTCACTTCCATCGCAACGCTCCTTTCCGCCAGGCGTAGGCCAGGCCCAATGCAAGAATAACAAGGAAGGTGCCCACCGCCGGCAGCGCGCTGTCGCCCAACGTGCGGCAAATCACCGCCCACGGGAAGAGAAACACCGTCTCGACGTCGAACATCAAGAACAGAATCGCAAACAAGTAGTAACCCACATGAAACTGCGCCATCGAGTCGCCACGCGACGGGATACCGCACTCATAAGGCTCACCCTTCATCTGCGTGTAACTGCGAGGGCCCACCAACCGGGCAATGACGAGCGCACCCACCACGAGAACCACAGCTGTTAAGGCGGCCGTCACGGCGAGCGTCGTACCCTGAATACCGAATATTGATATATCCATAAATCAGTATTGATAGATATGTAGTTTTGTCTCAATTAACTGCCTTTTGCTGCATGCTACGTGCTACATGCTACGTGCTATCATCTCGCTATCACCGCGTTAACCCGGCTTCGGGCAGCGAGGCAAGCGCGAGAAGCCTCTATCGCGTTGCAAAATTACCAAAAAATCCGCAACCCAACAAACTTCCCACCAAAAAAAGATTATCGTGAAAAAGAAACAAGCCGATTTTTTGTGGCCGTTTCTTAGTTTTCTTAAGACTCTTAAAACTCTTAGAGTCCTAAGACGGCAATTATAAATTACCGGGCGGCACCAGCCAGGCGCTGGCCTCATAGAGCAGATAGATGGGCAGGAACACCACCAGTAGCGTGAACGGGTCGCCCGTGGGCGTCACCAGAGCCGCCAACACCAGCAGCGCCACCACAGCGTGGCGACGCCACTTGCCGAAGAACTCGCGGCGCAAAATGCCCAAACGCCCCAGCAGCCAGCACAGCAGCGGCAACTCAAACACCAGCCCCATCACCAGCAGCAATGTCACCATCAGTTCCAAGTAGTTATCGAGCGTGAAACGCGCGTCAACCAGTTCGCTCACGCGATACTCAGCCAAGAAGCGGAACGTGACGGGAAACACCAACACATATCCCACTGCCATTCCCAGATAGAACATCAGCGTGCTCATGCCCATCGCCGTGGCCACGCTGCCGCGCTCGTTGTCGTAGAGCGCCGGCTCCACAAACCCCCACAACAGCCACACCGCCACCGGCAGCGCCAGCAGCACCGCCAGATAGGCACTCGTGCTCAAGTGAATAAAAAATTGGCTCGGCACCTCGATTGTCATCAGCCGATACTCAAACCCCTCGGTGGTGAACTGCGGCAACCACGGCACGGCGGCGGTCATCCTCTCAAACAACCGATAGAGCACAAAGTCGCCGTGGGTCGGTCCGAGGATTACCGTGTCAAACACCTGCGGCATCAGCGAGAACGACACCATGGTGAGCACAACGACCACACCGACGATGCGCAGCAACACGCCGCGCAACGCCTCCAAGTGGTCCCAAAACGACATCTCACCATCCATGATTTTTCATCACGAATTTGTCTCCCGTGAATTTCCGTGAATTATCGTGAATAAATAAGGAACGTGCTCCCCCCCTAAAGGAGGGGGCTTTGGCCTCTGTTGAGTACAACCTAAAATACGCAACCTTGAAAATTCTCACGAAAATTTCCGAAAATTATCGAAAATAATTTTCTCGTAAATTTGCGTAAATTGTCGTAAATATTTTATTCACAGAATATTATCACCAAATTAAATTTACGTAGATTTACGAAAATTTACGAGATACAATATTTTTTCGGAAATTTTCGAGAATTCTCGAGAGATAAATATCGAGTTGCGGAATTTAGGTGAAATAAAATATTTTACGGAAATTCACGAAAATTCACGGGATATAAATTTCAAAAATCATTTGGCATCTTCCTTGTCGTCGGGGGTGTCAACGGGACGGTCAATCTCTTCCTTGACGTCGTTGAGGCCCTTTTTGAAGCCACGCACACCTTTGCCGAGACCCTGCATCAATTCCGGCAGTTTCTTGCCGCCAAACAGCAGCAGTACGATAAACCCGATGAGCAGCAGTTCGGGCGTACCTATGTTTCCGAATAATCCGAGTATCATAGTCGTTAGTTATTAGTTATTAGTCGTTAGTTTAGAACTCTTAGTTATTTATTTCAAGACTGTGTTGAAGACGGCGCGATGGTGGTCAAAGAGGCGCAACACGGCATCGAGGCCGGTCAACTCGGTCACAAACGCCGTCTGCTCCACCCGTCGGAAGAAGTCGCCGGAGTCGGCAGGCACCGTCTTGATCACGCGGCCGTTCTCACCGAGGTAGACGCGCAACGAGTGCTCGGTGGAAGTGTCATCGTTAAACTGCAATTTCACCAGCGCGAACATCGGCGCACCCGTTTCGGCATCGTACAGCAGTTCAATGTAATGGTTATAGGAGCCCATGGCGTGGCTGAGGGTGCCCTGCACAAAGTAGAGCACGCGCGGATGCTCGCCGGTGTCGTCGGCGGGCTCCTCTCCGATGAAGTGATAGGTCATAGCGCTCTCGCTCAGGCCCATGCCGGCCCGGTTGTCGGCAAAGGTCACCGTCATTTCGTCAAACGGCTGGTCTTCAAACGGTTTATTGGCCATTATCGCCAAGCGCGCGTCGTAGGCCTGCCGTATCTGCGCCAAACGCCGCTCCACCGCGTTGCCGGCCGTCGCCGTCAACGCCATCGCCGCCACCAGCAACATTAACATCCGTCTCATAACTTCTTATTTATCAAATAAATCCGAATGTGTTCCAGTATCGATAAAAATCAACAATAGTACGTCATTATCCTGACGCCACACGAGTAGCCAATCGGGTTGAATGTGACATTCCCAACATCCTGACAGGGTCCCTGTTAATTTGTGAGGTTTATATTGAGCCGGTAATGTTCCGGAAGCGGCAAGTTGTGAGATAACATTGCGTAAGCGACTCATATCAAGGCCACGCTTGGCACACTTTTTTACGGAGCGCTTAAAACGTGTCGTATATTGAATCTTGTAACTCATATACCAAGTTGCTCAAATAATTCATCTACATCTTTAACTTCATGAATGCGGCCGGCTTTGACATCCTCTAAACCAAGTTCAACACCGGACTTACGAGGCGCTCGAGGAACTTTAACGCCAACAACACCACGCAGCATCGCAATCGCCTTTCGCAACGAAGGCAATAAACTCGAATCCTCGACTTGCACAATTATCTCAGACATAATAACAACTATTTGGATTAATATTTGCTTTCTTGGGTGCAAAGTAACAAAAAAATAGCGACATTTGCAAATTAGCATGTAGCATGTAGCATGTAGGGCCTGGCCGCAATCCGCGACGGGTGACCCGCGATAGCGGGTGAGAGCCCCGTGACTATTGCGTGATTTTTCAATCAAAGCCCCGTAGGGGCGACAGAAACATGCGGAGACTGCCGCCCCTACGGGGCTATTTGGTAATGAGAAGTTTCCTTTTTACGGGGGCTGGCGCCCCCGCCTATGGACTGTCGCCCCTGACGGGGCTCTCGTTGACGCAGGGCGGCCAGTTACGGGGGCTGGCGCCCCCGCCTATGGGCTGGCGCCCCTGACGGGGCTCTCGTTGACGCAGGGTGGCCAGGCCAAGGCCAGGCCCTACATTTCTCATCGGACGGCGACCTTAACGCCAGCCACGACGTAGACGCCCGGCTCGAGCGCGATGCGGCTCTCGCCGGCATCAACGTCGGCCACGATGACCAGGCGGCCACTCACGTCATACACGGCCAGTTGAGTAGCCTCTGGCGACTGCACGCAGATGGAACCCTGCTCGCCGCGCACACTCAGCGCGTCGGCGCTCAGGTCAACGACTGCCGTCGGCGTGCTCGTCGACTCCCAGTTCACGCCCAGGCTCACGGTGGGCACCGTCGAGTTGCCGGTGGCATAGGTATAGCCCACAGCATCCGCGCTGTCGCCAAGCGGCACGATGGTACCGTAGATATTGTCGGCAACCAACCTCGACGGGTCTGCTGTGCTGGCCACGCGGTTCTGACGGCTGCCGGCCACCGTGCCCGAGAAGGTCGCGTTGGCAATCACAAAGCCGTCGTCAGCCATCGAGTGGGCCGCCCAGCCCGCCTCGAGGCACGTGGCGTCGAGAATCGACAGCGTATTATAGGTCTGCGCGTTGGCACTATTGTCCAACTGGAAGAAGTAGAGGGTCACCGGCTCACCGCCCTTATCCTGAACGTAGGTCACAGAGTTGGCCTTAATGGTGCGGCTGTTGTTGGCTGCGTTCACATCAACAATCATATTGCCGGCACGGCTCAGGTCGATGGCGCAGATGTGGTTGTCGCTGAAGTCGAGGTTCATCAGATAGGGAGCCGTGCCGATGTCTAACTTGAACATGCCGTTATGGTCAACAGCGACATTCATGATCGCCGTGCTGGAGATTTTCAGTTCATCAATACTGTTGGTGCTCGCGTAGAGGTCAACCAATGCCGGATTCTCGCTCAGGTCGAGTTCCTCGATGGCATTGTTCTGGCAGTTGAGCGTCTTCAGCGCCGGATAGCCGGTCACGACGAGGTCGTTCAGATTGGTGTTGTAGCCACACATCAGCGTCTCGAGGATTTCGGGCTTGTCGAGCGACGGCACCTCGGTGAGGCCCACGCAGTTCATCATCTTGAGCGACTTAACCTTCTGGCTGCCGGTGAGGTCGACGTCGGTCAGTTTCTGGCAGTAGTTGACGTTCACCTCGGTGAGTTCGGCGCAGTTCTTGGCGCTGAGGGTCTCGAGGTCAGGCGTGCGGCAGTCGGTGAGCGCGTCGCCGTTGCGCAGGTTGATGCCGGCGGTGTTGCTCGCGCTGAGGCCGCCCAGCGGGTTACCGTCAACGATGAGCGTCTTGATAGCCGCCGTCTGGCAGGCCGAGGCGACGCCCACCTCGTAGAAGCCGCTGTTCGACACGTCGAAGTACTCAATCGAGTTGCTGTTGCCGTTCACATTGGCGTGCAGGTTGATGTTGCCCGGATTGGCGCCGTTGTCACGCATGATGTAACTCTGGCCGTTCATCCGCTGCGCCTCCACGTGTTTGAGTTTGGTGTTAGCGGCAAGACCCAGCGAGTTCATGCCGTTGTCGTTACAGATAAACGTCTCGAGGTTGGGTGTCTCGTGGATGTAGACATATCCGCCGCGGCTGCTGTAGGACGCCTCACACGAGATGGCGGTGAGGGCAGTCTCGTGGATGGCCGTGCGGCTGATGTCGAGCCACTCCAGGTTCTTGTTGGCCATCAGGTTGAGCGAGTAGAGGCCGCCGTGCACATTGTCGGTGTGCTTATACAGCATCAGTCCGAGTTGGTTGCTTGTCTCCTTGTCGCGGATCTCGCGCGTCTCGAGGCCGTACTGATTCGGGTCATGGCAGTCGCTCAGGTCAAGATGCTTCAACGCGGAGTTGAAGAACACGCACACGCTGTCCAACTTCTGGTTGCCGCTCAGGTCGAGCCACTCGAGCGCGGCGAGGTCACTGATGTGGTTGTAAGACGTCTGGGCGTCCTTTGAGGCGCGCGTCACCGTGTAACTATGTCCGTCCTCGTCGACGTAACTGTAGTTACTCACCTTCGGGAACGCCTTGCCGTTGCGGAAGTCAGTGAACTTGTTGTTGCGGGCCTCCAGTTTGGTCAACGTGTTTGCCATGCCCGCCAGCGAACTATTGGCGCCGATGGTCGTGAACTCATTGTTGCTCAGGTTCAACTCGGTCAGGGCGAGATTGCTGATGTTGAGCATTCCGGTAGAGAGAGTGGCGCCCGTGCCGGTGGTCACAAACTTGTTGCCGCTCACGTCGAGCGTCGTTAGCCCCGTGCAGCCTTGCAGCAGCATCGAGTTGAGGCTGTTGTTCTTTGCATCGAGCGAGGTGATACCGGTGTTGGAACTCAGGTCGATTTGCTCCAGTTGCGTGCCGCTCAGCGACAACGCGCCACTGAAGGCATTGCTATTGGCGTAAAGTGTCTTGAGCGACGAGAAGTCCTCCACGCCGGCGAGGCTCGTCAGGCCGCTGCCGTTGATGCGCAGCGTCACCAGCGACGCGTTGCTGATGCCGCTCAGCGACGATATATTGTTGCGACTGATGTCGAGGTCGGTCACCGCGCAGTCCTGCACATTGAGGAAGTTGATGTTCGAGAACTCGTTGTCGCTCACGTCAAGCGTCGCCAACTTCTCGCACCCGCTGATGTCGAGGCTCGTGAGCGCGTTGTTGCCGAGTTTCGCCTCGGTGACCTTGTCGTTGTCGGCGATGTTAAGCGTAGTGAGCGCGGGGAAGTCGCTCACCTCCACGGGGCTGACGCTGATGTCGCAGTCGCTGAAGTCTAACGACGTGAGGTGCTGATGATTTGAACCAGTCAACGTCGAGCGCTGCGTCAGCCACGAGAAGGCGGCGCAGCCGTGCACGTCGAGCGTTTCCAGATTTGGCGCGTTGGCGATGTTAACAATTGATGTGATGCGGGAATTATTGCTCGCGTCAATCACTCGCAAGCTTGGGTAATTGACTTTTAATGAAAGACCGGAAGCCGTCCAATAACAGTTGCTCACATTCAACTCTTCAAGTGCTGTGCTCTCGCTGATGTAAAGCACTCCGTTTCCATCAGCTAACCAATTGTTTCCGCTCGTTGGATTAGTATAAGTTGCATAGTTTTGGCCAATTTGCCGTATATTCACATCATTTGCAAGATTAAGAGTCTTCAATGCAGTAAGATCTTTAAGCATCAACACGCGCAAATGAGGGTTATCGCTCAAGTCAAGATTTACGATTTGAGAGTTTTCGCTCAAGTCAAGTTTAATGTTATAATCGCGGTTAAGTGCAATCTTAGTTGTAGATGGGAATTGACATCCTCTCATCACAATGCCAAGCGTTGAGCCGCTTGTATTAATGGTAGGCAAGGTTGGCAACGATGTCATTGCAGTGTTATCCAACACAACTTGAGTCAACTTAGCACAACCCGTCAAATCGACACTCACAAGACTGCTCATATTAGTGGCTGTCAACTTAGTCATACTTGCATTATCGCTAACATCAAGAAGTTCCAAATTAGGCAACCCACTTGGAATGGTCAACTCCGATGAAAATGAATTACTCCCTAAATTCAAGTACTCAAGAGATTGTAACTTATCCGACGTAAAACTATGTGTAGTAAGACCACAATTATGATAATCAAGATGCTTCAAAGCTGCTTGATTATTTACGAATCCCGTCCAACCAAGACCCGGATTATCTGATATATTTATCGATTCTAAAGTCGTGATATTCCATGTAGTAAGAGCCAAACAATACTCCAAATCACAGTTACTATAATCCAAATATTTTAATTTTGTGGAATTTGGAATAAGAATACAATTAGCCTTATGCGAACCTGAAGTAGTATTGAATCCTTGTAAGGAGCTATTGTCATGGACATCAAGCACTTCCAATTCAGTTAAAGCACTCATATCAATAAGAGTTGTTGACGAAATGCTGTTCTCGCCGGCGTAGAGTTCCTTGAGGTTGGTGAAGTTGGCGATGCCGCTGAGCGAGCTGATGCCCTTGCCGGTCACATCGAGAACTTCGACGTCGGAGGCCGTAAACGCTTGGGTAGCATTCTCGTTGTTGCTGTCGAGAGTGATGCCGAGGGCTTCACCAATGGCCGCACGGAAGTTGCTGTCCGAGAAGTTACCCGAAGTGATTGCCAACCGGCTGTTGTCGAGCGTCTTATATGACTCAAATATATAAGAACGATTATTCGGATCCGAGGTGCCGTCCTTGAGATTCAGATAATACCCACCATTGGTATAGGAGCCATCGCCTGTTTGGTTGCCGTCGCCATCGTTAAAGATTATATTTTGCGGGGCACCGCCGGCGTTTTGAAACTTGATTTTGTACACTCCAAATCCAGCCTCATCGTCTGCAACATAGGTCATTGCCTCACCGGGCCAGGCATTACTATAAGCACCGCCCCAGACGTAAGCATTTGCCTTTCCCCAGCCATAAATATCAACATAGTAGACATAATAGCCGCTACTCTCATAAACGACACCACTGGGCATTACTCCCCATGCGCGTCCTTTTCCGTCAGTTCCAACTTCGTACTCGAAGTAGACGTCACCCGTCAGGCCGGTGTAGTCGCCTGTTTGGGAAGCACTGCTGCCGGCGTTAAAGATGGCGTTCAGCTCAGTTTCGCCACTAAAGGTCTTGGTCCAGTAGGTCACACCGTTGTGAACCTTTGTCTCACTCAACTGCGTGCCGGGGAAGTCGCCGTTGGGATGGTTGTCCGACGCGTCCCACACGTACAGGTACGGCGCGGTCGTGGCCTTGACGTTGATGGTCACGTCGGCGGCCGAGGGCAGTGCTGTCGCGACGGCCACCACGGCCGCCACCCACATCTTTACCATTGTTTTACGATTCATAGGTCAATATTGATTGGTTTGTAATTTTCGTGAAATGGTCCAAAATGAATTAATAGGGCAAATATACAACTTTTTTCTCAACAAAGTGACATTTTTCAAAAAATTTCCACTAAATTGTAATATTCTATCACAAAAACCAAGTCTTCTATGAACTCTTAGAACTCTCAGATTTCTCAGAACTCTTAGAGCTCTCAATTGCCGGTGGCGGGAGCGATTTCTCGCTAAAATCATCATCTCTATTTGACATTCCAAGAAAAATCACTAACTTTGCAAGTTAAAACGAAAATATACACCTTTCTTCAAGATAAAACACTATGAGACTTCAGTTTCTCACGATGGCGTTTGCCGCGGCCCTGAGCCTGCAGGCCGTCAACGTCTCCACCACGGCCGGACGGCTGCGCGCCGACCTTGACGGCACGACGGTGGCGACACTCACCGACCTCAGCGTCGTCGGCACTCTCGATGCCCGCGACTTCCGCTTTATCGCCGATTCGATGCCGGCACTCACCACCCTCGACCTGGGCGGTGTCGACATCGTGCCCTACAAGAACGCCGGCACGCCGACCATAGCCATGCAACACGACTTTGAGGCCGACGCCCTGCCCACCGTGTCACTGATGGCCAAACCGCTCACGTCGCTCGTGCTGCCGCAGTCGCTGCGCGTCATCGGCGAGGCGGCTCTGGCGGGCTGCACAAGTCTCAAGGCTATCACCCTGCCCGAGACGCTCGACAGCATCGGCCCGTATGCCTTCGCCGGCTGCACCGCGCTCGAGAAGATCGAGTTGCCGGCCGCCGTCAGCGTCATCGACGACGGAGCCTTCGCCTATTGCTCGTCGCTCGAGAGCGTCACCGTGAAGAGCGGCAGCCGCCTGCGCAGCGTGGGCCGCCACGCGATGGCCGACTGCCAGGCACTGGCCACCGTCAACCTCGGCAACCGCCTGACGCGCCTCGGCGAGGGAGCGCTCGCCGGCACAGCCATCACCGCGCTCGACATGAGCAAACTGACCGGCCTCACCACCATCGACGGCTGGACGGCCGTCGGCGCGCCGATAAAGGCCGCCGTCCTGCCTCCGGCGGTGGTAAACGTGGGCGACGGCACCCTGTTCAATGCCCGTGAAATCACCACTCTCGAAATTCCGGCCACCGTCGAATATATCGGCAACTACGCTATGGCCAATAACCGCGGACTGCAGACCATCGTCACCCGCGCCAAGACCGTGCCCGCCCTGGGCGAAGACGTGTGGTGGATTGTCGACCAGGAGCACGTCACGCTGCGTGTGCCCGCCGGCACCCTCGACGATTATAGCAACGCGGCCCAATGGCGCATCTTCACCATCGTGGAGGATGCCGTCAAGGGCGACGTCAATCAGGACGGTAATGTGGACGTGGGCGACGTCAACGCCGTGCTTTCCATCATCCTCTCCGGCGGTACCGCCGATGCCGACCTGCACGACCGCGCCGACGTCAACAACGACGGCACCATCGACGTGGGCGACGTCAACGCCATCCTCACCATCATCCTGAGAGGTTGAGGGTTGAGCGTTGAGGGTTGAGCCATTTGCTGTTGCAAATGGGAAAAAATGTAGGGCCTGGCCGCCTGCGACGACAAGACTATTATCCCCGAGCGCGCCAGCGCGAGGCTCAACCACTCAACCCTCAACCTCTCAACCTTTCACTCAACCCCTCAACCTTTCAAAAAAGAATGGGTAAGAACAAACTGAAGAAATTTGCCGAGATGGACACCATGCAGTGTGTCTATCAATTCCCCTACCAAACTCTCGCCGAGGGAGCCTGCCCCTTGCGTGGCCATTGGCGCGAACTCGCCTTCCACAACGACCGGCCGCTCGTGCTCGAGTTGGGCTGCGGCAAGGGAGAGTACGCCGTGGGCTTGGGGCAACGCTTCCCGGAATGTAACTACGTGGGCATCGACGTCAAGGGCGCGCGCATGTGGACCGGCGCGAAGCAAGTCACCGAGATGGGACTGCCTAACGTCGCCTTCCTGCGCACCGACATCGACCTGCTCGACCGCCTGTTCGCTCCAGACGAGGTGGACGAACTGTGGATAACCTTTGCCGACCCGCAGATGAAGAAGGTGAACAAGCGACTCACCGGCACCAGAATGATGAACGGCTACCGACGCGTGCTGCGCGACGGCGGCATCGTCAACCTCAAGACCGACAGTCCATTCCTCTACACCTACACCCGCGAGATGGCACGCCTCAACAACCTGCCCGTGCTTATCGACACCGATGACCTCTATCGCGACGGCGACAGCCTCGACCTGCCCGACGGGCTGCTCGACATCAAAACCTACTACGAACGCCAGTGGCTCGCGCGCGGCCTCACAATCAAATACCTGCGCCTCGCGCTCCCCCACCGCGGCGACCTCGCCGAGCCGGACATCGACATCCCGCTCGACACCTACCGCTCCTTCCACCGCAACCAACCGTCTCTATAACATTTCCCCTCAACCCCTCAACTCTCAACCCCTCAACCAAAAATGCAACTATATCCGAAATTGATTACCGACACGCTGACCCTGGTGCGATACCCGGGCAGCGGCAAGAATATCGTCGAACTGGGCATGGTGGCCGACGACATCCGCATTGATGGCGACAACGTGTCGTTCACCATCGTGTTTGAGCGCGACACCGACCCGTTTATCAAGAGCGTCACCGCCAGCGCCGCCGCCACCCTCAAGGCGAAACTCGGCGCCGAAGCCACCATCAACGTGGCCACACGGCAGCAAGCCGCCCCGCCGCAACAAGAGGAGCCGGCGCTACCCGGTGTGAAGAACATCATCGGCGTGAGCAGCGGCAAAGGCGGCGTGGGCAAGAGCACCGTCGCCGTCAATCTCGCTGTGGCGCTGGCGCAACTGGGCTACAAAGTGGGCTTGCTCGACGCCGACATTTTCGGACCCAGCGTACCCAAGATGCTGGGCGTGGAAGACGAGCAACTCTATATGCGTCGCGACGAGGCCACAAGCCGCAACCTCATTCTGCCAATAGAGAAGCATGGCGTGAAGTTGCTCTCCATCGGCTTTGTCGTCGACAAAGAGAAAGCCGTGCTCTGGCGCGGCGCCATGGCCAGCAACGCCCTGCGCCAACTCATCACCGAGGCCGACTGGGGCGAACTGGACTACTTCATTATCGACATGCCGCCGGGCACGAGCGACATCCACCTCACCCTGGTGCAGACGCTCGCCATGACCGGCGCCGTGGTCGTCACCACCCCGCAAGACGTCGCTCTGGCCGACGCACGCAAGGGTGTGAATATGTTCCTCGGCGAGCAGGTGAACGTGCCGGTGCTGGGCATCGTCGAGAATATGTCGTGGTTCACGCCGGCCGCCCACCCTGACGAGCAATACTTCATCTTCGGACGCGACGGCGGCCGCAATCTTGCCGACGCCCTGGGCGTGGAACTGCTCGCGCAGGTGCCGCTCGTGGCGAGCATCTGCCGGGGCGGTGACGACGGGGTACCTGTCGTGCTCCAGAACAGCGTCAGCGGCCAAGCATTTTACAACCTCGCGCGCGCCGTGGTCGACGCCGTCGACCGCCGCAACGCCACCCTGCCCCCAACCAAAAAGGTTCGCACACATTAGCATGTAGCATGTAGCACGTAGCATGTAGCCACTCGAAAAATCGAAAAAACAACGATATAACTAAAAATGAAAAAGACTATTTTTCTTTTTGCCGCGGCGGTGATGATTTCCGCCTGCAGCACCGTCCCCATCACGGGACGCAGCCAACTCAATCTGGTCAACGACAGCGAGGTGCTCCAGTCGAGCCTGACGAGTTACGCCTCGTTCATGCAAAGCGCCACCAAGAGCACCAAGACGACCCAGAGTGCCCAGGTGACGCGTGTGGGCAAACGCATCGCCGCCGCCACCGAGGCCTACCTCAAGGCCAACGGCCTCGCCGACGAGGTGAAAAACTTCGCGTGGGAGTTCAATCTGGTCAAGAGCGACGAGGTGAACGCCTGGTGTATGCCCGGCGGCAAAATTGTTGTCTATGAGGGCATCATGAAACTCGTGGGCAGTGATGACGAACTCGCCGTTGTTATGGGTCACGAGGTGGCGCACGCCGTGGCCAAGCACAGCAACGAGCGCATGAGCCAGCAGGTGCTCGCCCAGTATGGCGCGGCAGCCGTTAGCATGGCGACCCGCAGCAAGAGTTACGCCACCCAGCAAATCGCCCAACAGGTCTATGGCCTGGGCGCGCAATACGGCGTGATGCAACCCTTCTCGCGCAAGCACGAGAGCGAGGCCGACAAAATCGGCCTTGTGCTGATGACCATCGCCGGCTACAATCCTGACTGCGCCGTCACCTTCTGGCAGAAGATGGCCGCCAACAGTTCCAGTTCCACGCCGGAGTTCCTCAGTTCACACCCCAGCCACTCCACCCGCATCAAGGACATCCAAGGCTGGCTCCCCGAGGTCAAGAAACAATACGCCAAGTGAGCATGTAGCATGTAGCATGTAGCACGTAGGGCTTGGCCTGGCCGCAATCCGCGACGGGAAACCCGCGATAGCGGGTGACAGCCCATAGGCGGGGGCGACAGCCCCCGTATTATGAGTCACTCTTCACTATTATTAGCCCCGTAGGGGCGACAGATTTCGTCGGAGACCTGTCGCCCCTACGGGGTTAATAATCGATTTATATTCGCGTTGTCACGGGGGCTAACGCCCCCGCCTACGAACTGTCGCCCCTGACAGGGCACCCGCTGCTACACGGCGCCTCACCAGATGATGGCGCGCTGGTCGGGAGCGAGCCACATCTTGTCGCCCTCGTGGATGCCGAAGGCCTCAAAGAACGTGTCGATATTGCGCAGGGTGGCGTTCACGCGGTAACGCCCAATCGAGTGCGGGTCGCTCTTGGTCTGCTGGTAAATCGCCTCGTCGGTGTTGTTCTCGGCCCAGATGCGGCCGTAACTCAAGTAGAACCGCTGAGCCGGAGTGAAACCGTCCACCTCCTTACCAGCCTTGAACTGCTGCGTCTGGCGGAAGGCGTCAAAGGCGATGCGCAGGCCGCCCTGGTCGGCGATGTTCTCGCCCAGCGTCAGGTGGCCGTTGGCGTGCTGCTCGCCCACGACGATGAGTTGGTCAAACTGTGCCGCCAATTTCTCGGCCGCCTCGGTGAAGCGCGCCGCGTCGCCCTCGGTCCACCAGTCGGTCATGTTGCCGGCGGCGTCGAAGTTGCGGCCCTGGTCGTCAAAGCCGTGGGTCATCTCGTGGCCGATCACCACACCGATGGCGCCGTAGTTGGTGGCATCGTCGGCGTTGACATCAAAGAAGGGCGGCTGCAGGATGGCGGCCGGGAAGCAGATCTCGTTGGTCGTCGGGTTATAATAGGCGTTCACCGTTTGCGGTGTCATACCCCACTCGTCCTTGTCGACCGGCTTGCCGCACTTGTCAAGGTTGCGGCGCGTCTCAAACACGCGCGCGGCCTTGATGTTCTCGTATAGCGACAGTGACGGGTCCACGGTCAGGCCGCTATAGTCGCGCCACTTGTCGGGATAGCCGATTTTGACGGTGAACGAGTTGAGTTTCACCAGAGCGTTCACCTTGGTTGTGTCGCTCATCCACGTGAGCGACGCGATGTGTTGGGCCAGCGACTTGCGCAGGGCGGTGATGAGTTGCATCATGCGCTGCTTGCTCTCGCCGGCGAAGTAACGCTGCACGTACATCTCGCCCACGGCCTCACCCAGCAGTCCGTTGGGGATGCCCAGGGCGCGCTTCCAGCGCGGGCGGCGCTCCTTCTGTCCGCTCAGGGTGCGGCCGTAGAAGTCGAATGACGCCTCGCCAATCTCGTCGCTCAGGTAGCCGGTGTTGCCCGTGATGAGTTCGCCGGTGACGTAGTCACGCAGTTGGCGGTCGGTGAGGGTAGCCATCAGGCCGTTGGCCACCTCCATCACGGCGGGCTCGGTGAGGATGATGGTGGTGAGGTTCTTCACTCCCATCAGGTCAAAGTAACGCTGCCAGTCGATGGCGGGATAGTCGCGCTGCAGGTCGGCCACCGTGCGCAGGTTGTAGAGTTTGGTGTAGTCGCGGGCCGCGGCACGGTCGAGTTTGGCCTGGGCAAACTTATACTCGATGTCGTAGATGGTCGTGGCGGCGACCTTGGCGTCCTTCTTCTTGTAGCCGGCGGCGAGCATGAACATCTTCTCGAGATAGTCGCGGTATTGCTGCTGGATCTTGCGGCTGTCGGCGTCGGTGTTGAGGTAGTAGTCGCGGTCGGGCAGACCGGTTGTGCCGGCGCTCAACCACATCACATTCATGTCGCTGTTTTTGAGGTCGGTTTCAACACCGATGCCAAAGAAGGGGTTGCCGTTGGCGAGGTGCTCTCGGGCGACAAACGCGGTGAGGTCACCGCCCTTGCGCTTCCACGCGGCGATAGCGGCCAGATCGGCCTTGAGCGGCGCGGCACCCTCAGCGTTGAGGCGCACGCTGTCCATCGCCAGAGCGTAGAGGTCGGTCACTTTCTGCCCCACGCTGCCGCGCTCGTGGCGCTGCGTGGCAAGTTCGGCAAAGAGGTCGCGCAACTGCTTGCGGTTGTTCTCGGCCAGGTCGTTAAACACTCCATAACTCGAATACTCGGGCTTGAGCGGGTTCGCGGCCATCCAGCCGCCACCGGCGTACTCATAGAAATCCTCGCCCGGACTGACATTCAGGTTCATGTCGGCGCGGTTTACTCCACCGCTTTGCGCGGCGACCGTCATAGCAGTGACTGCCATCATCAGAAATAGTTTTTTTCTCATATCATTAATATAAAGGTTTGCCGTTGACCGTTTATCGTTGACTATTGGCCATACCGCACGCTATGGCGGCATACATTCCGCCTCCGTCCGGTGCGCAGCCACCTCGTGGCGGCTTTGTGGGCACAAAGGTATAAAAGTTTCGCCACATTTTGTTGCAATTCCTCCTAAAAACTCGCCGAAAGCCTTAAAAACTCGCGGCGCGCCAAAAAAACGTGAATATTTGTAAGATTATTAAGAAAATTTGTTTATTTTTGCAGTTCGCATTTTATTCACAACTAAACATATTGCTTATGAAAACAATTCGTTACTCATTTCTGTCCATTCTGCTCGCGCTGCTGACGGCCCTTGCCGCCGGTGCCGAAACGGTGACTTTTGAGCGCGGCAACCTCAATTACAAGATTGACTTGTCCAGCGAGGACGCCTACGTGCTCGGAGTGAGCACCACCGGCGCCGCCTCATCCTCTATCAGCATCCCGACCTACGTTGAGTACAACGGCACGAAGTATCGCATCGCCCAGATTAACTCTCAAGCGTTCAAGGGCAACACAAGGCTCATCTACTTGTCAATCGCTTGGGGAACCACCTACATCATGAACGAGGCATTCGCGGGCTGCACCAACTTGGCAACAGTGCACATACCGAGTTCGGCGAGTGCGATGTATAACAGCGTCTTTGCCGGCTGCACCAGCCTCAAGGAAGTTTACTACTCGAGTGTTCACCCCAAGGCCATCAACGCCAACATCTTCCCCAACAACTCGGGCATGACGCTGCACATTCCCAACGGGTGTGACGTGTCAACGTCCAGTTACAAGAACTTGACGGGTTTCACGATGTTCACCAACGTCGTCACCGATAGTGATTGCCACGACTTCGGCATCAACTATGGCACCGGCCGCTACTACTACGGCTGCATTGAGGAACAAGATGTCCGTCCGTTTAGCAAGAATTCGAGCGTCCAGCGCAAGATGATGATCACCGGTGCCAATGAGAGCACCTCCGACTTCAGTCCGGCCGATGGCACGTTGCCAAACACCATAAGGTTCAAGGTGACCAATATCGCGGCAAATTGTTGCTACGGCAATACGTCCATCAAAAGCGTAAACTTGTCGAACTGCCCTAACCTCGAGGTAATCGGCCAGAATGCTTTCAAGAATTGCACCGGCCTCACCACGGCCAACGTTTACGGCAACGAAGTGAAATATGAGGCCTTCTCCGGGTGCTCAAACCTCACGACGTTCACCCTCAACGAGGGCATCACCACATTGGGCAACAGCATCGTCAGCGGCACGCCGCTCACCCAACTGAGCCTGCCGGCCTCGTTGACCGCCTTTAACTACGCCGCCGACGGCGCCAAGAGCCTCATCTCCATCGCTCCGCATGCCGACAATCCTACCTACACCTCTGTCTACGGCACGCTCTACAGCAAGGACAAGACACGCCTCATTCGCCAGCCCGAGGGCCGCTCCCTCATCACTTTCACCGACAATCTCACTACCATCGCGGCGTACGCGTTCCAGGATTGCTACAGGATTACGGAACTTGAGATTCCTTACGGCGTCACTTCAATCAACTCGTATGCCTTCCTGAGAGCCTCCGCCTTGAAGAATATTTCTTTCCCCGGCTCGGTGACGTCATACAGCAATAACTTCCTGCAGGGTTGCACTGCCTTGACCGACCTATATATCAACAAGAACACCCCTCCGGCGATGTCGATGTCGCAAGTGTTCGGCTCGTCGTCGGCACCCACCATCGTGCCCAACGTCAACCTGCACGTGCCTTACAATAAGGAGGCTGACTATAAGACTGCCGGCTGGACAGGCTTCAAGAGTTACAACGCTAACAACGTGTTTGCCTACGACTTCTCGCAAGCGCTCTCCGGCTACGGCACTGCCTACTACTCGATATTGGACAGCAACAATATGTCTTATCAAGACGAGGACGATGAGCAGCACGACGCCAATGGCACTGTCCGGTTGCAAAGCGGTGTCGCCACCACCATTAAGGCCGACATCAAAATCCCCACCACTGTCAGTTATCGTGGCAAGTGTTATGGCGTGACCACGCTGGGCGAGTACGCGTTCCCCAATTCGGGCACCTTGTTCTCCATCAGCGGGGGATGGTTGGTAAGCGACATCGCATCGTGGGCGGCCTATAGCAACTCCAACATCTCCTCGGTCAATCTGCCCAACATCAAGAACATTGGCGACTATGCATTCGCGGCAAGCAGTGCCAACTATTTGCATCAGTTCCATTTCCCAAGTTCGCTCGAGAGCATTGGAGAGAACGCTTTCATTTACGCCAAGATTGAGGGTGACGTGATTTTGCCTTATGGCATAAAAAAGATTGGCGACTACGCGTTCTATAACTGCAACGGCATCTCTCGCATGGTGGTACCGAGTTCGGTCACCACACTCGGCAAGCACTTTGCCTCGGCCTGCTACGGCATGCAGGATTTGAATATCAACCTCCCCACCAAGCGTCTAAGTAGCGATTTCGCGTTGTCGGCAGCGGCTTCCAACCAGGTGACGCGTGTTCCGGTGGGTCAAGTTGAGCAATGGAAGAAGATTATCGGCGCCGGCAAGAATGTTGAGGCGGGCGCGTTCGACTTTATCTGGGGAAACAACTATAGCAACTATTACCACATGAGCGTGATGGCTACAATCACCGGCGACTTCACCGACCCCGAAACCGGCGTGAAGACCCACTACGATGGTTGGGCGTCCTACGTCTACCACCCGAATATAAAGGCAGCCGAGGAATTTACAATTGACTACATCGAGACCGACCGCATCACCGGCAAGAAGTTCCTCATGGTGGAACTGGGCGATAGCGTGCTTGCCGGCACGACAGTTATGGAACAGATATCCGGTCCCACCGCCTCCATCCTCACGATTGGCCACCACGCCTTCGAAGGCTGCGCCGTGCAGCACGACTTGACCTTCAACAACCCAATCATCATTGGCGAGCAAGCATTCACCGAGATGCCCAATTGTCCGTCGGTGACCATACTCACGCCGCTTGACATGAGCACAGATTTCGACGACAGTTATATCTTTGACCACAACAAGGACGGTTTCAAGTTCTACATCGACAATGCCTACTTCAAGAAAGCCTATGACTACTGCCTGGACTGGGACATGAATGACGGCGAGTATGCCGCGCAACTGCGCCCGTTCATCCGCGCCGAGGGCGAGGTGCAGCCCGTCAGTTGCTACCTCGAGTGGGTCGACTACGCCACACTGGGCGAGGAACTCGGCTTTGAGGCCCACGCCGTGACCGGCTATGACGAGAGCAAGAAAACGCTCAAGACCACCAAACTCATAGCCGACAATGTGAACTACAACGAGAACGGCGTCGTGCTCACGGGCCTCACGAAGGGACAAATCTACAAACTTGAGCCGTTCGAGGGCGACGTTAGCGGCATGGACCTGCCACAAAATTGGGACAACTACCTCACAAGGAACTGGGTGGGCTCAACCTACACACCTGCCGATGAGTTGAAGCGTTGGTATTGGGACAGCGAGGCGTCACTGTTCAAGCATCCCACAAGCGATAAGTTCGTGCCCGGCGGCAGCGCGCTGCTATTCATCGGCGACAGCGACCCAGCACTCGAGATCGACGAGTGGACGCTCGAGTTTGCCTCCGGCGGCAACAAGTTTGACGTCAACAGCGACACCAAGGTTGACGTGGGCGACGTGAACGCCGTGCTCGAGGCCATCCTCGCCGGCAAAACCGACGACAAGTTCAACGTTAACGGCGACACCGGCGTCGACGTGGGCGACGTCAACGCCATCCTCGAGTACATCCTCACCCATTAGCATGTAGCGTGTAGCATGTAGCACGTAGGGTCTGGCCAAGGCCTGGCCGCACGCGGCAACGAGAGCCCCGTCAGGGGCGACAGCCCATAGGCGGGGGTGAAGCGAAGCGTAACCCACGCAACAGATAATTGAAACTTAAATCATTGAAGCCCCGTAGGGGCGACAGATTTCACCTGATACCTGTCGCCCCTACGGGGCTCCACTTGTCGTGGGCGGCCAGGCCCTACATGCTACATGCTACACGCTACATGCTACACGACTATGAGATGTCGTAGCGGTCGCTGCGGATAGCGTCGTAGACCTCTCGCACGTAGCGACGCAAAGTCGCCAATTCACTCATTCCCACCGACCGCAGCAGCCTGTCGGCGGCCGAGGCGGCCCGCTCGGCCTCGGCAACGTAGCGGAAGCGGTTGCCCTTGCAATCGGCCTTGAGAGCAATGTTCACCGAGCGGCGGTAAAGTTCCACCGCCGTGTGTACCAAACCGATAGCCTCGGCGGTTTGTCCCAGTCGATAGTAGCCCGCCACGCGCTCCCCTATCGGCACCCGGGCCAACTCACGCTCGCGCTCGACGCGAGCCTCGGCAAACTCCCGCACGCCCATCATTGTGAGCGTGCCATCGGGCGACACACCGGCCACCCGTCCCAAAAATCCAAACTTGTCCATGATCTCTCTGTAAAAAAAGTGTGTAACAATCCCCGGCCGCAATGGCCCGAGAACTGTTACACACCTCTTTTAATCAGAGATTGCTCACTATTTCACCCTAAAGGGCGTGCTCTTTTTTTCATATAATATCAAATTAAGAAACTACTGCACCCTCTATATGCAAAAACCATGCCACAACATCTACAATCTTTTTGTGTGGCCGAAAAACTCAGTGAGCAACGCGTCGTCGCAGCGCGCCGCGTCACCGCCGTGACGGAACTCCTTGCAGTACTCATACCGCACGATGGAGGCGCCCTCGCGCCGCAACTCCTCCACACGCTGAGTGCAGTCCATCTCGCTGGCCGTGCCGAAGAAGTAGACCGGTATCGACACCATGCGCGGCTCGCTGCACGACATCGAGATTGCCGCGGCAAACACCTCCGGGTGCTCGGCGGCATAGTCCCATGTGCCGCGCCCGCCGTCCGACGAGCCGGCCAGATAGACGCGCTTGGGGTCAACCAATCCCCTGCTCACGAGATCGTCAATCATCACCTTAACGTCGTCCCAGCAGTCGCGCCAAGCGATGCAGCCGTCACGGTCAGCGCGGTGGCACATCGGCAGCAAAGCCACCGCCTTGATATTGTGGCGACTGAGGTAGCCGATTATCGAATCGTCGGCGGCACAGTTGTCCCAGTGATTGGGATGCGTCCAATAACTGTGAATCTTCTTGTCATGCAC
>CAMHQD010000016.1 GCA_946187345.1 uncultured Porphyromonadaceae bacterium | reverse complement strand
GGTGACTACGCCCCGAGTGGACTTTCACCACAGATGTACAACATGCCCGTCATACCAAAAAAAGGGTCGCAAATATTGCGGCCCTTTTTTGTTGATTATTGCTTGCAATTAAAAAAATATTATTAACTTTGCGACATTGAAATATCAACCTTATAATCAACTATTATGAACGACGGTTACAACAATCAAGGCTACAACAACCAGGGCTACGGCCAGCAAGGTTACGGACAGCAAGGTTACGGTCAGCAAGGCTACGGCCAGCAAGGCTACGGACAGCAGGGTTACGGACAGCAGGGCTACGGACAGCAAGGTTACGGCCAACAGGGCTACGGCCAGCAGGGCTACGGTCAGCAAGGTTACGGCCAACAGGGCTACGGCCAGCAGCAGCAACAGTATTATGGCCAGCAGGGCTATCAGCAGCAGGCCTACGGGCAGCCGCAGCAGCCTTACGGCAACCAAGGCGGTCCCAAGCGCGAACTGCCGCAGATGGACTTCATGACGGCGGTCACAACGGTGGTCAAGGACAAGTACTTCGACTTCAACGGCCGCGCGCGCCGCTCGGAGTATTGGTGGTTTGCGCTGGCCTATTTCTGCGTGAGCATTGTAGCCAACATCATTGACATGATGATTGGCATCCAAATTCTCTCATTAATTATTAGCCTCGGCCTTTTGTTACCCAGCATAGGCGTGGGTGTGCGTCGCCTTCACGACATCGGCAAGAGCGGTTGGCTTTTACTTCTTATATTGACGTGCGTTGGCATCATCCCACTCATCATCTGGTTTGCCAAAGACGGCGACAGACAGAGCAACGAGTACGGTCCCTCGCCGAAGTTCGTTTGATTCTATAAGAGATATAGGAGCGATAGGAGCGATAGGAGATATAGGTAACGTCTACTATCGCTCCTATCGCTCCTATCGCTCCTATCGCTCCTATCGGCTTATTCGCCGGGCATGATGGAGGCGAGATACTTTAGTTCGGCTCTAACGAAGTCGCGGTTGGCGTCATCTCGCAGCAGTGACTGCAACATCTTGTGAGCCTCATCGTAGTCTCCAAACTCCACCAGAGCCCATGCGCGGCAACGCCTCATGAAGTTGACAAAATCAATCAACTCCTCCGGCATATCATCGCTATTGTCGTAGGCCTCGTTGATATCGTTGCGGAACCGCTCCAACTCGTCGAACAGGCGCAAGTCGCGCGCACCGGCCAATGCGACAAGCCACTCGCGGGCATGAGCGATGCGTCCATCGCGGGCAAAGGGAGAGATATATTTGAGGGCGGTGTCATAGAGGCCGAGTTTATTGGCGGCCATCGCCACAAAGTAACAGGCCGAGGCGTAATGGCGGCAATAGGTGTTGTCGCCGTTATAATATCCCTTGCGGGTGAGGTCACAAGCGGTCTCAAGCAACAGCAACGCGTCCAACCACCGCCCGTCGAGCAGTGACTTACGTCCCCAGTAGAGCAGCGAGGCTGCGAGGGTCTCGTTGCGGCTGAACACATAGAGTTGCTCCTCCTCGGTGGTGAGATCCTCGCCGGAAGCCTCCTTGCGCTCAATCTCGCCGATGATATAGTCAAACTCGGCTTTCATCTTGCTTGGGTCGGCATCAATAGCCACAAGCGAACAGAGGATGTCGCCGTTGCGGACACCCTCACCGCCGCCGTAGTGCCGCATGGGCTCACGCGCCACGAAATTCCTGGTGGGGGTGATTACCACATTCATCATCGCATATCGGGCCGTGCCTTGAGCGGCCACGGGCGAGAGCGTGATTTCAATCATCATGGGCGCGTCTTCATCGCCCACGGTGTATTCAACCACAAGATGTATCCACTGCAGCGAGGTGTCATCGTTGAACGGCGTGGTGACAACGTAGTTGTGTATCTCGGTCGCGTTGTCGACTATAACCGCCTTGGCCGCCGAGGTGCAGATGGTCAGGCGGCGATAAATCACGGCGCCATGCGCCTCGATGGTGTCAACGAGGCGCCCGACAGAGAGGGCGGAGTCCTGCAGAGAAGCGAGGCGATAGGCCATAGGCTGAGAGCCGGCGGGCGCTGCCGCGTCGGCCTGCTCGAGATGTCGCATTTCCTGCTCGCGGGTGAGCGCCATCAAGCGCTCGTTTGCCGCCGACGCGCTCTCGGGGTCGCTGCTTTGCTGTTCATCAGCCTCTTTCTCAAGTTGCTTATATAACTCAACGAAGTCGCGTTGCACGACAAAGAAGTCGGTCAACAGTTCGTCCAGTTGGTCATCGTCACCCACCGCAAGCAGAAACGCCTGCAGGTGGACGTTGACGTTGTCTTTCTCACCATCGGGGATGTATAGCACCTTGAATTTGTTCAGGACCACATTACCGCGGTTGCAGGCCTGCCGGACGAGTTCGAGCCGAGACATGGGTGCCGACATGATACCGGGCAGCGACAACTCGACGCCTGCCACGTCGTCATGAACTATCGCGACAAAATGTCCACCTTGATAGTCAAAGAAGTAGAGGTCGAGT
Organism: uncultured Porphyromonadaceae bacterium; assembly: GCA_946187345.1. Classification (GTDB taxonomy): domain Bacteria; phylum Bacteroidota; class Bacteroidia; order Bacteroidales; family Muribaculaceae; genus Sodaliphilus. The sequence continues at coordinate 49,317 of CAMHQD010000016.1, read as the reverse complement.
TGCCTCTCGTCGTTGCGCTGCTTGGTGTATAGACAGCCGCGTTGCTTGAGAAACTTGCGGAGCATGCGGATGGCGTCGCCGGCGCGAGGTGGCTCTCGCAGCGACTTGACACGCGATATTATGTTCTTGAGTTTATCTATCATAGAGCAGATTACTTTTAATGAGTGTGTGCAACTTTTGTGCCACGATGCACTTATCGGGAATGTTCTCGACTGCTACTTGCGGCCAGGCCAAGGCCAGGCCCTACACGCAAAGAAAATTTTGAATGTATTCACACGCTCCGACGGGCAGCCTTGTGTTTCTCACTTCGTACTTCTCAGAAGGTGTAGTAAACGGCGGCGGTGGCTTGCAGATGGCTATCGCGGGTACCGTAGCCCGGCACAAACCAGGGGCGCGCCGACTCGCCGTTCTTGCAACTGAACATCAGGTGATAACGCAGCATCCAGCCGAGCGATACATGACCGGCGATTTTCACTTTGATGCCCGCCAACAACTCGCCCCACACCGCTGTAGTATGTTGGTCCGCAATGCTCACCTCAGAATCTTGCCGCCAATAGTAGTCGCGGATTGTAACATCTGTCACCTCATAACTGAACGGCGACAAACCGAAGCGCAGTCCCAACAGCAACTGATAGGCAGGCTCGCTCTTGAACAGAAAATTGTAGTTGGCTCCAAGTTTGAAATATGGCGACACTTTGCCACGATAGGTGAAATTGCCGTCATCGGGTGTCAGTTTGGCCCGGCCGATACCGAGTTCGGCCACCGGTTGCAGGCGATTCCACATATTGAGTGTCACACCTGCTCCCACGCTGCAGTAGTCCTGTCCGCAGGCCATCAGCAACAGGTCGAGCCAGTCGATATGCACAGCGATGTCGGTCACTCTCGGATAGCGCTTATAGGATCGCTTGATTGAGTCCTCGCGCGCCTCACGCAAGGCGGCCAGCGTATCGCCGCTGAGGTATTGCTCCACGAGTTTGTCGCTTGTGCCTCGCGCCGGCGGCATCACCACGTTGTTGTTCTGTCCCACGGGCGTGACAACGCGGCGGCGGTCCGGCTCTTGAGCCGCTGCCACGACCGACAACATCGCCAGCAGCAATACCATCGCTATGGAAAGTCTACTCGTCATCATTGTCATCATTTGGTAGGAACAGGCGGAAGTTCTCCCGCGACACGTTGGTTATCGTTGGGGTGACCACAGCCACGCTGTCGAGAATGTGGCGAGTGGTCGTCAAGTTGGCTATGTCGAAGTAGAACATCGCTCCACACTCTCGCGAGGCGAAATATGGTTTTGCCGTATATTGCACGGTGAGCGTGTCTGTGAGGTGGCTATAAGTGGTTACCGTCTCGCCGGTCTCGCTGTCAACACCTTCTTGAGCGATGGTGAAGCGTAGAAAGTATCGGCACTCTGTCTCATGCGGCGCGAGCGGCATATAAAACTCGCTCACTGTGGTACTGTCAACTATCAGGCTATCACCGGCCGCACCAATACCTCCCACAGTGAGACCGCTCACAGCGACAGCCGTCGTACCCCCTTTGTAGTAGAATCGCGCCGTGGGCAACGCGCTGCGTTGGTCATAGCACGTGTCGTCACTGCATGAGACAAAAACCGCTGCGGCAGCAAACGCAACAACAAACAATATCGCACGAAAATTCATGGTTAACTCATGGATATTCATGTTAAAACTTTACTCGATATTCTCAGCGATCTCGAAGTTGTTGCGAGATGGCGAATTGCGAATAATCAGTTCGCCCAAGAAGCCTGTCAGGAACAACTGCGTACCTAAAAGCATCGCCGTGAGCGCCAAATAGAAATAGGGAGAGTCGGTGACCAACGGGTGCGGCGTGCCGTCGATGATGTGGCTCAATTTTATGCTGCCCACAACAATCACCGCGATGAAGCCCACAAGGAACATCAGACTGCCCAACAACCCAAAGAAGTGCATCGGCTTGACACCGAATTTGGCCTGAAACCAGAGCGTCAACAGGTCGAGATAACCATTAACAAAGCGATCGAGGCCAAACTTTGTAGTGCCATACTTGCGAGCCTGATGATGGACGACTTTCTCGCCGATGCGGGTAAAGCCGGCATTTTTGGCCAAATAAGGCACATAGCGGTGCATGTCGCCGTACACCTCGATATGCTTGACCACATCACGACGATAAGCCTTCAAGCCGCAGTTGAAGTCATGCAGGTTGTCGATACCGCTCACCCATCGTGCCGTGGCGTTGAACAACTTGGTGGGAATGGTCTTGCTCAACGGGTCGAAGCGTTTCTTCTTCCAACCGCTCACCAGGTCGTAGTCCTCCTCCTTAATCATACGGAAGAGTTCGGGAATCTCGTCAGGGCTATCCTGAAGGTCAGCATCCATAGTAATCACCACATCACCTTGAGCACGGTCAAAACCGACATAAAGAGCCGGCGACTTGCCATAGTTACGGCGGAAGGACACGCCCTTAATGGCCGAGTTCTTCTCATGAAGGGACTTTATCACCTGCCACGACTCATCGGTACTGCCGTCGTTAATCATCAGCACCTCGTAGGTGAAGCCATGCTCCGTCATCACACGCTCAATCCACTGCGCCAACTCGGGCAGCGACTCGGCCTCGTTATAAAGCGGAATAACAACCGAAATATCCATTTAGTCAATAGTCGTTAGAGTTTGTAGAATTCATAGGGTTCATTGAATTCCTATAGTTCTTAGACCACTTGGTCCTGAAAATTGAGTGCAAAGGTAAGCATTAATTTGCGTGTTACCAAAAAAAGCGATAACTTTGCCACCGACTAACGACTAACGACTTGTGATGACTACTATCGCTCAACGGTTAATTCTCATACTTATAGCCGGCACGGCACTTGTGTTGACATCTTGCGATGGTGGCGATGCCCGGCAACGCGAGCAAGCCGCCCACTATTCGGCCATAGACAGCATCGTGGGTGGCACAACATCCATCGACTCCTTAGCCGTGCTCGAGGCGCAATGGCAGCAACATGGCGACCTCACCGGCGTGATGCTCGCCAGCCAACGCCTCGGCAAGTTATACCGCAACAACTCTCGATTTGAAGAAGCCGTCAACGCCCACAGCCGTGCCCTTGATGCCGCTTTACAACTGCGCGACACCGTCGAGGCAGTGCGCGCATCCAACAACCTGGGCACCGACTACCGCCGCATGGGACAGATGGAGCGGGCCATGCACTGCCACTATCAGGCTCTCACCCTCTGCGACTTGATGAGCGACAAGACAAGTAATGTGGCCATCAAAAACCACGTCATCTCGCTCAACGGCTTGGGAAACATTTTTATGACGCTTGAGAGTTATGAACTCGCCGACAGCGTGCTGCGAGCCGCCCTCGATGGAGAGCGGCGCTTAGGCAGCGACTTGGGGCAAGCAATAAATTATGCCAATCTGGGTGCCATCCATCAGCATTTTGGCCGAGCAGACTCGGCGTGGACATATTACCGACGCTCGCTTGAACTAAACACACGCGCCGGTTCACAACTCGGCATCGCATTGTGTCACAACTACTTCGGATCACTGCTTGAGGAAGCCGGCAAACTCGACAGTGCCTTGACAGAATACACCATTGCACATGATAGCCTCGCCACGTCCGACGACCGATGGCATTACCTCGAGGCATGCCTGTCGATCGCGCGAGTCAAACTTGAGCAAGGCAACACCGTCGACGCCGCCACCTTTATTAACCGCAGTGCCGACATCACAACCGAGATTGGCTCGCTCGAGCATGAAGCCATGGTTGAAGACCTCAAGCACCGCCTTGCCGCAATCCGTGGGGACAATGCCAACGCACTGGCCCACTACAAGCGCCACATCGCCATAATGGACAGCGTGCAGGGCAATCAAAATCTAAACAACCTGCTCAAGATGCGCGTCAACTATGAGCGAGAGTTGCGCCAAATGGCCATTAACAGTCTCCATAACGAATATACCGGCGACATCAGCCGGCGCAACACAGCCCTCATCATCGGCACCCTAATCCTGCTGCTGGCTTTGGCGGCGATATCGTTCCTGCTCTACTCGCTGCGTCTTAGGGCACGTAATCAGAAACTACTTGAGCAGATGGACCGCACACGCAGCGACTTCTTTACCAACATCACCCACGAGTTCCGCACTCCTCTGACTGTGATTAACGGCGTGGCCGACGACATCGCCCGCACCAGCGCCGACCCCGCCACAGTGTCGCGTGCGGCCGCCATCAGTCGTCAAGGCAACAACCTGCTCGCGCTCATCACCCAACTGCTCGACATCAGCCGCGTTAAGAACGCCATCGGCAACGCCGAGTGGCGACACGGCGACATCTCCGCCTATCTATCTATGGTGGTAGAGGATATGCAGGAGATGGCCTCGCTCAAGAACATAGAATTGTCCTATGCACGACCCGACGGCGGCGTCAGCACCGACTTTGTGCCATATTACATCCATCGCATTGTAGCCAATTTGGTGTCAAACGCTGTCAAGTTCACTCCGGAGTTTGGCAGCATCTCTGTCACAACAAGTGTCATGGACGGCAATATCAACATCACTGTAGCCGACACCGGCATCGGCATTAAGCCCGACGAGGTGCAACACGTGTTTGACCCGTTTTTCCAAGCCAACGATAGCGACCACATGAATGGCACCGGTCTGGGCTTGCCATTAGTGAGGCAGATGGCTGAAGCCATGGGAGGCAGTGTGGCCATCGAAAGCGTCATCGCCGCCGGCACCACAATCACCGTCACACTACCCGTTAGACATCACGGCTATCAACCGCTTGACAACGACACCGCGACGGCGACACGGCGCGCGGCGATTGCCGGCACAAAAGCACAGATACCTCCAGAGGTCGCCGACTCAAGCGATCAGTCCGACAGCAACGACAACCAGCGGCCAAGAGTCCTCATTGTAGAGGACAATGCCGATGTGGCACGGTACATCGCCTCTCAACTTGAGCAAATTTATGACCTCACCATTGTGGCAAACGGCCGCGACGCATTGTCGCGTGCGAGACAACTTATTCCTGATGTCATCGTCACCGATCTGATGATGCCCGGCGCCATCGACGGGCTCGCCCTTTGCCGGCAGGTGAGAGCCTCACAGGTGCTGGGACACATTCCAATCGTTGTTGTCAGCGCTCGCAGCACGTCCACCGACCGCATCGCCGGCATCGAGGCTGGCGCCGACGCATACCTCTACAAACCGTTTAATGCCGACGAATTGCGCGCCGTAGTGGCCAACTTGCTTGCCCAGCGGCAACAACTGCGTGAGAGATACGCCAATCCAGATGCCGCAGCGTTAAGTGCCGCCACGGACGCGCCACCATTTGCATCAGGTGACAATTCCTTCCTCGAACGCATCACCGGTATTATTAACAGCGAAATGGACCGCGGTGCCGAGGGCGCGCTCGAGGTGACTCAAATCGCCAGACAACTTAATATGAATCCCGTGCAACTGCGCCGCAAAATTTTGGCACTCACCGGCCGCAACACTACGACGTTTATCACTGACTTGCGCATCACTCGCGCCAAGCGTCTGCTCACCTCGCGCCAAGAACTTTCTATTGCTGATGTCGCGAACGCCTGCGGCTTTGCCGACCAAGCCTATTTCTCACGCATCTTCAAGCAACATGAGGGCATATCACCTCTCCAATACCGGCAAGGTGCAGGCAACGTATAGCGAACACGATATGCGTGAGGCCTCTTGTGCCAGCACTAACGACTAATGACTAACGACCATCAACTGACAACTAATCATGTATTATTGCGACAACTGCGGCAGCCCCGTCAACGAAAACGCTCATTACTGCCCTAACTGCGGCGCACAAATCATCGTTCGCTCCGGCACAACTCCGAAACGCCGCCGACGCGAAGGTGACGAGTTTAACCCCTGGGTCATATTTGCCTTGATTGTTATTGGTGCCGGTTTCTGGCTCTGGTATTACCACATCTCGCACAACCGCGCCACTACCCCACCGCCGCCGACTACAACAATAGCCGGCGCCGACAGCACCGACAAGCCAAGGCCGACTGTTGCTGACAGCATCCGTCCCATAACAACTGAAGACACATTTGACTCAACACCAACTCTTGACGAGCCCCTTGACACTTTCCCCGCCGATTTACAGCCAGAAACATGGTGAAATGGAAATTTATGAATTATGAATTATGAATTATGAATTATTTTTTGTACCTTTGCGGCGCTTTTTTAACACAAGCATCCGTGTGATGGGAAATTAAGGAAGCAATAACAACACTTAATTTTTAGTAACACAATCATTTAACAAACAGAATGAAGACATTCAAACTGAATGCAGAGCCGCGCACGGCTCTCGGCAAGAAGGCAACCAAGGCGTTGCGCAAGGAGAACAAGATTCCCGTGGTGCTTAACGGTGGCAAACTCGTTGAACTAGACAATGACGGCAACTATGCCGGCACTCTGCTGCCCGGCGAGAAGGTCGTCCCCGTTGGACGCGACGGCAAGGCCATCATCACTACCGATCTGCAGGTGAGTTTCGCCGACATCCGTAAACTCATCTATAGCCCTGACGTGTTCGCTATCGAGTTGACATTCAATGGCCAGACCCGCATGGCTGTCTTGAAGGACATCCAGTTCCACAAGGTGAGCGACGCTATTCTGCACATCGACCTGCTCGAGGTCAACGACAAGAAGCCCGTCATCGTTGAGGTGCCTGTCCACATCGAGGGTCACGCCGCCGGTGTCAAGGCTGGTGGTAAACTCTATCTCAACCTCAAGAAAGTGAAGGTGAAGGCTATCTACACCCAAATTCCCGAGACCATCATGGTCGACGTTACCGAGTGCGCTATCGGTCATGCCATCAAGGTGGGCGACCTGCACTTCGACAACTTCGAACTCGTCAACCCCAAGGATCTCGTTATCGCCGGTGTGCGCACCACGCGTGCCGCCAAGGCTGCCGCCGAGACCGAGGAGGCCGAGGCTTAATCCGTTTAGAGGCTGAGGGGGTGAGCGTTGAGAGGTTGAGCCATTTGCTAACGCAAATGGGAAGAAATGTATTATAACCGAGCGCGATAGCGCGAGGCTCAACCCCTCAACCCCTCAACCACTCAACTCTCAACCTCTCAACCTTTCAACAAACGATGAAGCACTTAATTGTTGGCCTGGGTAACATCGGGGCAGAGTACCAGGGTACCCGCCACAATATCGGTTTCACAATATTGGATGCCCTCGCGGGGGCATCCAATGTTGTTTTCTCGACGGCTCGTTATGGCGCCATAGCCGAGGCGCGCGTCAAGAACCAGCAACTCGTTCTACTCAAGCCGTCAACCTACATGAACTTGAGCGGCGACGCTGTGCGTTACTGGCTACAGCACGAGAACATCGACCTGCAGCACCTGCTTGTCGTTCTCGACGACATCGCGCTACCCTTTGGCACAATCCGCCTCAGGCGCAGCGGCAGCAACGGTGGCCACAACGGTCTCAAGCACATTGACGCCACGCTCGGAACCAACGCCTACGCGCGACTGCGCTTTGGCATCGGCAACGACTTTCCCCGCGGCGCGCAGATTGACTATGTGCTGGGCTACCCCACACCGGAGGAACTCGCCATTCTGCCCGAACGTGCCGCCATTGCCGTCGATGCCATCAAAGCCGCCGTGCTCAGCGGCATCGACTTCGCCATGACTAACTATAATAACAAGTAAGTTTAAGGGGTTGAGATGTTGAGAGTATAGAGGTTGAGCCATTTGCTACCGCAAATGGGAATAAATGTAGGGCCTGGCCTTGGCCTGGCCGCTCCGGAGTCAAAATCCATAATCCCCGAGCGCGATAGCGCGAGGCTCAACCACTCAACCCCTCAACCTTTCATCATAATTTATGGAAGCAAGAGTTGACAAGTGGTTGTGGGCCGTCAGGGTGTTCAAGACACGTTCCATAGCGACCGACGCCTGCAAATTGGGACGCGTGACGATAGGCGGAATGAACGTCAAGCCGTCGCGCACCGTCAAGGTGGGCGATGTCATTGAAGTGCGCAAGCCTCCCATTACGCTCACCCTGCGAGTGATTGGCATCACCAACAACCGCGTGGGGGCCAAACTCGTGCCCAACTATGTGGAGAACCTCACATCCCCGGACCAGTACGAACTCCTTGAAATGGCACGCATCAGCGGCTTCGTTCGCCGACAGAAGGGTATGGGCCGACCGACAAAAAAAGAGGGTCGCGAGATGAAACAGTTTACCGACGAAGCGTTCTTCGGCTTTGACGACTTTGACTTCGTCGATGATGACACAGACACCGACGAGTATGATTATGAAAACGACTAAATAATAGTTGTTTTGAAAAAATAAGGAAAGACATTGATAGTTGAGGATTTTTTTGTAATTTTGTAGTTTGATAGTGACAAATCAACATCAACTGCAATATTAAATGGACAACAAGAAAATCGTACTCAGCGGCATCCGGCCAACAGGGAAACTACACCTTGGCAATTACCTCGGTGCCTTGAGCAAATTTGTCAAAATGCAGCAGGACGGCATTTATGACAGTTATTTCTTTATCGCCGACCTGCATGCCCTCACAACCAACCCCGACCCTGACGCGCTGCATGACAACGTGCGCAACGTTGTGGCCGAATATATTGCGGCCGGACTCGACCCGGAGCGCAGCACCATCTTTGTGCAAAGCGATGTGCCGGAAATTCCCGAACTCTATCTGCTGCTCAATATGCACGTGGGTATCGGGGAGTTGATGCGCACCGCAGCATTCAAGGACAAGGCACGCAAGGCGCTGGGCATAACCACTCCGGCTACCGGTGGCGATGATGATAACGATATTGCCACGGAAATCATCGGCTCGCAAAGCAACAAGCGAGTGAACGCCGGATTGCTCACTTACCCCACGCTGATGGCCGTTGACATCCTAATCCAACATGCCGACTATGTGCCGGTGGGCAAAGATCAAGAGCAACATTTGGAACTGACGCGTCGCTTTGCACGACGATTCAACGCTTTCTACAACGTTGACTATTTTACCGAGCCCGAGAACTTCAACTACGGCGGCGCGGCTGTCAAAGTGCCCGGTCTCGATGGCAGCGGCAAGATGGGCAAGAGCGAGGGCAACTGCATCTACCTCAGTGACGAGGAGAAACCGCTGCGCAAAAAAGTGATGCGCGCTGTAACCGATGCCGGTCCCACCGAGCCTAACCAACCGATGGCCGAGCCCGTACAAAACCTGTTCACCATCCTCAAACTCGTTGCCGACCAGGCCACTGTTGACCACTTCACAGCCGCTTACAACGACTGTTCAATCCGCTACGGCGACCTCAAGAAAGCCATCGCTGATGGAATAGTAGCCATCACAACGCCTATCCGCGAGCGCATCGAAGCCATTAAAGCAGACGATGCCTATATAGGCCGCGTGTTGCGTGATGGTGCTGAACGCGCGCGCGCACGCGCCTCGCGCACCCTTGCCGAAGTTCGCGACATCATGGGCATCCGCCGCTTCTACTAATTCAATCAGGAATTCATTTTTTGGGATTTAGCCGCCCTTTCGGGCGGGAAATCTTTCAATATCTAAAACAAAATCAAATTAGTCCCCCCTCCTAAAGGAGGGGTGTATTGGAGACGCACTATTTTATCATTTATTAAGAATTAATAAATGTGAGATTTTGAATAAGATTGTGAATGATTTCCGCACGCAACGCGTGCGCTGATTACGACACACCCTCTAATTTAATTCCACCAACGGGTTTATCAAGCCAATTAATCAGTAAATCAATTCGTTAAATTCGCAGTCAAATTAGAGCATTGTTGATGGAGAGTGATGTGATAGTTGTCGGGGGCGGTGTGACCGGTCTGGGCGTGGCGCGTGACTGCGCGCTACGCGGCCTCAGCGTCATTGTTGTCGAGCAAGGCGACATCTGCCGTGGTGCCACAGGGCGTAACCACGGGCTGCTGCACAGCGGAGCACGATATGCCGTCACCGACCCACAGAGTGCGGCAGAGTGCGTCAGCGAGAACGCCATCTTGCGCCGCGTGGCGCCACACTGCATTGACGAGTGCGACGGGTTATTCATCAACCTGCCTGGCGATGACGAGCAGTATCGCAGTCGGCTGATGGAAGCCTGCCGGAAGGTGGGAATAAACGCGCGGGAGATTGACGGGCGGGAGGCGCTCTCAATCGAACCCAAACTAAATCCCGAAGTGACAGCCGCCCTTGTTGTACCAGACGCCGCCATTGACCCCTTCGCTCTATCAATAGCCAATGCCATTGATGCCCATCGCCACGGTGCCACATTGTTGTTGCGGCACCGCGTTGACCGCCTGATAGTGAATGGGGCCCGCGTCACTGGCGTCGCCGCCACCAACCTCGCCGATGGCACAGCCATTGAGATTCATGCAGCGATGACCGTCGTCGCGGCAGGCATATGGGGACAAGATTTGCTTGCGAGTGCAGGTGTGGTGCTACCCATGCTGGCCTCGCAAGGCACAATGCTCGTCTATGGCACGCGCCCGTGCCGACACGTAATCAACCGCTGCCGGGTGCCGTCAGACGCCGACCTGCTCGTGCCGGATCGACGTGTGAGCATCATGGGCACGACAAGCGTGCGCGTCGAGGAAAACGAACACATCGAGGCCCCCATACCAACTGCCGACGAGGTGCGCGCCATTACCGCCGGCGCCGCGCTGCTTGTTCCGGAACTTGCCACAACACGCGTGCTGCGCGCCTATGCCGGCATCCGGCCGCTTGTGGCTACAGATGGCGACGCGACAGGACGCAACTTGAGCCGCGGCATCGTGTGCATCGACCACGACAAGCGCGACGGACTGGACGGACTCGTGACAATCACCGGCGGCAAACTTGCCACTTACCGTTTGATGGCCGAACAAGCCTCCGATTTAGTGTGCGGCAAATTGGGTATTAACGCGGAATGTGTGACTGCCGAACGGCCATTGCCCGGCAGCGACCGTCCGGCCACCGATGAGATGAGGCCACCAAACGCAACCGAGCGTATGGCAATCTCGCGCCACGGCGCAATGGCTCGTGACATATATATGCGCGGAGCACAGTCCGGAGCCCTCGTGTGTGAATGTATGAGCGTCACCCGAGCCGAGGTGGAGTTCGCAATCAACGTACTTGGCGCCACCGATTTATCCTCATTGCGACAATGCACTCGCTTGGGTATGGGACAGTGTCAGGGACGCGTCTGCGCGTGCCGCGCCGCCAACTTGCTGGTTGAACTGGGCTGCAAGACGCCGGAAGCCGCGTTACAAGACCTGAAACTGTTCACCGGCGAGCGATGGCGCGGACAGCAGGTAGTGGCCTATGGCACATCAATGCGTGAGGCTGCCCGCGCACGCCACACGCTGCTGGGCCTGTGCGGACTGCAACGAGCAAATGACAACCTGTTGCAACGGGAGTGATTGCAGAAAACAATTATTTGTTAAATCAGTAGTTAAAAATGACTATACAAGCCGATGTGGTAATTGTCGGAGGCGGATTGAGCGGATTGTCGTGCGCCGTAGCGCTCGCTCGCCGCGGACGACAAGTGGCCTTAATAACGAGTGGCACATCACTGACAGAACAGTTCAGCGGGTCAATTGGAGCGTTAGGAGCCATTGACGGCAAAGACGTGACCGGCGACATTGCCAAGGCTGCAAAAAACTTGCAAAAGGAGCATCCCTACCGACGTATCGGCGTCGACAAAGCACGCGCCGCGGCAGCCAAAGCCCGCGAATTGTTGGCTTACATCGGAATGAAATTTACAGGTGACTCTAAACGCAATCACTGGCGGCTGTCTCCACTCGGCATAGCCGTGCCGGCTTGGCTCTCACTCGAGGGATACGCGACACTTGACAACCCTGCGGCATGGCAAGGGAAGCGCATAGCGCTGATGACTGTTCCCGGCTATCTGGATCAAGCACGACATCTCGTCAGCCACAATCTCGAGGCACTTGGCGCTATTGTCACCTCTCACGAGTTCAAACTGCAACAACTGCAATCAACGACCCCTACACCTCGGCCTACGACCCTAAGCCGGAAACTGGATGGGCGCACCTCTCTCACAAGCCTTGCAAACGATATCAACGACGCGGGCGCAGAGGCCGATTTGGTGCTCATGCCGGCCGTGATGGGCGATGACGAGGCAGCCATAGCAGCACTCACGCGCCGCGTGACCGTGCCGCTGCGACTGATGCCCACTCTGCCGCCAACCACTTCAGGCAATCTGCTTTCCTCAACACTGCAACACTATTTGATGATGTTCGGCGGATATCTCGAGACCGGACAAACAATCACCGGTGCCACGACAGACGGCGACCGGATGACTTCACTCACGACAACCTCAGGGTTGACGGCCACCGCGCGAGAGTATGTCTTCGCGACCGGCCATCTGGCAGGCGGTGGACTGCAGGCGACTCCAGATAACGGTGTTATTGAGCCCATTACAGGTCTTGACGTGATTCAACCACATCCCCACACTCCCGAGGAATTTGCCACTACCGGCATAGCGACCGACGGCAATCTGCGTCCCACAAGGAACGGACAGCGATTGACAAACGTGAGCGTTATCGGCAACCTGCTCGGTGGCCATGATGCCGCCACAATGCACGACGGCGAAGGCGTTGACCTGTCCACAGCGTTATACGTCGCACAAAAACTATAGTCACATGACAACACAAGAGGCTACACAATGGATTGCGGCGCACCTTAGACCGATATATGGCGACGACGAGGCGCAAGCGATGATGCGCGACATCATGCTCGCCGTCGTCAACTACTCGCCGGTGGACATCGTGCTGCGCGAGCAGAGCGAACTGCCCGAGTTCGCGCCGCAGCGTTTGCGGGAAATCCTTGACCGTCTGGAGCGGCACGAGCCGCTACAGTATGTGCTGGGCACCGCCCGCTTCCACGGCATAGACTTCAAGGTCACACCGGCCACGCTCATTCCGCGGCCCGAGACCGAAATGCTCGTCGACATGATTGTGGACGACTGTGGAGACCGCACCGACCTGCGCGTACTCGACATCGGCACCGGCAGCGGCTGTATCGCCATCGCGCTGGCGCGCGCGCTGCGCTTCCCCACTGTCGACGCCATCGACATCAGCGAGCAGGCCCTCGCCGTGGCACGCGACAACGCCAGCCGCCTCAAGGCCACCGTCAACTTCCGCCAGGCTGATATCCTCGCCCCGGTCAACGGTCAACGGTCAACGGTCAACCTTTCCACCTACGACATCATCGTGAGCAACCCGCCATACGTGATGCAAAGCGAGGCCGCGACCATGGACGCCAACGTGCTCGACTATGAGCCACGCAGCGCCCTTTTCGTTCCTGACGACGACCCGTTGCTGTTCTACCGCGCCATCGCAACCCTCGCCACAAAAGCCTTGTCGCACGGCGGCCGCCTCTACTTGGAAATCAACCCGCTGTTGGCTAACGAAACCCTCACGCTCCTGAAAGACAGCGGCCTCACCGACTGCCGCCTCCACCGCGACCAATACGGCCGCCTCCGCTTCGCCACCGCCGCCCTCTGAATGGCCTCTCCCCACACATCATAAAGGAGGGGAGTTATGAACACGGGGACGGTTCTTCTGTTTCACCGCAAAGCGGCTGACAACAGAAGAACCGTCCCCGTGTTTCGAAAAGGAACCGTCCCCGTGGGGTCACTTGACGGTGACGGTGAGGCCGGCGGTGTGGGCCGTCTCCTGGGGAGCGTACTGGCTCTGGACGGTGGCGATGCCCACGCTGAACTCGCCGGCGGCCATCACGTAGAGGTCGTAGGTGATCACGTGGGTGCCCTTGTCGAGCGAGTTGAAGAAGAGGCGCGTGCTGCTGTCCTTGGTCTCGTGGTAGTAACCGACACGGTCGGCATAGCGGTGGCCGCTGGTCTGGTCCACAGGCTCGAAGCAGGCGCCACGCTCGTCGATGACGGTGACGTAGTCGAGGTCACGCTGGTTCTTGATGGTGAGCCGGACCTGCACCTTGTCGCCAACGTGCAGTTCGCTGACGTCGGCGGCGCTGAGCGAGCCGTCGGCGTTATATAGCGCGAGCCGCTTGGTGATGCTCAAGTCCTCGATTGCCGCGGCCTTCACTTGGGTCATCGGGGCCACCCATTGGGCGTAGATCGCGCCCCATGCCGGGCCGGAAGCCGTGCGGTCGATAACGACACTGCCGGTCGAAGTCGCGTCAATTGTCTTGCGAGCGTAACCCAGCCACTCGTCAACCTTGTTGAAAGCAACCGGCTGCCCGGCGACGGTGACACGCGGCGACTGCGGCGCGCGCTCGAGCCACGGGCTGCCCGTTGTGAGGAGGGTGAACACGGCATCGGCTGCGAGGCTCGACGAACCCCAGTCGTTGGTCTGCTTCATGAGCAGCATCCACTTGCGGATGCCGTTAATCTCGTCTTCGTGCGGGTCGATTTGGTCAAAGGCTTGCAGGATGCGGGCCGTGACCGCCACCTTGTCGCTGTAACGCCATCCGCGGTTGATATTGTCCCAATAGGTGCCCAGGTGAGGCTTGACGATGGCAAACTGCCGCAGACTCTCCACGATGCGCGCGGCCGTCTTGTGGTAGCCGCCGCGGTCGAGGGTGAGCGCGTAGAACGCTTTCTCGCCGTGGGTCAAACCCTTGCTCCAACTGGCATCCATCGCCTTGAGCACCTTTTTGGCGAGTTCGGCGTTGGCCTTTGGCATAGCGATGCCGGAATGCATCTGGCGCGTATAGACGTAGTCGCTCCAGAGGAGATAGTTGGCGTTCTTCTTACCCACGACCTTGATGTGGCGGTCAACCTCGGCAAGCGTCTCGCGGTCGTAGAAGGCGATGGCGCGTTGCACAAGTCCCTCGAGGCGTTCGTCCTTGTTGAGACATTCCATCTGCCGCAACTGGCCGATGATTTCCAGCACCAGTCCGGTAGCCCATAGGCTCGACTCGCGGTAGGGATAGTCAACCCAAGAGAGACCGCCGTCGGCGTTCTGCAGCGACAGCAGCCGGTCAACGATACGCGTCTGCTCAGCGGCCATCTTTTCGGTGTCAAACAACTCGTTCAGGCGGCTCATGCGCAGTGTCTGGCGATCGGCCTCCGGCAGCCACGGCGAGGCGAGCAGCGTGCCAATCTTCAGGTCGCGGTTGGTAGCGAGCATCGACACGAGAGTCGAATCCTCATCGTTGGCTTTCCAATAATCGATGGCCTGCTTGACTTCCGGCTTGAGGGTGGCCACACCCTGCGCCACACGCAGCGCGAACAGGTTGTGGGCCAACGAACTGGCACTCACGTAATCGCCGTCGAAGATGGTGGGCAGCGCCGTGACGCAGTACCACACGGGATTGTCGCAGTATTCAAGCGTGACGCGGGCTCCCTCGGGGAATTGCGGCAGGTCGATGCTGGCGTGAGCGGTGCCGGCCTCGATGTAGAACGGGGTGGACTCAATCACCGGCTGAGAGTTCTCCAACACGGGCACCATCACCTGCTCGCCGTCGCCGAAGCCGCCGGCGACCGCCTTGACGCGCACTCCGACAAACGCGGCGTCGGCCGGCACCTGCCAGTCGATGGTGATGGCGTCGGTGGCCATCGCCTCGAGATTGCCTTGCACATTGCGTGTGGCCAGCACAGCCTCGGTGCGCGGGTCGAAGAGTTCAATCACGGCGTTATAGGCGGCAGGCGCGTCGGTCGCGTTCTGCACGCTCGCGGCGAGCGTCACCGTGTCGCCCTGGCGCAGGAAGCGCGGCGGGTTGGCCTTGACCATGATTGGCTTTTGGGTGAGCACCTCAAAGTTGATGCGGTCGCCGTAGACCCTGTTGTCCCACGCGACAGCCTGCACAATCCATGTGGTGTTGAACTGCGGCGCGTCAAACTCTACCTGCGCCTCGCCCTGCTCGTTGGTGGTGAGCATCGGCTTCCACAGGGCCGTCTTGACGTCGGCCATGCGCATCTGCACGTTGTCGAGTTGTTCCTTGGCCTCGGTGCTCACACCGAAGGCTGTAACCACCTCGCCGAGTTCGGCGGCATCGGCCTCCATCTTGATTTCATCCTCCACCATCATCGGACTGGCCATGTCGGCCGTTGCTTGCATTTTATATAGCCTCCTCGAGGCACCGGCCGCGAAATTGAAATATTTGTAGCCCATCGTGCCGAAGAAGGATTCGTCGTAGAGGTAGAAATACGGTTCATCGATGTCGACGGCATTAAACGTCTTGTCGCTCCATCGGCGGTTGGTACTGTTGAAGCCTAAGTAAGAGAAGGTGGATGTTCTAACGGGGTCATAACGATAGAGGCGACCTTGCGGCGCGCTCCACGAGTTGTCGGCGAGCGTGTTGAGGGCCTTGTCGAACATCTCGAGCATCATCGCCGCGTGGCGCGCGTCGCCGTGACGCCCCTTGACGGTGAACGTCCAGTGCTCCTTCTCGCCCGGCACCAGTTTGTTGCGGAAACTCTTCACGTCCACCTTAAGTCCGTCGATGTTGGCAGGAGCCTCGAGAGTGAAATCCTCGTTGTAGACTTTGTTGTCGCGCATGGCGATGAGTTTGACGTGTACACACTCCTCAGCCTCCCGCGGCACATTCACCGTGATGGTGTGCATACCCGGCTTGAGGTGCAGCCAGCGGTTGTCGAGAACCTTGGTGCGCGTGCTTGTCACCATATAGACGTGAGCCTCGCTGCCGCTGACACCCACAAGGAAACGTCCCACGTTCTTGTCATCAACGCTGCGCTCGGCTTCGGGCACCCATAGCGGCGTGTCGGCCTCCGGAGCCTGCTTATCGTCGAGGCGATAGAGGATGATGTCGGCCGTCACGGTGGCGTCGTCCTCATCGTCACCGGCATCGAGGATATGCACCTTGATGCGATACTTCCCGCTCGGCACCTTGGTCAGGTCGATGGTCGGGTCGTTGGTGTTGAGGTTGCCGGTCGCGACCGATTCATCGCCCTTGAGCAACTCCCACGTGCAGGGCACCCAAGTCTGGGTCTCGCTGGTGGTGTTGTAAACAAGCGGCAACTTGATGGGAGCCGTGTTGCGATACTCTATCTCATTCTTGGTGAATTGCAGTCCGCGACGGGTGCCGATGATAAAGCCGTGGTGAGCCTCGTGGGTCTCGCCGGCCTTGTCGGTGGCCATAGCGTGGGCCGTGTAGCGGTAGAGCGACCACCAATACCGGCGGCCGGACTCATTCTCCTCAAACTCCTCGGCCGGTATGACAATCTCAAAGCGGCCGTTGGAGTCGGTGCGCACGGTGTCGTTAAACACCTCGTCGCCGGTGTCGCGGCTGCTGTAGTGCCACCACCAACTCCACTCCTCTTGATTGACGAGCAGTTGCACCTCGGTGTCTTGCAGCGGCATGCCGCTATAGGTCATTATACGGCCGGCGAGTTTCACCGGTTGGTGGTTGACGTAACTTTGCTTGACATCAATCCACTCGATCTCAAACGTTGGCGTCTTGTACTCGCTCACCTCAATCTCTTTATAACTTGTATTGCCGTAATACGCCTCATGGGGAGCAAGTGCGCGGACGCGGAAGGTCCACGAGCCGTTCATGCGGTCGGTGGGTAAGTCAAACGATGCGGTGAAGCGGCCAAACTCGTCAGCGGTTGCCTCTTGCGACTCCACCTTATTGTTGGCAGCGTCATCGAGTTGAATGCTGAGTTTGGTCCCCGGCAGCACGGCATTATTCATGCCATCGCCCTTATAGACCACGCCGGCCAACTGTACTGTCTCGCCCGGTCGGTAGATACCCAGGTCGGTATAGAGTTTCACCGTCAAACTCGTTCTATAATCTGACGTCTTGATATAGTAATGCTGGCCGGGCAGATAGCGGTCGTTGCCCTTGACGGCAGTGTAGTCAAAACTTGAGGTAAGATTGTTAGGCACGGCAACCTCGCCCTTATCGCCGGTGACATCGGTTAGCCTTACAAGCGAACTCGTGCTCTTGACCAACGCGCCGCTGACCGGCGCGCCACTCTTGCAGTCGACAACAATAATCAATCCTCCATCGGACACAGTGGCGATATTGAACGTGTTGATATCGTGAACACGCACGATGCTGGCGAGCGGCTCCTCGGCGAGCGACATCTCCTCGCCATTCACTTTATAGGCCGGAATGGCGACATAACTACCAAAAGGCAGACTCCCGAAATTCACCTCGGCCTCGGCACTGAACGGCATCTGTCCCTGCACTGTGGCTTGTCGCTCGGCAACGAGTGGCAGAGTCTTTATCACCAAGCGCGGCCAATTTTGCTTTGACAAGCGCTCGAGCATCGTGTCGGGCACTTGATAGAGGCGCACGGTGCCGCTATTGATATTCGACATGCGCACGTTCACCTTGAAGTCGTCGCGCGAGGTGATGTGCTCTCGGTAGGATAGCGCCATGTTGCGCTCCTCGATGTTCACTATTTTGTTTCTAAACTCCGGAGTGAATGGCGAGTCGGGGAAACGGGCGACGTAGTCCTTGAGGTCGGCATAGTGGTCGCCGGCGTAGAGCATACGCAGGGCGAGGCCGCTCCATTGGTTGTCACGCCACTCTTTATAGATATCGCTATAACCCTTGCCACCGGCATCGTCGTCAGCCTTCATCAAGGCATAAATGTGTGAAGCCGGGTCACCCTTTGTCCCCTCGACCCATGCGCGGTCAATAGCGATTTCGAGGTTATCGTCGGTGACCAGCGTGGATGCCTGGCAGCAGATAAAGGAGAGTAGCGTTGGCAACAGGTCGAAGCCAACAGGGCTATCGCTGCGCACTATGCCTTCAAGCGAGCGCAGGGGCACGGCCTTCAGGGCCGCCGGGTCGGCAATCGAGAGGCGCAGCAACGAGTCGATGCGGTTCTTGAACTGCTCGGGTGCCCACTCGGAATAGTCCTCGCCGTTGCCGCTTGCGGCCAGGCCAAGTCCACGCCCTACATTCTCGCCGGAATCCTCATCGGAATCTTCATCGAGATCGGCGATTCGGCGGCGGTCCCAGACACCGTAATGCTCTCGGTAGTCATTGAAGACGCGTGCCTCAAGCAGAAAGAGCAATGCCTTGAGGGCCGGGTCTTTCTCCTTGTTGGCGGTATGCTCAATGCGGTTGATAATCTCCGGCAGATTGTCGGGCGAAATGGAACTTTGTGCCAGCGAGTAGCGCACGAGGGCATCGACAACGGTGTAACCATCGCCTTTCTTGAGGGCCTTGTCCAAATCGGCGAGAGCCTCTTTGGACACATCTTGCGGGAAGTTGAAGTCAACCTCGCGCTGCTGCTTGCCGGCACCATTGGATAGGAATGGGAAAAATGCCATGGCAATAAGAATGATTAATAATCTGTTGAGAAACTGTTTCATATCGCGTAAAATAGTATTGGTGACAAGACAGAATCCTTTTATATTAGACCGCCTCTTACGGCGAAAGATTAATCTCGATAATAATAACGCAAATTTACAACAAAGATTTCACATTACAAAACTTAGATTAAAAAAGATTTTGAATTAATAAAAATAATTGTTTTTATTGTACTTAATTGTCTTTTGGTAAAAACTTTTTTTGTAATTTTGTGGTCAAATTGGCGTGATTTGCTACGATTTGGCTGTGAGACTGGTATTAACCGTCTGATAGTCAATTAGGCAAGTTATGCGTTACTGTTGTGCTATGACAATATTAATACATTATATTTCTAAAGATAATGGCTATTATCAAGTTGAAGAAAGGATTTGACCTCCGCTTGGAGGGGCAAATCAGCGATGGAACCGAACCGGTGGTTGCCGCGCCAAGTTCGACCATTGGCATCGTGCCCGACGACTTTGAGGGCATCGTGCCGCGCATGGACGTGCGTGTGGGCGACAGCGTGATTGCCGGCCAGGTACTCTATCACGACAAGAACCACGAGACCATCAAGGTAACATCGCCGGTGTGTGGCACCATCAAGGAGGTGCGACGCGGTGAGCGCCGCAAGATTCTCGCTGTGGTGATTGAGCCCGCCAACAAGCAAGATGACGCAGTGACGTATGACGTCAAGCGCCCAATCAAGGAATTACTGCTCGAGAGTGGGCTTTGGGTGATGATGCGCCAGCGCCCTTATGACGTAGTGCCCAACCCGGAGGCTACTCCGCGTGACATCTTTGTCACCGCTTTTGACAGCGCGCCGCTCGCCGTCAACCGCACCTCGTTCTCGGCCGGCGAGCAGCAAGCGGCAGAAGCCGCTGTCAAGGCCTTGTCCACGCTCACCACAGGCAAAGTCTACATCGGCATCAGCCCGGCGCAAGACATCAACATTAGCGGTGCCGAAATCAACACTTTTGTCGGCCCTCACCCCGCCGGCAACGCCGGTGTGCAAATCGCCAACGTGAAGCCCGTGAACAAGGGCGAGACAGTGTGGACGCTGTCTCTTGACACTTTGCTTCGCATCGGCGCGTTGCTCACTACCGACCGTATGGACTATAACGTCACTGTTGCCGTAGCCGGTCCGATGGTTGCCGAGCCGATGCTTGTGAAAAGCGTTATCGGCGCCTCCATCGACAGTGTGCTCGCCGGAAACATCAAGGGAGGCGCCGAGCCGCGCCTGATTGCCGGCAACGTGCTGAGCGGCGTGAAGGTGGAGTTGGACGGCTACTTACGCGCGCCTTACACACTGTTGAGCGTCATCGCCGAGAACAACGACCCTGATGAGTTCATGGGATGGGCGGCATTGAGCCCCAAGCGCTTCTCCATCTACCGCCTGTTCACATCGTGGCTGGCAGGACTGCGCTCCAAACCCACCAACCTCGACGCCCGCATCAAGGGTGGCGAGCGTGCTATCGTTCGCCTTGATGAGTATGACGACATGTTGCCGATGGACATTTATGCCGAATTCCTTATCAAGGCCATCATCGCCCGCAACATCGAGAAGATGGAGGAACTGGGCATCTATGAGGTTGCGCCGGAGGACTTCGCGCTGGCCGAGTTTGCCGACACAAGCAAACTGGAACTGCAACGCATCGTGCGCGACGGCCTCAACTGGCTTCGCGGCGAAATGGAGTAAAAAAATGTTGACCGTTGACAGTTTACCGTTTACCGATGCGCCTGTTTCGGTCAACGGTCAACGGTAGACGGTAAACCTTCATTTAATAAATCGAAAAAATAACGACTAAAATGAAATTCATACGGAAATATATGGACAAGATCAAACCGGCCTTCCGGCCCGGCGGCAAACTCGAGAAGTTGCAGTCGGTCTATGACGGCATGGAGACGTTCTTGTTCACGCCCAACGACACTGCCGGCCCCCGCGGCGCCCATGTGCACGACGGCAACGACCTCAAGCGCACGATGATTACCGTGATTGTCGCCCTGCTGCCGGCACTGTTTATGGGCATGTACAACATCGGTTACCAGCACTATCTGGCAATCGGTCAAGCCGCTCAAACGAGTTGCTGGACAATGTTCATCTTCGGCCTGATTGCAATGCTCCCCGTGATTGTGGTCAGTTACGTTGTCGGCTTGGGCATCGAGTTTATCGCCGCACAAATCCACCACAAGGAAATCCAGGAAGGTTTCCTGGTGACCGGATTGCTGATTCCGATGATTGTGCCCATCAATACGCCACTGTGGATGACTGCCGTGGCAACAGCCTTTGCCGTGATTTTCGCCAAGGAAGTGTTTGGTGGCACGGGAATGAACATCTTTAACGTGGCGCTCATCACACGCGCGGTGCTCTTCTTCGGCTACCCGTCCAAGATGAGCGGTGACGACGCGTTCGTCAAGACAGACAGCGCCTTCGGCATTGGTGACGGCACAGTGGTTGACACCTTCTCCGGCGCGACACCATTAGGCCAAGTCGCCACCAACGTTGGCGATAGTCTCAATTTGCACGATATCGCCGGCAACGCTCTCAGCAGTTGCGACTATTTCATGGGCTTTATCGCCGGTTCTCCCGGTGAGACGTCAACCCTGGCTATCCTCATCGGTGCCGCCATCCTGCTCATCACCGGTGTGGCCTCGTGGAGAGTGATGTGCTCGGTGTTTGCCGGTGGCCTCGCGATGGCCGCTCTTGTTCACGCCTGCCCCAGCCCGACCTATGCCGCATCGTTGCTCTCACCCGTTGACCAGTTGTGCTTGGGCGGCTTCGCTTTTGCGGCCGTGTTTATGGCCACCGACCCGGTGACCGGCGCGCGCACCCATGTGGGACAATATATCTACGGCTTCCTCATCGGCGTGATGACAATCCTCATCCGCACTTTCAACGGCGGCTATCCCGAGGGCGCGATGCTCGCCATTCTGTTGATGAACGCTTTCGCGCCGCTCATTGACCACTGTGTCGTTTCGTTCAACATCAAGCGTCGCCTCGCGCGCGCCAAGCAAGCATGAAAGGAGGACCCAAACAATGAACAAAGACAGTAACCTCTATCAGATTCTCTACGCCGCCGTGATGGTGGTGCTCGTTGGCATCGTGCTCGCGTTCATCTATATGACGCTCAAGCCGCGCCAAGATGAGAACCGCGACAACGACAAGCGCCGTCAGATTTTGGCAGCCCTGCACGTGGCGGCTCCCTCTGACGCTGAGACCAAAGCCACCTACGAGAAATACATCGTCGCCGACATGATTGTCGATGCCGAGGGCAACGTGACCAAGAGCACAGCCAACGTGGCCTTCAACGTGGACATGAAAAAGAACAGTAAACTCCCGGATGGCGAGCGCCAGTTGCCGGTGTTCAAGGCCGTCAAGGACGGCGAGACAAAGTATGTCATCCCCGTCTATGGCGCCGGCCTTTGGGGACCCATCTGGGGCTTTGTGGCCATCAACGACGACGGCAAGACCATCTACGGGGCCAACTTCAGCCACGAGAGCGAGACACCCGGCTTGGGTGCCCGCATCACCGAGAAAGAGTTCCAGGATAAGTTTGTCGACAAGTCGTTCTATCCCGACGGCAACGATGAGTTCAAGAGCGTTGAAGTGCTCAAGAAAGGCCAAACGTCTCTCGTCGGCGCCCACACGGTTGACGCTATCAGCGGCGCCACCATCACCAGCCGCGGCGTGGGTGATATGATTGCCAACGGCATCGACGACTACCACCCGTTCTTAAAACGCCTGCAGGCAACTAACGACTAACGACTAACGACTTACTACTATGATACTATCCAAGCAAAATAAGGAAGTACTATTCAACCCGTTGTCCAAAGACAACCCTGTGTTGGTGCAAATCCTGGGCATCTGCTCCACGCTGGCCGTGACCGTTAAACTCGAGCCGGCTATCGTGATGGGTTTGAGTGTGATTGCCGTCATGGCATTGAGCAACGTCATCATCTCGCTCATCCGCACCACTATTCCCACCAGCATCCGCATCATCGTGCAGTTGGTGGTAGTGGCCGCTTTGGTGATTATCGTGCAACAGTTCCTTGTGGCTTACAGTTACGACGTCAGCAAACAGTTATCGGTGTTCATCGGCCTTATTATCACAAATTGTATCCTCATGGGGCGCCTCGAGGCTTTCGCCTTGAGCAATCGCCCCTGGCCATCGTTCCTCGACGGCGTGGGCAACGGCCTCGGTTACATGATTATTCTTGTTATCGTAGCCTTCTTCCGCGAGTTGCTCGGCAGCGGCACCCTGCTCGGGTATCAGGTGATACCGCAGTGGTGCTACGACCACGGCTACGAGAACAACGGCCTGATGATTCTGCCACCGATGGCGCTTATCACCGTGGCTTGTATCATCTGGGTGCACCGCTCACGCAACACTGAATTGCAAGAACAAACCAATTAACGACAACCGTTCAAGACGGGCGGGCTCCGTCCCGCCCAATAATGACTAACGTCTATGGAAGAACTTAATCTCTTTGTAAAGTCGATTTTTATCGACAATATGATATTCGCCTACTTCCTGGGTATGTGCTCGTTCCTTGCCGTGAGCAAGAACGTCAAAACAGCCTTTGGACTGGGCATCGCCGTGACTTTCATGCTCACAGTGACGATGCCGATCAACTTTCTGCTCGACAAGTATGTGCTGCAAGAGGGTGCGCTGACGTGGCTCAGCCGTGACCTGGCAAACGTCGACTTGAGTTTCTTAGGCCTGATCATGTTCATCGCCGTCATCGCCAGCGGCACTCAACTTGTGGAAATGGCCGTTGAGAAGTTCTCGCCGTCGCTCTACGCGTCACTCGGCATCTTTCTGCCGCTCATCGCCGTTAACTGTGCGATTCTCGGTGGCGCCTTGTTCATGCAGCAGAAAGACCTCGGTAGCGCCATGACCGCGACCGTTTACGGTCTTGGCAGCGGCCTCGGCTGGCTACTGGCCATCGTGGGCATCGCCGCCATCCGCGAGAAACTCGCCTATAGTAACGTGCCCAAGCCGCTCAAGGGCGTAGGCATCACATTCATCATCACCGGCCTCATGGGCATCGCCTTCATGAGTTTCCTCGGCATTAAACTTTAAGAACGAAATGATACTGATTTTTGACAACACTTCATTGACAGTACTTGCGAGCGCGTCAATCTTTCTCGTCATCACGTTGCTGCTCGTTGTGCTGTTGCTCGTGGCACGCCACTATTTAGTGCCGCAGGGCAAGGTGAAAATCACCGTCAATGGCGGAACTCAGGAATTTGAGGCTACCACCGGCGGCACCCTTCTGCAAACGCTACATCATCACGGTGTGATGCTCTCCAGCGCTTGCGGCGGTAAGGGCAGTTGCGGTCAGTGCCGCGTACAGGTGCCAAGCGGCGGCGGTGAAATCCTCCCTACCGAAACAGTTCACTTCACGCGCAAAGAGCAACAGGCTCATTGGCGCCTTGGCTGTCAAGTTAAGGTGAAAGGCGACATGGAAATCCAAGTCCCCGACAGTGTGCTCTCGGTCAAGGAATATGAGTGCACGGTGGTCAGCAACAAACTCGTCTCCTCTTTTATAAAGGAGTTTATCGTCGCATTACCTCCGGGCGAGCACATGGACTTTCTACCGGGCAGTTATGCGCAAATCCGCATTCCCGCCTTTGAGATGAGTTATGACACCGACATTGACAAGGAGTCACTGGGCGACTATATCGACACATGGAAGAAGTTTGATATGTTCTCACTCAAGTGTCGCAACGATGAGCCAACCGTGCGCGCCTACTCGATGGCCAACTACCCCGCCGAGGGAGACCGCTTCATGCTCACCGTGCGCATCGCCACGCCGCCCTTCAAACCGAAAGACCAGGGTCCTGGCTTCATGGATGTCATGCCGGGCATCGCCTCAAGTTACATCTTTACCCTCAAGCCGGGCGACAAGGTCATCATGAGCGGCCCTTACGGTGACTTCCACCCCATTTTTGACTCCAAGAAAGAGATGATCTGGGTGGGCGGCGGCGCCGGCATGGCACCGTTGCGCGCGCAAATCATGCACATGACGCGAACGCTCAACACACGCGACCGTGAGATGCACTACTTCTACGGCGCTCGCTCCCTGAGCGAGGTGTTCTATCTCGAGGACTTCCTCGCGTTGGAAAAGGACTTCCCCAACTTCCACTTCCACCTCGGCCTCGACCGGCCCGACCCGGCCGCCGACGCCGCCGGCGTGAAGTACACCCCGGGCTTTATCGCCAACGTGATGCGAGACACCTACCTCGGCACGCATGAGGCGCCCGAAGACTGCGAGTACTACATGTGCGGTCCGGCAATGATGTCCAAGACCGTCAACGACCTGCTTGACAGCCTCGGTGTCGACCCCTCGTCCATCCACTACGACAACTTCGGTTAACACATTATCTCCCGCCCGACAACTCGCGTCAAAATGAGTGTCGGGCGGGATAATTTCATCCCAACTGCAAAATGGACGAAATGGACGAACGGCATTTCACAGGAAAGCCTTATATTTGCATTTAATATCTATCACTATAAACAGAAACCGTCATGGCCCTTATTAATTGCCCTAATTGCGGGCAACAAATTTCCGACAAGGCCGCCGCCTGCCCACGCTGCGGTGCCCGTATGCAGACCTACAGCACTATGCCCCCAACCGATCCTTCACCGGAAATAGGGGTGGTGGGGGGGTCAAGGTGTACGATGCCTACGACAACTATCTCGGCTATATGAACAAGAGCCGCATCATCTGATGATAAGATAAAATAAACGTCGGCAATCTTGCCTGTTTAATAAAAATTGTATAACTTTGCGCTTTATTGTGTCGCGGCTCATCACTGGCGACGCGACTGACGAGACCTTAGAAACTGAAAGTATAACCCGCCCGCGGCGGCCGCCGTCATCACGAGGGCCGCGGGTAAAGCAATAAACGCAGAATGACCTATACATTGATTGCCAATAGTGGCATCCAGTTATTCAAGTCGCACGTTACTATTGACCTGAACGCGACATCAAAGCACTTGTTCCACGAGTGGTTTGACGAGGAGCAGGTGGAAACCAGTCTCGAGGTTGTCTACCAACTGCCCGAGTGCAAAAAGATTGTCGCACTCAGCGATATGGAGCGCTATCATTTCGTCACACCGGAAGGAAAACTAACCGTCAGCGAGCCGCAGGTGCTTGAAGTGCCGGACCTGCGCATAGTCTGTGACGCCGGCGACACCGATGTGCAAGAACTTGAGGGCATCTTTGCCATGAAACTCAGCGACCGGCGCTGCCCTATCAACAAACTGTTGGACAACTGGCTGCCGATGCCGGTATTTGAGTTGGACCTCACCGGCGAGTTCAAGCAAGGGCCATACAACTGGTGCCGATGCCGCATCATTCCCACCGCCACCAACGACGATGGCACAATCGAGGCCGACGTGCTCATCGCCATCGACACCCGCTCTCTCTACCAAATGCCGGACGATGACTATGCCGAGTGCCCTGTCTTTGACAGCCAAAGTGAGAAATCCAAGAAGTTCAAACTCTGTGACCGCATCGCTCACCTGATGGACTTCTGCTCCGGACGCAACACTTGGGTCAAGAATTACCTCATGCAACTTGTGCACGGCGTGACCGATGTTGATGAAATCACCATCAACCGCAACGAGCAGGACTACCGCTACGCTTTCCTCGCGTCCTACTTTCTGCTCATCGAGTACCTGCAGAAGAATCTTGATCTGCCGGAGTTGCAACTGATCCGTGACCGCGGCGTGGAGAGCGTGGGCGTGGAGATGGCTATAGACATCGGCAACTCGCGCACCGCCGCCGTCTTGTTTGAGAACGGTGACTTCACACGCGTCAAGCCCTTGCGCCTGCAAAACTTCTCGGTACCCATCAAAGATGGCGAACTCAACCGCAGCGACGAGTCGTTCAATATGCGGCTCGCGTTCCAGAAGGTGAGTTTTGGAGAGAATGTGCTCGGCGGCAGCAAGCAATTTGTGTGGCCGGGCATCGTCCGCCTCGGCAATGAGGCCGAATATCTCACCCACCAGACCACCAATATCGCCGAGGGCGATGAGGTGCTCTCCACCTATTCCAGCCCGAAGCGTTACCTCTGGGACTTCGCGGCGCGACGCGAGGAATGGCGTTGCGCACGCATGGGCCGGGATGACAGGTTGGAGTTGCCGCTCGTTGACGGAGTGAGTAACTATCTCAAGGACGACGGCTCGCTTGATCACGACGGCATGGGATATGGCCTGCACTACTCGCGCCGGTCACTCATGACGCTTGCCTTTATCGAAATCCTCTCACAGGCCCGGGTGCAAATCAACACCCACGAGTATCGCGAGTTCAACGGCCGTCTGTCAGCGCCACGACGCATCGACCGCATCATCATCACCTGTCCCACAGCCATGTCGCGACAGGAGCAGCAATCCTTGCACGACAGTCTCAAGGATGCCTTGTTCGTCCTTGAGCAGTTTGGTCTCTACAACGACGAGAGTGCCATCGCGCAGCAAGTGAAAATCATTCCGGACTCCAGCGTCGGCAGTGAGGATAATCCACAGTGGATATTTGACGAAGCGACCTGCTCGCAATTCGTCTACCTCTACGGTCAGTTCAACGACAGTTATCACAACAACAGCCTCGAGTTTTTCAACCTCTACGGCAAGCCACGGCAGTTGGCCACAGGCGACACGGTGCCATCGGTTGTTATCGGCTCGCTTGACATTGGCGCCGGCACGAGCGACATCATGGTGTGCCGGTATGACTACAATGAGGTCAACCCGACACGGCTGCGTCCCGTGCCAATCTTTTGGGATAGTTTTGACTATGCCGGCGACGACATGATGCATATGCTCATCTCCAACATCCTGCTTCAAGGAGAGAATGGCACTATAGAGCGCGAGATGCTGCGCCGAGGCATATCTCAACATGAGGCGCGGGCCAGGCTCTACAAGTTCTTTGGCGATGATCACAATACCCTGTCGTTCCGTGACAGGCTGCTGCGCCGCGACTTCAACCTCCAGGTGCTCATCCCTGTCATCTACCACTTCCTTGACTTGCTCTCTCACGGTATTGAGTATCGCGAGACAACGTTTGACGATATTTTCACCGATAATTTGCCCAATAATGAGGTGCTTAGTCACTTCAAAAACACATTCGGCTTCGAACTGGGCGAAATCCGGTGGACCTATGACAAGGACATGGTCTCGCGCCAGATTGAGCGCGCCATGAACAGCCTTATCGAGAGCGTCGCCACCATCATGTATGCCCATGACTGTGACATCATTCTGCTCACCGGCCGTCCGGCCTCGCTGCAGCCCATCAAGGACATCTTCATGAAATACTTCGCCGTGGCGCCCAACCGGCTGATTGTGCTCAACAAGCACCGCATCGGCAAGTGGTTCCCATTCGCCGACGAGCACGGTTTCATCCACAACAGCAAGAGCATTGTCGCCGTGGGAGCGATGATCGGCTACCTCGCCTCGGGCACCGGGCGCCTTAACAACTTCTCGCTCGACCTCAACGACCTGGGCGCACTCATCAAGCCAACTACCGACTATCTTGTCGTCAAGGACGCAATGGTGAACACAAACCCGGCGTTTATCACGCCCGACAAGCCGTCAGGCACCATCACCACCAACTCATTCCCGGTATACATCGGTTGCCGGCAGCACGATATGCGGCTCTACCCCGTCAGACCATTGCTCGTGCTCGACATCAACCGCAACGGCATCACCTCACGCTCACGAAGCCGTTATCCCGACAAGACCGATGGTGAGATCACCGACATCGTGAAAATCTACTGCGAGCGTCTCACCGAGAACATACCCATCACCTTCACCCTCGAGCGGCAAGACTTCGATGAAGACAAGGAGCAAGTCAGCATCACAGCAGCCGAGAACAACCGTGGCGATGATGTGCCGGTAGCAGACTTCAGCCTCACAGTGCAGTCACTCAACGATCCCGACTGCTACTGGCTTGATAGCGGAGCGTTCAACATCAACATCTCATATAACAGATAAGACACTCCCGACCACTCCACAATGAGGGAAGTAACTTTGAATTAAGAATTGTGAACATTGAATTGTATATGGATACATCAACGATAAACTCACGATTAGAGACTGTCGAGAAAGCGTTGCGCTGGATCGCCAACGTGCCCGCTGCCGAGCAACTGCGTTTCCGCGAGAAACTGGTGAACCTCCGCCGCGAATACAAACGCATCCGTTTCGCCGTAGAGGAGCGTCCCTCGGTGGCGGCGTTCGGCGAGAGCCAAATGGGAAAGTCCTACCTCGTCAGCGCCATGCTGTCGACGCCTGACGCGCCGTTTGCCGTCACCGATGGCCAGCGCTCGTTCAATTTCATCAATGATATTAACCCCAGTTCTCCAAATTCGACAATAGAGGCCACAGGAGTCATTACTCGCTTCACCACCCATCAGGTGAGCGTCCCAGCCGGTACGCTACGCGCCCGGCTGCTCTCTGTCGCAGATGTGGTACTCGTGCTCTGCGAGGCATACTACAATCAGGTGGACTATTCCCACGAGAGCATCATCAGTATTGAACAATTCAACGAGCGCCTGTCACGAGCGGCACTCTCGTCAACGCCGATGCCCTGTACGCTGCTCGATGAGGATGACCTGATGGACATCAGGGACTATCTCTTCCACACGTCGTCAATCCAAAAGAAATGTGACAACTTGCTCAAATCGCAGTTCTTCACCTTCCTCCTACAACACCTGCGGGAGATTGACGAGCGCGAACTCATCGCGCTTCTCAAGTTGACATGGAACGACAATCGAGATATCAACCGCATCTTCGACAATATACTCGACACCTACCGCGCCATCGGCTTCAAGCAGACGGTCTACGTCGAGTTTGCCGGCGTGCTCAAGCGTCACGGCTCGCTGCTTGATGTGGCGCGCCTCGATGAAATGTACGGCGAGCCGGAAGTGAGCGGCGCCGACTTTATTCCCGACGTCAACGTCCTCACAGCCCCCAACGGCTCTCCCGTGAGACTGCCCAAATCTTTCTTCAGCGCACTCATCGCCGAACTCACATTCACGTTACCCGCGGCCACAAGTCGCGACCGAGAGTTCCTCAATGACATCGACATCCTTGACTTCCCGGGTGCCAGAAGACCAGAACAGATCAAGGAAAGCAAGTTGCCCGAGGGCAAAAACCTGTCAACAATCTTGCGGCGAGGCAAGGTGTCATACTTCTTCAATAAATACTCCATGGCCAAGCGCATCACTGCTTTGCTGTTCTGCCACAACAACAATCAGAGCGCCGAGAGTACCATGGGCGTGCTGCTCAACGATTGGGTCACCCACAACGTGGGCAACACCACTGCCGAGCGCGAAGCCTTTACACGCAGTTCCGGTGTCTCACCCCTATTCATCATCGCCACATGGTTCAACAAGGATCTCGAATACCAGAACGAGAAAGCCGGTGACCCTGACCGCCTGAACGAGCGGTGGCCACGACGATTCAAGACAGTTCTCGAGAAGGAGGTTCTCAAGTCCATCGGCGACAGCGAGCACTGGTTCAACCGCTGGACCGACAGCCAGCCGGCGTTTAACAATATCTTCATGCTGCGGGACTTCAAATACTCGACAATGATTTTCGAGGGATACAATCCCGAGAGCGGGCAAGCCGAGAGCAGGGCCATTGTCCAACCGCAATATCCCAATTTCCTCGATGACTTGCGGCATTCATTTGTCAACGATGACTTTGTGCGAGCCCACTTTGCCAATCCCGATAGCGCATGGCAACAAGCCGCGACAGTTGGCAACGATGGCACCAAGCCGATTATCGCGGCATTGTGCCACCTTGCGCCCAATGCGTCCGCGGCGAGACTTGAGAAACTGTCAGCCGACTTCAACACACTCGACAAGCGTTTCAAGAGCATCCTCGAGCAGTACTACCACCCTGAAGACAGCGATCGCCAACTCAAGCAGGCCAAGCGACAAGCAGGTGCCGCTTGCCTCACCATTGACCGCGAGTTGGGCAACGACCCATACTTCTTCGGTCGGCTCATCGGCAAGTTGATGATTTCTGAAACCGAACTTTATGAACTCATTCACCGCCAAATCCTCGGTGCCGCGCTATCAACACCGATGAACACTCAGGAGACAAGCATCTATATGGGTGCCGGGCTTGACGCATCGGTCGCGCGAGATGAAAACATTGAGCGGTTGTGCGACTATCTCGGCACCGACGATGAGGACGAGTGCCGGGACGAATTGGCGCAGATGGGCATCGACCTCGACAAACTGCTGTCACAAGACGTCATGGTAAGCAGCGAGGAGGAGCAACTCGTGAGCATCGTTGAAAAACAGTGGCATGACGATTTCCTGGCCAAGCGGTGCTCGGCGGAACTGAAGGACTCCTTCCCGCCAATCGACATTATAGTCAGCAAGTTATGGACCATCTACAAACTACTGCATATGCACGACAAACTTGTGGAGCGGGTCAAGCGCTATATGCGGGATATGAGCCGCGAGTCATGTGTGGGCATTATCGCCGACTACCTCGCTATGCAACTCAACGCGTTTGTCAACAGTTTCGGCTATGACTTCCTGCCGGCCGGCGAGCGCGAGAGCGTCATCGCTCAAAACGAGCGCCTCAGGCTGGGCCTCAACACCGACGTGCTGCTCCATGACAACGACAACGAGGGACTGGGCCTGCTTGCTGACCTCGACAAGAAGAATGACTTGCTCTCAACCGACGTCTTCTCGGGCGAACTTCGAGACTTCCTGTTACGATTCCCCCAATACAAGAACATTTGGCAATGGCAGCAGAAACTCCGACTGGCCTACGTCTACGCTTGCCGCCTTCCGGACTTTGACCCGGCAGCCAACTCTCAGTTAGGCTCAATCATTTCATTAATTAAATAACAGACATATCCATGATCAAGGGTAAAGTAAAATTGTGTGAAACGCCAGTGGGCGCATTCAACATCGAGATTGTATCGGGCGCACCATTCTACGAGCGATACAACGAGTTTGCGCGCGTGTTCATCTCCCACGGCGTCAGTGACTTTGAACAGTTATTCGCCGAGCCGTCGTTCAACGCGGCCACCAAGCGGATTGAATGGTTCATACCCATGCCCGACGGTGAGATGCCGATCAAGTTCTCTCAACTCGCCGACGATGAGGAGCGCGCCCAATATCAAGCGGCGCTCGCCTCGACCATCGAGCGTCTCAAAGCAACCCAAAGCGCTGTCAAGCAGCACATCGACTCTGTCTACTTCGCGTGCGCCCTGCGATACATCGATTCCGTGGGCGACTTTATCTACTGCCACAACGGCATGGTGACTTTCGCTCTGTGGGGAATGGGATTGCGTGGTGGTCACGAACTGAACACCGTCATCACCGATGTCATCACCGACCATCGCATCCACCGCGTGACCTTCCGCATCGAGGGAGAGGGTTCACTGCAAGGCCGACAAGAGTTACACCGCCGCCACAACCATCGGCTCGACAGCACCGAAATTCCCTCGGTCAAGGCTGCCGAGCGTTATAACTTTGTCAAGTGGCTGCCAAACAATCCTCAAGGTCACAGCGTCACCGATGATATTGAATTCACAGCCGTTTGTCGTCACAGCGGCAAGTACTTGATTACTTTCGACGCGGGCAACGGTGGCACTCTCAACGGCAATATGTCCATTGAGTTGAACGGTGGCACCAAACTCTTTGAGACGGCCCTCCCGGTGCCGACCCCCGCCGAGGGATTTGAGTTCGTCGGGTGGGAACCGACTATCGACGCGACTACGGTCGTCAGCGATGACTGCAACTACACGGCAATCTTCCGTGAGCGACAGATAGTTCCACCGGCGCTACCACCCGAGCCTCACGTCGTCCGCTTCAATGCCGGCGAAGGCGGCGCGTTACCCGCAGGCTACACTGACGTCACTATTCCCGACGGAAGCATTATCCCACAAGAATGGATTCCGGCCATCACAGCCGCCAAGGGCTCCAGATTTGTCGGTTGGGACAAGCGTCTTGACCAACCCATTACTGCCGACACCACGTTCAATGCCGTCTATGAGCCGGTCGCCGCTCCGGTGCCATGGTACAAGGGTTGCCTCAAGTGGCTGATTTGGCTACTCGTGGCGCTACTGTTGCTTGCAGGCTTGTCGCTGTTGCTGACCAGATGCGCTGGCGTGCCCTCCCTGCTGCCCGGATGTAGCCGTGTGGCCGACCTGCCACAACTCACTCTGCCCGATGGCACCGTGATTGACGACAATGGCGCCGCGGTGCCCGTCGCGGACAGCCTCGGACGCCTGCCGGACGGCGTGGACCGCATCACCGCCCCCGTGCGAGGCGAGGACGGCGAGATGCCACCCATCGTTTCCAGCCCGGGCGTGCCGGATGTGATCGGCAACCGGCTGTTCCTCTTCCTCGAGGACGACAACGGCGATGTGGACGCGCTCGCCGCGGCCTTCAAGAAGGCTTA
Organism: uncultured Porphyromonadaceae bacterium; assembly: GCA_946187345.1. Lineage (GTDB taxonomy): Bacteria > Bacteroidota > Bacteroidia > Bacteroidales > Muribaculaceae > Sodaliphilus. The sequence continues at coordinate 15,643 of CAMHQD010000016.1, read as the reverse complement.
TCCCGGCGACCAATACAACATCATCGGCTTTGACCGCGAGGCGAAGTTGCTCGTAATCCAGATTCCCGAAAACGAGCGGGAGCAAATCAAGCAGTCGATCAACAGCCGCATTCCCGACCAGCGCTTCTTTGTCTTTGATGAGGAAGTGTATGAGATCAAGCACAGTGCCAACTTCAACGACAATGCCGTCGATGCCGGTTGGCACCTCGACGCCATCCACCTCAAGCAGGGATGGAGCATTACACAAGGCTCACCGGACATCAAAGTGGCAATCGTTGACGATGGCATCGACGCCGGGCACGATATGTTCAAGGGGCGCATCAGCCAAGCCTACAATGTGTTCACCCGGGACAACAAACTCAGCGCCGGCGTGGGTCACGGCACCCACACCGCCGCACTCGCCGCCGGCAGCAGCGACTTCTATGACAAGGGAGCCGCGGGCGTGGCTCCAAAGAGCGCGATTATCCCGGTCCAAGTGTTTGACAACAAGCAATGCCCGCTATCGGCCCTCGTGGCAGGCATCATGTATGCCGTCCACAACGACGCCGATGTGATTAACGTATCCATCGGGCCTAAATTTGAGGGCCTGAACATCTTGCCGGTCAGAGAACAAAAAGTGATTGCCGACACACAGTTCAAGAATGTGGCCATGCTCTGGAGCCGCGTGACAAGCATTGCCGCGAGGAAGAACTCAATCCTCGTCTTTGCCGCAGGCAACGACGACATCATCTCGAGCATACCGCCTGAGAACCGCAACAACTCATCAATCGTCGTCACCTCGGTCGACAAGCGGCTCTACCCCACAGATTTCACCAACTACGGACCGTGCTCGGACATCTCGGCGCCGGGGACAAACATCTACAGCGCATTCCCCACCAACGACTTCCGCTCCTGTGACGGCACAAGCATGTCGGCGCCCATTGTGGCCGGCACCGTGGCTCTCATGAAATCAATTAAACGTGACCTCACCGTGGAGCAAGCCCGCACAGCCCTGTACAACAGCGGAGCCGACGTTTATGGCTACATACCGCCAATGGTGCTGGTAGACAAGGCGTTGGAGGCCGTTAAGAAGGGCGACTTCACCCGTCGCGAGCGCGACTACAGGCCGGTGCCCGACGCTGACCTGCCGGGCCTGAACAGCGGCGGCGGCTCAATCATTGTCTCACCGGGCGCCTCCGGCGACACAATCGTGGAAAGCGATGGCACAGTCACGGTCATCACTCCCGTCGACGACACCCCGCCCACTCTCGTTGTGCCCATTGACGGCGGCACGCCAACCACTCCGCCCTCCACCGGCGACACGCCCGGCAGCCCTGACGGCACCACTCCGCCCGAAGCCACTCCGGGTGTCAACCCACCGGCCGGCAACAATCCACCTCCTGCCCGAAACGTTGATTATGACCAAATCCGACGACTGATCCGCGAGTACGAGCAGAGAATCGAAGAACTCAAGAAACAATTACCTCCTTCAGAACACTGATATGAACAAGACACATTTCAACTTTGCAACCGTGTTCTCCATCATGACGCTGTTAGCCTACGCTTTCTTCGCGTTCATGGGCCTTGTCTATTGGAGAAATGGTGAACTCACTTATCCACTGCTTTTCACTATCGAGGGCATCGCCATCGTCCTGCTGTGCGTCTATCTCATGTGCATGGGCAAAGAGTCACGGTGGCACACGGGACGCGCCGCCGAGATTATTTGCGGCATCATTATATTTGTCATGCTGCTGATTGCAGCGCTGCCGTTCACCAACTTCATGAAGGTGGTTGAGAACCAGAGCGACATCAAGCAGAAAATCGGGCAACTGTTTGATTCGGCCACCGAACTTGACAACGCCTACGACAAATACGCCGACACCCGCATCAAGAAATATGAGAGCGCGCTGCAACTGGTGGCCACCGGCAAAGCGATTCACCCGTCAGAGTACAAGGAGTTGCTGGCCGATGCCGCAGGCAGCAATGACGACGACAAGATTGACGGTCTCTCAAAAAGCCTCCGGCGGCAGTTGTTGCCCGACTCTATCGACACCATCCGCCGCCAGCGCACGCAGTGGCTCGAGAATGCCCGCGACATGAGCGTGTGGAACATGATGCTGCCGGCCAACATCAACAAAATCGCGGCCGGAGTGGACAACTATGTCGACAACTACACAGAATTGTCGCGGACCATCCGCGCCGGTGAGAATGCGACACCATTCACTTACACGGCCCTCAACAACGACTTGGGCAGCCTGCAACAGATTTACACAAGTTTCTCCAAGCCGAGCATCCTCTCTATTATCTTGTCGGTTATCGCCGCCGCCATCATGCTGCTGCCCTACTTCGTCTCGCAACGCTCTCTGGCCGGCGCAGCCTCCAATAACAAGAACGACTACGAATAATCAACGACGCCCACAACCATAATGACACAAAAAGAAAAAATACTGGAAATGTGCAGCCGCTCCGGCGGCACGGGCATCCCAAACAGCAACCTGCTCAAGTACATCCGCGACATGGTTGTCTCCTTCGACGAACTCAAGCGCGCCGGCCTCAGTCCAGCCAAAACCGCCTATATCGAAGGATGCCTCAACGAGGACGAGGACAAGTTGTGGCAAGAGGCTACCCTGATTGATTCCATCGAGAGTTATAATGACTACTTGCACCGGTCGCAACTGCTGCGCCACGCGCCTGAGGCCCGCGACAAACTCGCCGGCATGGACGACACGCGATGGCAGGACATACAGAGCGCGCTGTCAGAGGAGACACTCAAGGCTTATCTCAACATCTTTCCGGACGGCCGTCATGCCGACGAGTGCCGCGACCTGCTGGCCGACCTGCCCTGGCTTGCCGTCAAGCGCCGCAACACTGTTGACGCCTACAACAACTACATGACCGAGTTCCCCGGCCGGCATGACGCCGAGGCCACAGCGGCCATCAACGACATCCGCGACGACATAGAGTGGGAAAACGCGCGCCGCACCGCCCGTCCGCAAGCCTACCGCAACTACCTCTCCCTCTTCCCCGCCGGCCGGCACGCCGCCGAGGCAATGGAACGCATCGCCAGCGGAGCCGTCGCCGAGCAATACCTTGACGCATTGCGCGAAGACCCCAACGCCTACCCCGCAGTTGACCCCGACCCGAGCAACCGCGACACCATACAGGCGACCGTGGGCAACGGCATCGTCTCTTGGGGCGACATTGAGGAAATATTCGGACACGAAAAAACCGAGGCGATCAAAAAGGTTACCGCCCCATCGCCGCTGCCCGACTCTACTCCTCCAATTGAACTGCAAAGCGGCTCCACTGAAGTCTATTTTTGGGGCACACCGGGTTCAGGCAAAACCTGCGCTCTCGGCACCATCATCAGCACGGCCAACCGCAACGGCTCTCTCGAGATGCTCAACTGTGCCGGTATGCACTACATGAACCTGCTGTCAAACATCTTTATCGGCAACGGCAGTGTCTGCACCTTGCCTGACAGTACGAGCATCGGTAACATACAGGAGATGATTCTCAACCTGCGTGACGAGAAGAGCCGCAAGCACCGCCTCACCCTCATCGACCTCGCCGGCGAGCTTTTCCGCATGGTCTATAAGAAACGCAACAATATGTTCATGACCGACGATGACAAGCGTGTGCTCGCCCGGGCAATGAGTTACTTGCGCGACAACCGCAACAAGAAGATACACTTCTTTATCGTCGAGTACGGTGCCCACGACAAGATGTGGGAAGGATTGAGCATGGGCAACTACCTCAACCAGATGATGCAGTATCTCAAGGACGAGAACGTGTTCACCCGCTCTACAGTGGGCGTGTATGTGCTCGTGACAAAGTGTGACCGCATCAAATGTGACCGCGCCGACCGCCCACGGTTGGCCAACGAGTATGTCAAGCGAGAACTGGCATCGTTCTGGAACACGCTCGAGCAGACGTGCGACGAGAGCGGCATCGCCGACTTGAGGACACTGTCCTTCTCGGTAGGCGACGTGTTCGCCCAGAACCTCTGCGTCTTTGACGGTGAGGACACCGTCAAGGTTACCAACAAGTTACTAACAAAGACCCCGGCAATCAAAAAAAGTTGGTGGGACTTCTTGAGAAAATAAACTATGGCACAATCAATCATCAATATCGCCGTCTATGGACAGGTGAAAAACGCCGGCGGCGCCGACGACACCCGTCTTGTGCTCACCTACCCCGACCCTCGTGCCGCCGCCACCGGCGCATCATGGCTCAACGGCCTCTTTGACCCGCGCGACGCGCGCCTGCTCACCAACGACAACGACGTTTACACCGTCTGGACGGGACCTGAAGGAAACTACTACGGCATCATCGTGCCGGCCAACGACGGCCGCAACGGCCGCCTCATGCTCTGCCTCCACACCGGGCATCGCGTCTCCACATCCGGCGCGGTCGTGCTGCGCACACTGCGTGCCCTGCGAGCCCAACTCGCCCAGAGCAACAACGTGGCCGCCATTGAGCCGCACCTCAACGCCCTCGCGGCGACGCTCATTCCACAAGCGGCGTCAACCGCCGCGGGCAGCCCCGTCAAGGGAATACGCGTGTATAACAACGAGGCTGAGTTGGAAAAAATCTTCACCTTCCCGCGACAGGCGGCTCACGACGCTTACCGCTGCGTTTACATCGCGCCGGCCGGAGCCGTCATTCCTCAGTCACAGTCGTTCGCCCAAATCACGGCTCCGGTCACCGTCACTTTCCGTATTTATCGGCAACTTCCCGCCGGTGTCACTGTCGACAAGACCGCGGTTGCCGCCGGAAGAACATTGCGTCTCACCTACTCCAAAGATGGTTGCGTGCCGGTAACCAAGGCGGTCACCATTGACGGGCGCCCTACCCCCGAAGTGGGATATAACGATTATGAACTGATTATCAATGACCCGGCCACTGCAGCCGTGCGGTTCCAGCGCAAGGTGAGACTACACTTTGAGGACAGCACCGGCTCCGGTATGGTGCGCGATGTCACCATCCAAGTGGCCAACCAACCCGGCACGATAGCCGTCGAACTCACCGTGCCCGACACTGACCGCTTCGCGCCATTCTCCTTCAAGGCGATCAAGACCGGCTACCGCAGCCAGGACGTAACAATCACCGAGGCCGATGTGCGCGCCGGCGCCAAGACAGTGCGCCTCGAGCCGCTCAGCAACCGCGTCAAGGTTAACATTATCCTGCCCAACCAGGCGGTATCGACAGTCACCGTCGATGTCCGCGACAACGACCCGCTGCTCTCTTACCTGCAGCGCCACGGCAACGTGCTACACGTGGGCGGCGAACAGGCCACGGCACAGCATGCCGGCAGCAAGAGAAAGCAGCGCCGGCCGGCCTGGGCACGCATCATTCCGTTGGCTGCCATCGCGCTCGCCACCCTGCTGCTTGTTGGCTACGGCGGATACTCTATAGTGTCTTTTATCGGTGGCGACACGCCATGGCCATTTGGCGGTGAAGCGAAAAGCGATACCTTACAACACGCGCCCAACGTTGATGAAGAGGTAAATCCCAACAATCAGGCCGGCGACAATCTCGACTTGAACAAAGACGACATCAACTATCTCAAGAACAACGACCTTTGGGACAAGAAACAGTTGAAATCAGATGGTTACAAGGCTCTGATTGACCTTATCGCCGGCGGACTTGCCGAGAATGCCTTCAATCATAAGTATAATGAGTGCGGCAACGTGAACGGCTACTGGTCCAACCCCGACAAGGGCACGGGCTGCGTTGAACTATACCGGGAGATGCAAGACCGCGTTGACCCACAAAAGATACAAGATGAAATGCGGCGCTGCAGCAAGGGTGATGTGGTGGACATACGTCAACTCAACAACAGTCTCATCGCTCTCAAGAGACAGTTGGAGAAGAACGAGCGCTTCGCTCCGCCCGCGCCACGCGTCGATGATACGCACGGTGACGGCGTCAACCGACAGCGCCCCGACCGGCAAGCCCATGAGCAAGCCGGCGTACAACCGGCCGACGGCAAGAAGAGCGTTGACCAGACGTCAGGCAGCGCCGGCGCGTCCTCGGGCAACACCCGGCCACAGAAACCACAGCAGCCGGCGAACAAGACAACCACCGTCAAGAAGACCCGGCCAACCGGAGGATCCGATTGACACAATCCTAACAACCACAAAACAATGAACAACACAATCAAGATACTGCTCATCGCGGCAGTGGCGGCCGCCATAGCCGGTGTCATCTACTACTTCACGCGCGACATTGAAGATGACACCACACCCATTATTGCCGTCACTCCCACCGAGAAGAGGGTGGATAGCGAAGTGAAAAGCAAGATCGCGGGCCATAACTATGCCGAGGCGGCCACCGCCTTTGACGCCATCATGGGCGATATAGCCACCGAGAGTTCGGTCAAGGACGCCGAAGGCACACTGCTGATGTCGGTGAGCGAGAAACGGACGTGCCACAAAATAGCGTTCTACGCTTTCGAGCCCATCTTTGAGCGTTACCAGAAGGACTACTTCGAGCGATCGTCGTGGAGTGAGAACGAGTTGTCGGCGCTCAAGTCGCGCGCCCAGTCGCTGTTGTCCATGGACATTGCCGAGGAGAAAGCCAAAGCGACACTCGAGGCGGTTGTGAAAAATGTGGACGACTACCACGCGGCATGGGCCGTGGTGCGCGGCGCGTCATCATGCGCCACAGTGGCCGCCGTGCAGGGCATCAATAGCCGGTTGGCGTCTTACAAGCGCGCGCCGCTCACCAACAATGCCGCCTTGAACAGCGGCATGAACAGCGCATACGCCACCGCAAAGCAGGCCCTCGCGTCAAACATCATCGCCCGATGCCGCCGTGTGGCCAACGGCTACCACAACTACAGTTCCTACCAGAGTTTCTATAGCGCGGTGACCGATGCCATGCAGAGCATCAGCGAATACGTCAACGCCTTTGGCGGCGAGTCACAGTTTAACGATGTCCGCAGCGAACTCTACCGTGCCGACAGCAACGCAATGAATTATAACTACCCCAACCAAACTGATTGATATGCTTAAAAGAATGATTGTCATCGCCGCGGCCGCGCTTGCCCTCGGCACCGCCTCGGCTCAAACCGAGGCCGACACCGATAGCCGAGTGAAAACGCTCTTGCGCCAACTCGGTGAGAAACAACAGGAGATTGACAAACTAAACGGTGCCATTGAAGTCCTCAACAGTCAAGCCGCCGACCTGCAGAATGAGATCCAACGTCTGTCGCAACGCAACAGCGAGTTGGAGCAACAGAATATCGGCGAACGCGATGGGTTGCGAGCCAAAATTGACGAGTTGCATAGCGTCATCGATGCCAAAAACGACACCCTGCGATGGTTCACCGCGCTCGACAACACCATCTATCGTCAGTGCTTGCTCTACCCTCTCGAGAGACGTTACGATGCCAAGCGCATCAACGATGCCATCCATTGCATCGACGTCATCGACATCAAGGGCAACCACAAAAAGGAGTATGACACCTATGCCCACTTCCTTAGTGAGTATGAGCGCTACAACCTCGAGATTATCAACTACCTCGAGGCCCAAAAGAAAAGTCTCGGCATGAAAGGGTGGGTCGTCAACGACATGGTGCGCGCCCAAGCCGACGAGGGCCTTAAGCGGACAGGCTACTACCGCTACTACGAGAAGCGCGACACCGACCCGTGGGAGTCGATCCTCTATCTTGACGAGACCATTGACCAATATCTCAACCTGCTCAAGAAAAGCAAGATCGCGGAGGCGGACCTGCAACATCTCATCGATCGCCTTCAACCGAAATAACAATCACGAATAACTCAATATTTATTAACATCAAAAACAATTTCATTATGGCACTAATTCAATGTAGCGAATGTGGACACAACGTGTCGGACCAGGCTCCGTCGTGTCCTCATTGCGGAGCGCCGATTGGCGCGTCTCCGGCACCCGTCGCCCAACCACAACGCCAACCGCAGCCGCAGTACCAGCAGCAGTACCAGCAGCAACCGCAGCAGCAACCGCAGTACCAACCACAGTATCAGCAACAACCGCAGTACCAGCAGCCACAGTTTGCCTACGGTGCCCAACCGGCCGCCGGTCCCCCATCCGGCAAACGCGTCACAGCCGCTATCCTCGCGATCTTGTGCGGTGGACTTGGCCTCCATTATTTCTATATCGGCAAAGGTACCGGCGGCATAATCATGATCCTGCTGACCTGCCTCGTGATTGGCGGAGTGTTAGGCCTGATCCAGGGCATCTATATGCTCACGCTCAGCGACGAGGACTTTGACCGCAAGTACGTCTATAGCCAATCCTCGTTCCCCTTGTTCTGACACTCTGTTTATCAGACATTATCAACCCATATCTCGTTTGTTTCAGTCTACCAATAACTTATAGATAGACTGAAACAGACGAGAAGAAAAATCAGATATTGAATTATGGCACTGATTCAATGCGCAGAATGTGGCAAGCCGATGTCGCAGCACGCGGCGGCCTGCCCCCACTGCGGCTCGCCCAACACGGCCGCTCAACAACCGCAGCCTCAGCAACCGCAGCAGTGGCAGCAACAACAGATGCAGCCGACGCAGGCAGCACCCGTCGCCGAGGAAAAGCCGCTCGTCAACAATGAACTCGCGTCGATAATGCTTCTCGGATACATCGCCATCTGGCTTTTTATCATTATATTATTTGAGTTCTGGGATTTTCCGATGTATTCCTATGACTCTGTTGAACGGCTCATATATTACATCCTCAGTAATCTGCCGTGTCTCGGCCTGCCGATTGTGGCTCTGACCATCAAGAAACCGATACTCAGAAACATAGCCCTTGGTTTATCGATAATTCTTTTCGGTCTTACCGCATACAACATTTTCAATATCTATGTGTTGTATAAATAAGAGTATGTTTTAGAAACTATAATACCAATATCATATGGCTCTAACTACATGCAAAAAATGCGGCTACGTGTTCAATGACGAGTTTGCCGACAAGTGTCCGGAGTGCTTGACCGCAGTAAATGACGAACCGCTGATGGTCACTTGCGTGGACTGCGGCGACGAGTTTGACGCCGCTAACAACGACTGCTGCCCCACGTGCGGCTGCCCGACCGAGAAATCACTTCCCCAAGACAAGGAGCCCGCGCCGGTTGAGGTGGCTGCCGCGCCCGCGCCGGTCGAGGTGGCCGTCGCGCCCGCACCGGTCGAGACGTGCTCGTGTGCCGAGTGCGGATATGTGTACGACGCCACGCTGGCCAACTGCCCCGAGTGCGGCATGCCGCGCGGTTCTAAACCGAAGCCCGCACCCGCTCCGGCGCCGGCTCCCGCTCCGGCACCGGCTCCCGCACCGGCGCCGGCACCCGCTCCGACACCGGCACCCGCTCCGGCGCCGCAAGCGTTAGGACAGGTCGTCGGTCAGATTGTCTCCTGTCCCTCATGCGGAAACCATTTGATGATTACAATCTCCATCCAAGAATATAAACAACTGCTCCAGAACCAACGATAAAACAACAATATCATCATGCCACTGATTCAATGTAGCGAGTGCGGCAAGTTAATGTCCGATGCGGCACGCGCGTGCCCACACTGCGGTTGTCCCAACGACAACCTGTTGTGCCCCGAGTGTGGCACAAAGATGGTGGGCGGACGCTGTCCTTATTGCGGATTCGTCATGCCGGCGGCACAACGCGCGCCCCGTCGCCCCGTCGCCGCGCCACGCCCCGTCGCCGCGCCACGCCCCGTCGCGCCACGCCCCGAGCCAACCGCGCAACCCGAACCGGTTATCGCGCCGTCTCCCACGGCGCAGCCCGTTTCGTTAGATCTCGATCCGCTCACCGTCTCACCGCCCGTCGAGACACCGGAGCCCGTCATCGCCGCCGCACCAGAGCCGGCCGTTAACATGGCGCCACCCGCGCCTGAGAGCCCCGTCCCGACGGAGCCAAATGTCATCGACGACAACGAGCCTCACAGCGACCGCAACCCGTGGATTATTCCGGCATCATTATTGCTGGCGCTTCTGCTCGCCTTTGCCGGCCAAGCGGCTTATCTGGCGTTCGCGGACAGCGACAAGCCCGCCGCGGCCGTCACAGAGCGGCCACAGCCCAGGCAAGTGACTATGGACGGTGTGACCTACACCTATAGCGGCGAGTTTGATACCAACAATATGCCCGACAGCGGCGGCAAGAGCGTGACGGTGAATCTCGCCGACGGACGTGTTTACACCGGCGTCATCGTCGCCGGTCATCTCACCGATGAGAACGCCATGATGACGATGCCCGCCGATGTTGCCACCGACTCCCCGGCAACCGAATTCAGCGGAAAGGTGGAGAATGGAGTGCTCATTAAGGGACGCCGCACCATCACCGAGGGCAAGGACAAGGGCACTTACTTCGACGGCTCATTCAAAGCCAACGGTGAGCCCGAGCAGGGAGCCTGGTACGACAAGAGCGACAAACTCATCGCCCGCGTGCCTTGACGCGCCTCAAACGCCGTTCCGCGCGCGGCCACCTTGTGGCCGCCTCACTATTCACTAACGACTATGAAGAAAAGATTAACAATACTGGTCGCCCTCGCTATCGCGGCGTGCTGCGCCATGATTGACGCGACAACTTTCAAGCCCCCGACAGGCGGCGACAACACAAGCAAGAAGCCGGCCAAGACCGTCAATGTCAAGACCACCGGCAAGAAACATCACCCCAAGCCGTCAACCAAAACTTCGGCGCCAACCGCTCCGGCAAGAGTGCGCTGCAATGAGTGCGGCAACTGGGTGGATCCCACCTTCTTTGATGACGACAAGGGAGTGTGCGACAACTGCGCCGCGTACCAACGCGCCCTGCGGGCTGAGCAAGCCCGACAAATGAGTGACCCGAAACGGTTCACCATCAACGGTGTCTCGTTCACGATGATGCCGGTCGTTGGCGGCGACTTCTCGATGGGCGGCACCGACGAGCAGCGCGGCTTCACCGTCGTCGATGAGTTTCCCATCCATCAAGTGACACTCGACAGTTACTATATCGGGCAAACCGAGGTCACCGTGGCCCTGTGGCGCGCGGTGATGGGTGATGTGCCCCCCTACGAGAACAAAGATGACGACTGCCCGGTGGTGTACGTCAGTTGGAACGACTGCCAAAAGTTCATCAGCAAACTCAACGCGATGACCGGTGAGAACTTCCGTCTGCCCACCGAGGCCGAATGGGAATTTGCCGCGCGTGGCGGCAACAGCAGTCGAGGCTACCGCTACGCCGGCGGCAACACGGTCGGCAACGTCGCGTGGTATTGGGACAATGCCTCCGGATATGTCAAGAGGGTCGGCGGCAAAGCGGCCAACGAGTTGGGGTTATACGACATGAGCGGCAACGCGAGCGAGTGGTGTGCCGACACCTACGACGCGTATGCCACCTATTCGCAAAACAACCCGCTCAGCGTCAAGGACACCGGCTACCGCCTGTCGCGCGGGGGCGGTTGCCATCAACAAGAGACGCGTTGCCGGGTGAGCGCGCGCGCCAGTTGGCTGCCCACGGCATCAAGCGATGACATAGGGCTGCGCCTCGTCCTCCCCCTCTAAGCCAATTTCAATGATAATCAGTCACCGATTAGCGAAAAGATATGGCTCTCATCCAATGCCCGCAGTGCGGCAACATGATTTCTGACCGCGCCGCGCAATGCCCGAGGTGCGGCTTGGGCTTCCAGCCCAATCAGCCGGCGCCACAGCCGCCGCAACGGCGGCACCAATCCGGCTCGTCAAACGCCATCATTATCACGGTGGTGATAATATTAGTGTTATGTGCCGTTGGTGCCGGCGCATTTTATGTGCTTACGTATAAAGAAATCAGGGACGCATCTATGGCAGTTGAGGCAGTTGAAGCGGCTCCGGAGGAGCCGGTCGTCGATAGCCTGAGCCTTGACAAATATGTCAAGGTAACGGGCACACACGTGAGGCTGCGGCATCTGCCTTCACTCAACTCACAAATTTACATGGGCGCTAACGGCTACCCCGTTTATCCCTACAAGGGCGAACTCTTGAAGTGCATTGGCGAGAGCGGCGATTTCTATATGGTTGAGTATGACAACAGGACTTTGTACATCAGCAAGCAATATTGTGTTCCCGTGTATTAAGTTGAGAGTGAAGAGCGGTATCAGAAGTCTCAGAGCCCTTGGTTTTTAATAGTCTGTAAAAGAAGAACGAAAGCATATGGCACTGATTGATTGTCCCAAGTGCGGCAAGCAGGTCTCGGACAGAGCGCCTGCGTGCCCCCACTGCGGCACTCCCGTGGCGCAAACAGGGCCGTCCGACGAGTCCCCGCAACAACAGAAGCAACCAGAAGAGGCTGGACAGAACGAGCATAAACAGCCCGAACAGGCTGAGCGACACAGACGTGAACAGCCTGAAGAAACTGAGAGTGGCTGCTCATGCATGACAATGTTGTTTATCGCCTCGATCATTTTCGCTTGCTTCTTCTTTTTCAAAGCCTGCAACAGACATTCCGGATCTGGCGAGCCGGCCCCGGAGGAGGTGTTGGTGGATACGGCGGTGAGAGTCGACTACGGCTATAGCGAACCCGTCTCGGTCCATCCCACCCTCATCGAAGTCACCGGACAGGACGTCCGGTTCCGTCACGAGCCAAAGCCGCAGGGACAAATCTACACCGGCAACAACGGGAGCCCAATCTGCCCCAACGCGGGAGAGCGGTTTGCCTACATCGACGAAAGCGGCGACTACTATGCGGTGTCCTACAACGGTCTGACCCTCTACATCAGCAAGCGTGACTCCCGTCCCATCTACTGACACCGCCCTCGTCACAACAATCTCAACATATCCAGACCATTCTGATATATAATTCGACAACAGTATAGGTCCTTTTGTCCAAAAACGAGAAACTGAAATATGGCACTAATCACTTGCAACAACTGCGGAGGACAAATGTCCGACAAGGCCGCCGTCTGCCCCCATTGCGGCACACCCTACGCGCCGGCGCCCGCTCCCTATCCTTACCAACCCGCTACCGGACAACCGGCAACAGGGGGGCAATCAAAGTCAACCGCCGTCATCGCCATCGCGGCGGGCATCATCGCCTTGCTGCTCATCGGCGGCGGCGCGGCGTTCTACTTCTTCTACCAGCGGCAACAAGACGTCATCAGCAGCATCAACGCCGAGACGGACAGATATAACGACCGATTGAGTTCCGGCGATGACACATCAATCGCCGACGACACCCCACAGCCCCTCGGACTGCCGAACTTTAACGGCGACTTCAGGTCATTGGTGACCAGAATAGAGAAGTCGCTCGGCCGCGGTGACGCCAATGTGTCGCTGTTCAGCACCATCATCTCGATGGGCCGTTTGAATTCAGGCAACAATATGGTGCGTTATGACGCCAGCGACGGAGTGCGCTACCAACTGTTTTTCGACATCAATCCGCGCAGTTCGTCTGCCTCGCTCACCGGCATCGCCGTCAGCGTGGACGCCGGTTATTCAAGCGCCGCCATAAACGAATGCCAAATGTTAGAAGATTACCTGGCGGCCAACAGTGACTTCAGTTACGATAGTTACGGCATGTACCGCAGTTGCCGCGACAACTACGTCTCACCGGGCTATAGCGGCTCGCGCGTGTACGCATACATCTACAAATCTTACGCCCCGTCCAAGGGCAACGCCCCGAGGAAATAACGACAACTGAAATCCTGAAAAGTTCTCAAATTACAATGGGGAGCACTTTCTAAAAATATGTTAACAACATAAAATGGGAGTTAATCTGTCATCAGATTAACTCCCATTAAAAAAAAATGTGTACTTTTGCTGCGTTTTTGTAACATTTTTAGAGTATTATAATGAAAAAGTACAGACAATTAACTGCCGCCGAAGTGCAAACGCTCGAGGCGAACGGTTGTATTGCCCAGGATTGGAAAGACATCATCGTTGGTGACGGCTTTGACGCCAACTGCCTGCATCGTGTCATGTTTTATGGCACGGCGAGACTTGGCAGCAGTGCCGGCACCATCGAGGTTAGCGATGGCTTTGTCAAGAACTGCGGCATTAACAACGCGACGCTGCGCAACGTCACCATCGGCGACGGTTGCCTGATTGAGAACATTGGCAACTACATCAACAACGTCACCATCGGCGACGGGTGCCACATCAGCAACGTGAGCACCATTGACACGCGCGGCGACGCCACTTATGGCCAGGGCCGCCTCATCGCGGTGCTCAACGAGGCCGGCGACGGCAACCTGCGCCTGTTCACTGACCTCAACAGCCAGTTTGCCGCGCTAATGGTGAACAATGCCGGCAACAAGAGACTCATGGACCGGCTCAACGACATGGTTGACCGCAAGGTGGCTGAGACACTCCCGCCATGCACAACCATCGGCAACAACGTCGAGATTGGCAACACAGGACAGATTACCAACGCAATCATCGGCGACGGCTGCAACATCGGCGGCGCGTCAAAACTGAGTGAGTGCACCATCGCCAGCACTCTTTCCAACCCCATTCACATCGGCACAGGTGTGATTTGCGAGAACACCATCGTCAACGGCGGCTCAAAAATCACCGGCAGCGTCAAGTTGTCCAACTGCCATGTGGGCGAGGCCTGCGAACTGGCAACCGGCTTCACAGCCGAGGCAAGCGTCTTCTTTGCCAACAGTTACATGAGCAACGGCGAGGCGTGCGCGGCATTCTGCGGCCCGTTCAGCGTGAGCCACCACAAGAGCACGCTGCTCATTGGCGGCATGTTCTCGTTCTACAACGCCGGCTCGGCAACCAACTTCAGCAACCATGCCTACAAGATGGGACCGCTACACTACGGCACGCTTGAGCGAGGAGCCAAGACCGCCAGCGGGGCATACCTGCTCATGCCGGCCAACATAGGCGCCTTCTCGGTGTTGTTCGGCAAACTGATGTATCACCCCGACACACGGTCACTGCCGTTCTCCTACCTGATTGCTTACGGCGACACGATGTACCTTGTGCCGGGCCGAAACTTCGCCACCGTGGGCCTCTATCGTGACATCCGCAAGTGGCCGAAACGCGACAAGCGGCCCGAAGGCGCACGCAAGAGCATCGTCAACTTTGACTGGCTCAGCCCGTTCACTATCAGCGAAGTGCTCAAGGGCAAGAAAATTCTCGAACGCCTGCGCAAGGCCAGCGGCGAGCGTGTGAGCACTTACAATTACCACGAATACGTCATCAAAGCGCCGTTGCTGCGCAAGGGCATCGAATTCTATGACCTGGCGCTGCGCATCTATATGGGAGCCGTGCTCAAGCGCCACAACCCCGAGCCGCCGCGCACCACCCGCGGCACCGGCGACTGGACTGACCTGGCCGGCCTTCTCATGCCCAAGAGCGAACTCACACGCATCATCGATGACATCATGGCCGACAGGCTGAAAACCGTTGATGACGTGCTGGCCCGATTCCGCGAGATAAACGCCGACTACAACGAGTTGCGGTGGGCGTGGAGTTACCGCATGATTCTCGACTACTACGGCATCGACCACCTCACTGACGAGTTTGTCGAGCACATCCACGCCGACTACGTCAACGCGCGTCGCAAGTGGATACAACTCATCCGCGAGGATGCCGAGAAGGAATACGCCCAAGGCGACGTCGACAAGGAAGTCCTCGACGAGTTTGTCAGCAAGCTCGAGAGCGAGGTCGACTTCGAGAACCAGCGGCGCTATATGTGATTCTATAAGAGAAA
>CAMHQD010000015.1 GCA_946187345.1 uncultured Porphyromonadaceae bacterium | reverse complement strand
GCCGACAAATTTGTCGACCACTTCGCTGCCGCGCGCTGCGGCGAGCGAGAAGCCGTCGCCAATCTCCACGCCTTTCACCGCCGGAATGCTCATCATTGCCGCGGCAAGTTCCGCGCTAAGTTTGCCGAACACAGGGTTGCCCACACCGGCGGGGACACCGCTCGCCACCAGAGTCACCACGCCGCCCAGCGTGTCGCCCTCGGCGCGCGCCGTGGCAATGGCCTCGGCCATTTGTGCCGCGACGGTTGCGTCCGGGCATCGCACGTCGTTGCTGTCGATTGCCGACAAGTCGAGCGACTGATAGGGCGTGTCGCAAGTGATACCTCCAATTGCAGAAGCATAGGCAACAATGGAGACGCCGCGCCGTGAGAGCACTTGTGCGGCGATGCCGCCGGCAACCATCCGCGCCGCCGTCTCGCGGGCGCTCGCGCGCCCGCCGCCGCGAGCGTCGCGGACACCGTAGCGCCGTTCCCAAGTGTAGTCGGCGTGGTTGGGGCGGTAGCAGGTGGCTATCGCGGCATAGTCGCCGCTGTGATGGCCGGTGTTGCGGATAATGTAGCCGATGGGCGTGCCCAGTGTGACGCCGTCAAGCAGTCCCGAGAGGATTTCCACCTCGTCGGCCTCGGCGCGTTGAGTTGTGAGTGCCGACTGTCCCGGACGGCGACGAGCCACGTAACGCTGCAGCGCCTCCACGTCGATTGCCTCGCGTGGCGGCACGCCGTCAATCACGCCGCCTATGGCCGGACCGTGAGACTCGCCGAACGTGGTAACGCGATAGTTGTGTCCAAACGTATTCATTTTATGCTATTGTTGTCAATTTCTGTCAAGTCAACCACCGTTGCGCCCACATAGTTAATCAAGTCGCCCGGTGATAGCCGTACTTGCGCGCCGCGTTGACCGGCGCTGACGCAGATCGCGTCCCACAACTCGCACGTCTCGTCGATAAACGTGGGCAGCGGTTTCTTCATGCCGATAGGGGAGCACCCGCCGCGTATATAGCCCGTGGTGGGCAACAGTTCGCGCTGGTGGAGCATCTCCACCTTCTTGTTGCCGCTTGCCGTGGCGGCTTTCTTCAAGTCGACCGTTGTGCCGCCGGGCACCACACACACCAATAGGCCGGTGCGGTCGCCGCGTAGCACCAGCGTCTTGAACACCGTGGCCGCGTCCAACCCGAGTTGCTGTGCCACGTGCTCCACGCTCAAGTCGCTCTCGTCAACCTCGTAGGTCAACGTCTCATAGGCGATACGGGCGGCGTCCAACAGGCGGCACACATTGGTTTTTATACTTTTTTTCATCTTTTTCTCGCTTTGAACGACAAAAGTACGAAAAAAACACGTTATATTTGCAAACTGATTTTGATTTTATGATGAGAAAGATAATTCTTACAACAGTCTTGTGCTTATTGGCCATTGTGGCTGTAAAAGCAGATGAGCCCACCGTCAACGTCGGCAACTTGTCTTTGGTTATCTCTCAGATTGAGTTGCGGCCTCATCGCGATGCTGTGATTATCACTGACCGCATTATGCAGGCTCTTGCCACGCGCCCCGAGTCCTATCGCGAGGTGCTCGCCTGGGCTGACAGCCATCTGGCTGACCCCACGGACAGCCTGTATAGTGACGAACTGTATCTGACGATTTTGGAGCGCGCCTTGCGCGACAGTGTGCTCACTCCGTCAGAGAAGATGCGGCCGCGGCTGATGGCCGAGTCGCTCGCCAAAAACCGTGTGGGCTCGCGCGCCGCCACCATCGACTATGTGCTGTCCGACGGCTCGCGGCACACCACGGCCGAACTGGCCGGCCGTCACGTCTTGCTGCTCTTCAATGACCCTGACTGTGACGCTTGTGCCCGTGTCAAGCAACGCATCGCCGACAATGACACCATCAAAGCGCTCGTCGGTGGCGGGCGTCTCGCCGTGCTGGCCATTTATAGCGGCGACAACGAGCGCGTGTGGCGCATGACGCATTATCCCGAGCCAATCATCAATGGCTGGAACAAGTCGATGAGCGTTATTAATGATGACCTCTATTACCTGCCGTCGCAGCCACTGATGTACCTTATCGCGCCGGACGGCACCGTGCTAATCAAGAATGAGCCCAGCCTGCGGCGCCTGATGCGGGTAATGTTGTCGGACGCGCGACCGTAGCAGCACCCAGTCGGTGCAGCCCTCGTCCACCCGTGTCGCCTCGGCGGCGCGGTGGCCCACCAGCCACACCACCTCTCCATCAATCTCAAGCAGCCACGCCAGCCGCTTCTGTGCGTTAGTGAACCGCCGGGCCACCATTAGGTCGCTCAGCAGTTTGGTGCCGTGCAGCCCGAAGGGGCGCATCCGGTCGCCCTCGCGCCAGTGGCGCAGCACCACGCGGCGAGCGCCGTCAAGCAGTGCGGCCGGTATCGCCACCGTGTCGCGCCCGTTGACCGCTGCCGCCTCAAACGGTTCGCTTTTCCTCCACACCTCAACCTTTTGTTGAAACACGGTGCTGCCGATTTCGCGTTCTTCACTCGAAGCGCTTTCAAGTAGCCTACTCTCCACGCACTCAATGAAATCGCGCTCCACTGTTAGAGTTAAAGTAGAACTTGAATAAGACGCACCTATTGAGCGTGATTTTATTGCTGTCATAACCTCATCGGCAAGGTCCATCCCGAAGCCTTTGCTCTTCAAGATTTCCTTGAGCAGCATCGGGCAGTTGGCATACTCAAGCAGGCGCTGAGTGTCGATGCGGCTCACCGGCACGCCCTCCACGCTGCAATGTGAGGTGAGGTTGGAGATGACGTTGGCTACCAACTCGCGATATAAATCGGTGCCCTGGGTGATGCGCGCGATTGAGTCCAGCAGACGTTGAGTGGCATCTGCAAACTGCGATTCCAGTGCCGGCATCACGACGTTGCGAATGCGGTTGCGTCGGTACTTGTTCTCGAGGTTGCTGCTGTCTGTGACGAAGTCCTGCTTGATGGAGTCCAGATAGCGCAGCACGTCGGCGCGCCTTACAGCGAGTAGCGGTCTGACCACGCGTCCGTTCACGGGCCTCATACCGACCAGGCCTTGCAGTCCGGTGCCGCGCAGCATATTAAGCAGCACAGTCTCCACTTGGTCGTCGGCATGATGAGCGACGGCAATGGCTTCGCACTTCTGTTTGCGCCTCACCCTCTCCAACCAAGCGTAGCGCAATTCGCGTGCTGCCATCTCAATGCTCATGCTGCGAGCCGCTGCGGCTTCCCGCACGCGCAGCCGTGTCACAATTATCGGCACGGCGAGCCGGTCGCACAATCTCTCGACGAATTGTTGGTCATGGTCGCTCTCCTTACCGCGCAAGCCATGGTTGGCGTGAGCCGCTACCACGGGTACGTTCAATTCGAGCAATACGCGCAGCAGTGCCACGCTATCAGCGCCGCCGCTCACCGCGACGAGAGCGCGGCCTCCATCAGGAAGGAGGTTGTGCGTCCTGCAAAACCTTTCGATTTGAGCAACAAAACTGTCCATGACAAGCAGTTATTACAAATAAATGTATAAAATTCTAAATAATTGTTAATTAATTTGCTTGTTTCGGTCATCTATATTACTTTTGCACTGTGTGTGTGTGTTTTTCATGGTATTAGATTTAAAATTTGCAGGGGATGTCGGGAGACATCCCCTGCATGCTTTCTGTTGCCTCCCAGTGAGTTAGCCCTTATTTTTTGTGTAACTTAGGGGCTGTTTTTACCCTATATTTGCAGTCTACTTTGCCCTTTGCGATGTTCAGCAGTTTGCCGCGGATCATCACCTTGCGATAACCCTCAACGTGGTCAGTGAAAAGAGTTTTGTTCAGGTGGTCACACTCGTGTTGGATAACCCGTGCCAAGTAGCCCTCGATGTCTTTCTCGTGAATTACCCAATTCTCGTCGGCATAGCGGATGTGGATTCGCTCATGACGCTTCACGTTCTCGTGGATGTCGGGAATGCTCAGGCAGCCCTCCTCACGCGTCACGGGAGCGACACTCTCGTCGACGGTGATTTCGGGATTAATCAGCACCATATTGACGCCGGCGAGTTCGGGGAGGTCTTCCTTGAGGACATCCACATCAATGTACACCAGACGGGCGCTGACGCCCACCTGCGGCGCGGCGATGCCGATGCCATCGGTGGCATACATCGTCTCTTTCATGTTCTGGATCAGTTTGTCCAGATCCGGAAAGTCAGGCGTCACTGTTTTTGTCTCGGTGCGTAGCACCGGGTGTCCGTACAAATAAATCGGCAGTACCATTATTTTGTTGTTTGTTTTTTTGGTTTTCGTTATGGGAGAAATGGGGTTCTCTACTCTCTACTCATGAGATAGTCGTTGAGGATTATTGTTGCCGCCATACGGTCCACAAGTGCTTTGTCGCGACGGTCGCTCTTCTTCAAGCCACCATCAAGCATTGCGCGGTGGGCTATTGTGCTCGTGAAGCGCTCGTCAAACATCACCACTTCCACGCTCTCGGGCAGAGCCTTGCGTAGCCGCGCCACAAACGGAGTTATATAGCGCATACTCTCGCTTGGTAGCCCGTTGAGTTGAGTCGGTTGTCCGACAACGACAATATCCACTTCGTTTGCCGCGATATAGGCGAGCACTCGTTCCAACACGGCCGATGCCGGCACCGTGTCGAGTGCGGTTCCGGCGATGCGCAGTGGGTCGGTAACCGCCAACCCACAGCGCTTTCGTCCGTAGTCTATCGCCAATATCCGTCCCATTATAGTTTCTGGCTTATTCGAATATTAACAATCAACGACTATTATTGTTGCTGAATGTCGCGTAGGAATTCCTCGTTGGTGCGGCTGCGTTCTAATCGCTCTTTGACAAACTCCATCGCCTCCACGCTTGTGCGGTCGCTCAAGAAGCGGCGCGTGATCCACATGCGGTTGAGCGTGTCTTGCGGCAGCAGCAGGTCGTCGCGGCGCGTGCTGCTGGCCACCACGTCCACCGCAGGGAAGATGCGTTTGTTGCTCAGTTTGCGGTCAAGTTGCAACTCCATGTTGCCGGTGCCCTTGAACTCCTCAAAGATCACCTCGTCCATCTTCGAGCCGGTCTCAATCAAAGCGGTGGCGATAATCGTCAGGCTGCCGCCGTTCTCGATGTTGCGTGCCGCGCCAAAGAAACGCTTCGGGCGCTGCAGCGCGTTGGCGTCAACGCCGCCGGTGAGGATCTTGCCACTGGCCGGCGCGATGGTGTTATAGGCGCGCGCGAGACGTGTGATCGAGTCGAGCAGAATCACCACGTCGTGACCGCACTCCACCATGCGCTTGGCCTTGTTAAGCACCAAGTCGGCAATCTTCACATGGCGGTCGGCCGGCTCGTCAAACGTTGACGCGATAACCTCGGCGTTAACGCTGCGCACCATGTCGGTCACCTCTTCGGGGCGCTCGTCTATGAGCAGAATAATCATGTAGGTGTCCGGGTGGTTCTCGCTGATGGCGTTGGCGATATCCTTGAGCAGCATCGTCTTGCCGGTCTTGGGAGGCGCGACAATCAGGCCGCGCTGGCCCTTGCCGATGGGGGCGAAGAGGTCGATGACGCGCTGCGAGATATTGGGGCGCAACTTCGACACGAGGTCGAACTTCTCGTCGGGGAACAGTGGCGTGAGGTGCTCAAAAGGCACGCGGTCGCGAACAAACTCGGGTGTGCGACCATTGATGAGCAACACGTCGCACATCGGGAAGTATTTCTCTCCCTCCAACGGCGGACGGATTGTACACTCCACCACGTCGCCGGTTTTCAGACCATAGTTCTTGATTTGCTGTTGAGTGACGTAGATGTCGTCGGGCGAGGCCAGGTAATTGTAGTCGCTGGAGCGCAAGAAGCCGTAGCCGTCGCCGGTGATGTCGAGCACGCCGATGGCGTCGAGGATGCCACCGAAGTCATAGGGTATGCCCTCAAACGGCATCTGCGGTCCCTGCTGCTGTTGCTGGCGGCGGTTGCGGCGGTTCTTCTTGCCTTGACCGGGTTGCGGAATCTGGCTCTGGGCCTTGGGTTCCTGAATCATAATCGGCGCTTTGGCGGCTTCGGCCGCCGCGCGCTGGCGTTCTTCCTCGGCACGTGCGGCGGCTTCCTCGCGCTCGCGTTGCGAACGCGGCTTGAATGTAGTGCCACCCTCTGTGTTGAAGAACGAGCCTAAACCCACTGACTCGCGTTGCTGCTCAACATGAGCCTCAGGCGCTTGTTGCCGGTCGCTGTTATCAGTTGTATTGTCGTCAATAGGCAAGTTGTCTGCCACGGCCTCAACGGGCTTTGAATCGTCAGCATCAGTTGCCTCGCCTTTCTTGCGACGGCGTTTGCGTTTGGGTTTCTCTCCATCGGTGGTCTCGTCAGCGCCTTCGGCTGCCAACTCGGTCTGGGTGGCTGGTTGCTCGGTGGCAACCGGCTGCTCGGTGGCAACCGGCTGCTCGGTAGCGGCGGGCTCTTCGGCGGTGGCTGGCTCTTCGGCTGTGGCCTTCTTGCGGCGACCGCGCTTGGGCTTCTCTGCCTCGGGTTGTGGCTCAGCGATTGCCGTCGCACCGGCTTGCGCTTCTGGTTCGGCGCTTTTCTTTCGGCGGCCGCGCTTGGGTTTGTCTTCGGCAGGCGTCTCCTCGGCATTTGGCAGGTCGGTGGCGGGCGTCTCGGCCTTGTCGGCTTTCTTGTCCGCCTTGTCAGCCTTTTCACCCCGACGATGTCCGCGACGTCGTGGTTCCACATCGGGAGCGTTTGCCGCATCACTGATGGCCTGTTGGTCAAGCACGTTATACACGAGGTCGTCGACAGGTGTGCTGTCGGCTTTCTTTACGCCCATCGAACGCGCGACAGAGCGGAGCTCGTCTTCGGTCATGGACTTTAATTCGTTGTAACTATACATGTGTCTAAATTGCTCTCATGCGGCTTGATGTCATGGCGAATTACATTCCGACATCATGCGTCAATGGTTGTCGTGTCACGACAACACACCGCACGCATAGCCACAAAGATAAAAAGAAAAGAAATTCTTGCGGGAAAAAAGGGTTAATCGCGTTTGGTAGTGAAAAGAAAGCCGCCACACCTCATGCATTTCTTCAGTCTGATAACGTTACCTTCAGACGAGTGGTCGGCTTTCTCGCTGCAAAATTACACAAAAAATCCGTTCGGCAATAATTTTTACACAGATTTTTGCAAAAAAAACTGCAAAAAGATCTCGAAGATACCCGAATATTATCGAGAAATAACGGAAATCTTCGAGAAAAAACAGAAAACTGAGCGGCTTCTCAATTAAGTTCAGTGGTTATCGCTTCAAGTGGGTGTCGAGGAAGCGCATGACGCGGCGGTAGAGTGTGGCCCTCACGTCACATCCGTTGATGCTGTGGTTCATGTTGGGGTAGACCATGATGTCGATGTCGCGTCCCATATCATTGAGCACGGCTAAATATTGCATCTCGTTGATGATTTGCACGTTGTCGTCGGCGCTGCCAAAGATGAGCAGCAAGTCGCCGCGCAATCCGTCAGCCAGCATGAGCGGACTGCGGTTGTAGCCGGTAGTATTGTCGTCGGGCAGTCCCATATAGCGCTCGGTGTAGATGGTATCGTAGAAGCGCCACGAGGTGACCGGAGCGATGGCCACGCCGGCGCGATAGGGGCTCTTGTCTCCTTGTGACAAAGCCATGAGTGTCTCAAAGCCACCATAACTCCACCCGTAAATGGCGATACGGTCGCCGTCCACCCATGGCAGCGAGGCCATGTAACGCGCCGCGGCAATCTGGTCTTCAGTCTCAAGCAGTCCCAGGTTGCGGTAGACCTGAGTTCGCCACGCCTTGCCGCGGCAGCCTGTGCCGCGCGGGTCAACGCATGCCACGACGTAGCCTTGCATGGCGGCATAGTTTTCCCAATCGAGCACCCATCGGTCGAGCACCTCCTGTGAGCCGGGGCCACTATACTGTGACATAATCACAGGGTAGCGGTGCGACGGGTCGAAGTCGGCCGGCTTGATGAGGTAGCCGTTGAGGGTGTCGCCGCATCCGTTGGGAACGGTTATGGGTTCGCGAAGTGGCACTCCGGCGAAGCGTGCCGCGTACTCGTGGTTATCCTCGAGCACACACTGCGGGCGGTCGTTGCGGTAGAGGGTGTACACGTCAGGTGTGGCGGCGTTGCTGTAGCGCTCCACCATAATAGTGAAATCGTTGTTGAAGCGTGCCGAGGAAGTGCCGTCGATGTTGCCGAGAATCGTTTCATGCCGTCCTTTGGCATCGGCGCGGCACACCACTCGCCGCAGTGGGCCTGCTGTGCGCTGGTAGTAGTGAACGTGGCGGCGGGCATCGTAGCCGTAGTAATATGTAACCTCCTCATTGCTACCGGCGTTGAGTATGACCGTTTGCCTCCCGGATCTGTCAAGCAGGTAGAGGCGGGTGTAGCCGTCGCGGTCGCTGGGAATGACAATGTCGCCGTTGTCAAGAAAACGCACTCCACCGGCGCGCGACACATCAATCCATCTGGCGGATGTCTCGTTGTAAACTTGATTAATGTGTCCGCTTGTGGCGACGGCATAGATTTGCCAGTGATTCTGAAGGCGGTTGAGCGTTCCAACCATCAGGCGCCCATCGGGCGCGAAATCGAGGTGAGGCACGTATCCGTCGGCATCGAGCGGCACGGCGACGGTGGCAACATGACCAGTGGAGGCCTCCCAACTGTGGATGGTTACTGTTGCGTTTGGCTGTCCGGCGACGGGGTATTTGAACTCGTAGCGACCCGGATAGAGATGGTATTGCTCGCGCGGCGTGCAGGCTCCCTCATAGAGAGTGACCCATGTGACGGGCACCTTGGTCTCGTCCCAGCGAATGAAAGTTAACGTATGTCCGTCCGGACTCCAGCGCAGCGATGAGAGCATGCCGAACTCTTCCTGGTAGACCCAGTCTGGCACACCATTGGTGACACTGCCGTGCAGTCCGTCATTGGTGACACGTGTGATATTGCCGGTGGCAATATCACGCACGTAAATGTCGCAGTCGCTGACGTAGGCCACGCGGTCGCCTTGTGGCGAAAGTGTCGCAATCTCAATGAGCGAGTCGTTGTCAACCGGAGTGAGAGTGCCGTTAGTGGTGTCGTAGACGCTATAGTGAGCACGGAACGAGTTGCGGTAGATTGGTTCGCTGTCGTTCCACAGCAGAATGTGGCTGCCATCGTCGCTCATTGAGTAGCCGTCCCACGGCGTGGTGCCATCCACCACGGTGCCCACGACACTGTCGCGGTGTTGCAACAGCCTACGCTCGATGCGGCGTCCGTCGTCGCTCATCACAAGGTATGTGCCCTCGTCACCGGTCAATTCATAGTCTCCCATGCTCTCAGGGAACCGTTGCCCAAGAGTGAAGTCCTCGATTGTGAATGCTCCCGCCGAGCAAGCCAAAATAGCAGATATAGCAAAGAAAATAAATTTCATATAAGTCACAAAAAATCTTATTGGAAAAAAGCAAGATGATGACTTTTACAAATCCGTTAGAAGGAAAAGCATATAGAATTGCGATGTGAGCAGTACAGCGTTAGTGCCTACGTTAGCGCTTTTTCAAGCGACTTTTTGATGCAAAGTTACACTTTTCAAGCGACTTTTCAAATTTATGGATATTTATGTTGAAAAGATTGTTGCGTAAAATGTAATACAATTTGCAGTGGATATAGTTTAGTTATTGACGAGTTTGAGAATTTGCGAGGCGTGGTCTTTGGTGTTGACCTTGTCGATGATGTGGGTGACGATGCCGTTGCCGTCGATGATGAATGTGGTGCGCACGGTGCCCATATAGGTGCGGCCGGCCATCTTCTTCTCGCGCCATACGCCGAAGGCTTGGTTGAGTGAGGTATCCTCGTCGGCGATGAGCGGGAAGGGCAGGGAGTGCTTGGCGGCGAACTTGAGGTGTGATGCTGCACTGTCGCGGCTGACACCCAGCAGGGCGAAACCGGCGGCTTGCAGGCGGCCGTAGCCCTCGGCAAGGCTGCACGCCTCGGCGGTGCAGCCAGGCGTGTTGTCCTTGGGGTAGAAATAGATTATCAACTTGCGGCCGGCAAAGTCGCTTGCCCGCACCACGTTGCCCTCGGCGTCACGGCCGAGCAATTCTGGAATTTTGTCACCAATTTTCATAGTTGAGAGTTATTGTTATAAGAGAAAAAGAGCAAATAATCACTAATTACTCACCCTGTTGACGATAAGGGCGATGGCACCGTCACCGGTAACGTTGCATGCGGTGCCGAAACTGTCCATCGTGATATAAAGGGCAATCATGAGCGCCTGCTGGTCGGCAGTGAAGCCGAGGATTGTGTCAAGCACACCCAGTGAGGCCATGATGGCGCCGCCGGGCACGCCTGGCGCGGCAACCATCATCACGCCGAGCATCATGACGAAGCCCACCATCGTCAGCGACTCCACCGTGATGCCCTGCATGAGCATCAGCGCCACGGCGCAGGCAGTGATCTTCATCGCGCTGCCGCTCAAGTGGATGGTCGCGCACAGAGGCACCACAAAGTCGGCGACATCGTCACGCACTCCATTGTCTTTGACGCATCGCAACGTGACCGGGATGGTAGCGGCACTGCTGCTGGTGCCCAACGCGGTGGCGTAGGCCGGTAGCATTGTCCACATGGCGCGCAGCGGGTTGCGATGAGCGATGGTGCCGGCGATGAGATATTGTACCAACAACAGCACTATGTGCATGGCAAAAATCACACCGATGATGGCGACAAAGATAGTAAGCACTTTCCACGCCTGGCCTGTGAATGCCATCTCCATGAAGATGCCCATGATGTAAAGCGGCAGCAACGGAACGAGAGCAACGGCGATGGCGCGTGAGATAATCTCACGAAACTCGTTCATGCCATGCTTGAGACCTTTCGAGTCAAATGCCGCCATGCCTAAGCCCATCGTGAATGACAGCACGAGCACAGACATCACATCGGCGATGGGCGGAATGGCTATCTTGAAGTACGGTTCCACGGATTCCGCGCCTTCCACCAATTGGCGGGCGGCGTCACCATCAATCAAGTGAGGAAACAATGCGGCACCCGTCAGCCATGCCATTAGTCCGCTGGCCACACTGCTGCCGTAGGCGATGATCGCTGTGATGAATAGCAGGCGACCGGCACTCTTGCCTATATTGGCTATGGCCGGTGTGACCAGGCCAAAGATGATGAGCGGAATGAGAAAGCCGATGAAGTTGCCGAACACTCCATTGAAGGTCACAAAAACCCTCACCACCGGCAGTGGCGATAACAATCCAAACGCGATGCCGGCGATAATGGCGATAAGCACGCGCGGCAACAGTCCGATTCTCTTCAGTGTGGATAACATTCGCGACACGACTATTATAAAGTTATATAATTATGGAGGCCATATTATCTGTTGCAGAACGCCGAGTAGCGGCAGTAAACACACTTGGCCGCGCTCTCGCATTGTCCGAACGGTTGCTCTCCCATCATGAAATCAATTTTATCGCCCAGGTATCTAAGAAACTCGATGTTGATAACATCGTTGACGTCAAACAAATAGTCATGTTGTTTCGCAATCTTGAAGCCACTCTCCTTGGGCTCGCTCAACTTATAGAGGTAAGGCCGGATTGGTTCGTGACTGTCCTTATCGTTTTGCGTATAGGCATTGCAATAGAGCATGAGTTGCAACATAGCGTGGCAGGTTTCGCCTTTAGCGTCGGGCTCAAACATCTGTCGCACTTCGCCGCAAGAAGTCTTGTCCTTGCCGGTCTTGAAGTCAACAATGCGCAATATGCCGTTCACACGATCGATGCGGTCCACCTTGCAATAGAAATTAATCGTGCGCTTTCCGATAAATACCGGCAACTCAATCTCGTGCTCGCATCCCACTACCACGAGTGGGCCGCCATCGGCGATGCTTTGTATGTCAAGTTCGATGGCGCGATGCACCATCCGCTCGATGGCTTCGCTCAATATCAGAGCATTACCAATGAGAGGCCGGTCAGGCTCCGCCTCGTTGTGGAAATAAACGCGGTTGGTGGTCTGGCGCACCATCCGCTCTACCTTCTGCTTGAGTTGCCGGAGGTCATTGATATACAGTTCTTTACCAATAAGAGGCTCATAGATGGCCTGCAGCGTGTCGTGGACAATGGTGCCAAACTCGCTATAGTCCATAAAGTCAGACGGCACGTTGTCGTCAGGCAGACCAACGATGTAGTGAAGATAGAACCGGAGCGGACATTGGATATACTTATTGATTGAACTCGCCGACAGTCTTTTGCTGCCGCCGCCACCGAATAAGGCGGTCATCACATCGTGGCCGGGGTTGGGCACTGTAATCTTGCGTGGCTCGTTGGCCCGTTGCGCGGTCTTGAAACTGTCGACGGGCAGTTTCTCTTGCAGGTGGAGCATCTCGAGTTGGCTGATAAATCGTGACGGCTCGGTGGAGCCGTGAGACATACTGCTGGTGTCATAGACCAGTCTCACCTTTGAGGCGCGTGAGAGCAGCCGGAAGAAGTAGTAGGCCGACATCGTTTCGCCATCTTCCACCGACGGCAACCCGTAGATGCGCCGCAGCCAGTTGGCGATAAAGGAATTGGCGCGTGAGCGTTGGGGGAGTGCCCGCTCGTTGGCCGAGAGGATAATCAGGTTGTCAAAGTCAAGGCACCTTGTCTCAAGCATACCCATCACTTGAATACCCTGCAGCGGCTCACCGCTGAACGGAATAACGCAAGCCGCCGCCAGCCGGTTGACCAGATACATGACAGCCGAGCCCGATAACGCGTCGTGAAATCTGGTGAGCAATCCGCGCACCATTAGCAACTGCTCGCCGTAGTTGCGCATGAACTCTCCTTGCAGCGATACCGTGAGTCGTTCATCACCGTTAATGTCGACAGGGCGCGCAACGGCAAGTCGTTGCCGCAAGTCGTCAACAAATTTATAAATGCTGTCAATATATGCGACGGCCTGCTCCATTGTGCCGGCGGTGGCCATGATGTCGGTAGTGTCAAAAAGTGGTTGCAGTGGTGTGCCGTCAAATATTGCCACCGGCACCTCATATGACTGGAGTGTGTCGACTGCCGCTGTCAGATTAATCGCGGTGCGAGTGTGGGCCGTTTTGATTACGGGGTGTGAAAGAATGTCGCGCACGTCCTCGCGGTAAAATGTCACCGTGCCATCACCATGGCGCCTGGCGTGAGTGTGGCAACGGGCGACAATGTTCATCAGCGAGACGATGCTGCTGGACTTCATGCGATAACCGATGGTGACATTGATTTTGTCATATAGTGGTCGCTCGCCGTCATCGTTGCCGATAGCATTGAGCAATGGTTGAAGCAACGACTCGTCGGGCAGCACGATAGCGGTGCGTGTCTCATCGCTACTCACACCAACGTCGCGCAGCAGTTGTCTCACCACTTTGGTCTGGCCCACCCGTGACGGCACCCTCACCACATGATAGTCGCCATGGGTGTCGAGAGCGAGACGCTCGATAGCGGCCGGTGGCGGGAAGTTCCTCACATTGTCGCTCATCAGCCTGGCGGCCGCGTTGTCGTTATTGCCAAACGCCCATGACGCGTCGTCCCACCAAAAGTCGGCCACGCCGTACTCTTTGAGCCGCGTGAAGATGGCGCGCTCGCTGTTGCTCAGCCACACAAATCCCACCATCACATAGTGCCGGTGACTCAAGTCGGCCGGCAACGCTTCGGCGTCCCTCAAGCGTGTGGCGGCGCGGCGGTAAGCCATGCCAACCGATGTCTTGCCCTTCCAATAAAAATCGAGTAACGCGTGATAGCGGGCGTATATCTCGGGCAGCGCGTGCCACAATGTCATGTAGTTGTTTTTGACAAAGAGCGTGTCGTCACCGGTGGTGGGTGCCACATTCAGGTAGCGGTTGATTTCAGTTCGCAGTTCGTCATCAATGGGGTCGGTGGTGATGTCGTTCAGGTTATTGATGTTGCCGTAGAGCGATTGGTAGTCCACCATACAGGTGTCAATGTCATCAAAGTCCCGCACTATAATTGTCGCCCAGCGGATAAAGTCGTCAAATGGTGACAGATTAGTCTCGCCGTGGTCGGCCATCACCTCACAGTAGGCTTTGTAGAGTACAAAAAGGCACTCAAGTTGGTTGGCGACATTGACGCGGGCCACGGTAGCGACAAACTCACTGATGGTGGTCACCTGCGGCAAGAGTGTCGCTCTGCCGGGCGGCAGCGAGTGCTGCAACTCACGCTCGAAAAATTGGCCGCTACGCTTGTTGGGAAACACAAAGCAGTAGCGGGCAAAGTCACTCCTATCCACGTTGCCGTAGTGAGTTGCCACTTGTGATAAAAACGACTTCATCTCTTGATCAGGATTGTGGTGCTCACTGCTGTGTCAAAGAGCACGATGCGGGCGTTGGCGTTGCCGCGGATGTCGCGCGCGGCCGTGTCGAGCAGCGTCTGAAGTTGCTCCACATTCCCGGCGTTGATAAACGGCGCGAAGCGTGTCGAGAACTGTTCTTCTTGTGGCGTGAGATAGTTGAGTTCCGGCATGCGCAGGTTGTATATATAATTCTCGCGCACCTGCCGGGCGGCATAGGCGAGAAAGCGGCACGCTTTCTCGCGTTTGAAGTCGGCAACGCTCTCGCTCCACGCTTTCAGGCGCGGCAGGTCTCGTGAGTATGCCAATCGCATGAGTGTGACAAAGCGTTCATGAAACTCAATATTCTCGCCCTTGCTGTCAAGCAGGTGCATGGCCTCGACCACGTTGCCGTCGGCAGTCGCGGCTAAGGCGATTGCCTCGCGATGGTCGAGGCCGGCTGTTCGCTCAAGCAGTGCGGCTGTTTCTTCAGTGCAGGGGCGAGTTAGTTCAATCCGTTGTGTGCGCGAGAAGATGGTGGGCAGGATTGCCTTGGCGTCATCGCTGACGAGGATGAACTTGCAGTCGTCGTATGGCTCCTCGATGAGTTTGAGCAACTTGTTGGCGGCATCATCGCGCAACTTCTCCGGTAGCCACATGATGAGCACTTTATATTTGCTCACATAGGCACTCAGTGTCATGCGGTTGAGGATTGCCTCGCTCTCCTTGACAAAGATGCGCGGCTGCGAATTGTCGTTTTTGAGAATCGTGAGCCAGGCTTGATAGTCCTCGACCGGATATTGCGCGAGGAATTCCCTCCACTGCGGCAGATAGTCGGCGCAAGTCGACGCGTCGTCTTTCTTGAGGTAAGGGAAAGAGAATGTGGTGTCGGTATGGTTGAATGTCTGGTGCTGGAGGCAGGCCGGACAATGACCGCAACTGTCGCCGTCGGGTGTGCGGTTAGTGCAATGGAGATATTGCGCCGCGGCGCGGGCCAGCGCGAGTTTGGGCACGCCGGGCGCGCCATGCAGCAGCAAGGCGTGTGGCAGACGGTCATTGTCAATCATGTCGCGTAATCGTTCCACCGCCCTTCGGTTGCCGATAATGTCACTGAACTTCATCGCCCGCGGTGTTTGAGGCTTCGCCTTCGGTATCAGCGGCAGGTTCAGCCCAATCGAAGTTCTTACGCCTGAACACAAAATTGTGGCCAAGGTATTTGTCTCTCACCACCGGGTTGTCGGCAAGAGCCTCACTGTTGTCATGGAAGAGAATTTTGCCCTCAAAGAGGAGGTAACTGCGGTCGGTGATGCTGAGAGTCTCAGGCGCGTTGTGGTCGGTAATGAGGATGCCGATGTTCTGCTGCTTGAGCCGGTAGACTATGCTCTGGATATCCTCCACGGCGATCGGGTCAACGCCGGCAAACGGCTCGTCAAGCATGATGAAGCGTGGGTTGATGGCAAGGCATCGCGCGATCTCGGTGCGGCGACGCTCGCCGCCACTGAGACGGTTGCCGAGATTGTGACGCACCTTCTGCAAGTGTAGTTCACTGATGAGTTGCTCAAGGCGGTCACGTTGGTATTCCGGTGTCGTGTCGGTCATCTCGAGCACGGTGCGCAGGTTGTCCTCGACGGTGAGTGTGCGAAACACCGAAGCCTCTTGCGGCAGATACCCGATGCCCAGTTTGGCGCGTTTGTACACCGGCAGGCCGGTGATGTCCACCTCGTTGAGAAACACTTTGCCGGCATTGGGCATTACCAACCCTGTGGTCATGTAGAATGTTGTCGTCTTGCCGGCACCGTTGGGACCGAGCAATCCGACGATTTCTCCCTGCCGAACATTTATCGAGACGTGATTCACAACCGTGCGTTGGCGGTAACGCTTCACAAGGTCGCTTGTGCTCAGCACCAGCGTCCCCGCCTCGCCGCTCTGACGCAGTTGGTGTGCGATGGCGTCAAAGTCTATTTCTTCCTTTCGGCTCCACGGCCACTTCAAGTTCATCTGTATTAGTTGTTAGTGGCCTCCCAAACCCCTCTTAAAGGATTGGTGGGGGAGGCCGGTCGCTATATGCTACATGCTGATATTCAACTTGCCCTTGATGTAATCGGTGATCAGGTTGATCGCGACCTCATTGTGTCCGCCCTCGGGCACAATGATGTTGGCGTGCCGCTTGGCCGGCTCGATATGCAACATATGCATGGGTTTGAGCACACGCTGGTAGCGCTCAATGACTTCCTCGGCGGTGCGGCCGCGCTCCACGACATCGCGGGCGATGACGCGGATGAGGCGGTCATCGGCATCGGCATCGACAAACACCTTGATGTCCATCATCTTCCGCAGCCTCGGGTCGCTTAACACCAGGATGCCCTCAATCACAACCACGTCATGCGGGTCCATATGCACTGTTTCCGGCAAGCGGGAGCAAGTCAAGTAACTATAGGTCGGCATCTCGATGGGTTGGCCTTTCTTGAGCATCTTCAGGTGCTCCAGCAGCAGGTCCCAGTCAAAGGCCTCCGGCTCGTCAAAGTTGATGTTCTGGCGCTGCTCCACAGGCACATGGCTGGAGTCTTTGTAGTAACTGTCCTGCGATATAATGCCCACCTCGCCTTGCGGCAGGCGCTCCATGATCTTACGCACCACGGTTGTCTTGCCCGAGCCGGTGCCGCCCGCTATACCGATGATAAGCATGATCGTTAGTTGTTAGTCGTTAAAGGTTTAGAGATTTGGAGGTTTAGCCTCGCGCAGTCGCGTTCGGGGTTAATACATTTCTTCCCATTTGCGTCAGCAAATAGCTAAACCGCTAAACTCTCAACCCCTCAACCTTTTATGTTAGTTGTTGGATTTGGCGAGCACCTCTCGAGCCATCTCAAGGATGGTGGGATCGTCAAGGACGACGTAGCCGCCATCGGGGCCCGGTTCAATGTGAATGCCCATATTGGTTCCGAACTCATAGTTGGAACCGCCAAAGTAGTTTCTGACCGACTCGTCAGGCAGGTTGAGGCGCTCGGCAATACTGTGAATGGTGCCATCGGGCAACTGATTCTTGATGCGGCGCAACTCGTTGAAAGTGATGGTTGTTGGCATATATTTGTTGTTATTAATAATAGATGTGGGGCTTGGCCAAACCATCCTCTCCAATAGGGAAGGATAGGAAGAGGCTTATTTTGTATTGTGAGACGAAGTCTCGTACCGCTTGCAAAGATACAATTTTTTTGTCAACCAAACAAATTCCACTGTGAAATAACGTCGTCAGATGTTTAATTTCTTTAACTCCACATTGGAAGTGTCAGAGGCCTATATGCGGGAAGTCAACGCGGCGATGACGACAATGCCCAGGATGTTCAGCACCACCGCCACGGTCATCAGCCGGGCGTCACCGACTGTGAATGCCGGTAACCGCCATTGAGGGCCGCCGCGTCGCGCCACCAAGCCTCCGAGCCATAGCACAATAGTGGCCGCTAAAGCGCCCACCAACGCCCCTCCCAGGATGTCGCCGGGGTAATGGACGCCAAGATACATGCGGCTGTAGCACACAAGCAAAGTCCACAACGACAGCGACAATGTCAACGCCCTATAGCGCATCGCGGCGCACAGCACGACGGTCACACCCACCGCGTTGGCCGCATGGCTTGACACAAAGCCGTACAGCCCGCCGCGGTAATCATTCACCACGCGCACCATCCCCTCCAACGACGGCTCATGGGTGGGGCGCAGGCGCTCCACAGCATGTTTAATCAGGCCGCTTGACACCTGATCGGCTATTGCAATCGTCAGCGCCACCGCCGCTATCATCATCACCCCATGACGCCAGGGCTTGTCGCGCAGGGTTATCAGCAGGGCCACCACAGGCACTATCCATGCCAGGTTGCTCGACACAATCCACAGCACGGCGTCTGCCGCCGCACTGTGCCACTGGTTGATGGCCACCAATAGTGACGCGTCAGTCTGTTGTAAATATTCAATCATGCCACAAAGATAATAAAAAAAGTATGAGGTACAAAGTTTTTTTCGTAACTTTGCGGCGCGATTCAATGAGTTTGGGGGTGCTGTAAGTCGCGAATAGCAGCAAATTCGCGAATTGTTACGGCTGAGATCATACCCATCGAATCTGAACCGGATAATGCCGGCGTAGAGAACAAAACTTATTAATTTTGTCCCCCACCCCCTTCGGAAGGAGAGGGAGAAGGGAGACGCAATTTTTCAGACATGAGAAAAGAATTTAATGGGGTCGCGGCGGCGCTGATGCTGGCCTGCGGCCTGAGTGCTGCGGCGCAAGAGGCGCCGCAAGGTGATGACGTGCGCACCGACAGCGTGACGCTGGCTGAACTTATCGTGACCGCCACGCGTGCCGACGGCTCCACGCCGGTGGCCTACACCAACATCAACGCGCGCCAACTCGACGCGGTGAACCACGGCCTGGACCTGCCGCTGCTGCTGGTGACCACGCCGGGCCTGCTGGTCACGAGCGACGCCGGTAACGGCTTGGGTTACACGTCGATGCGCATCCGCGGCACTGACGCCACACGCATCAACGTCACCGTGAACGACATCCCGATGAATGACGCCGAGAGCCACTCAATCTACTGGGTGAACACGCCCGACCTGGCCTCGAGCCTGGGCAGCGTGCAGGTGCAGCGCGGTGTGGGCACGAGCACTAACGGCGCCGGGGCCTTTGGCGGCAGCGTGAATATGGTCACACGTGCTCCGCGCACCGAGGCTTACGGTGAACTGAGCGGCTCCTACGGCTCGTTCAAAACCCACAAAGTGACTTTAAAGGCCGGCACGGGTCTGCTGGGCAACCACTGGAGCGTTGACGCGCGCCTGAGCCATCTGGCCAGCGACGGCTACCGCGACCGCGCCAGCGCAAAACTGCAGAGTTACCTCGGCCAGTTGGCCTACCGCAACGAGGGCACGGGAACACTCGTGAGATTTGTCACCTTTGGCGGTAAAGAGGACACCTATCACGCCTGGGACGGTATCAGCCGCGAGCAACTGTCAACCGACCGAACCTATAACCCCAACGGCGAAATCAAGCACGACGGCAAGGTGACGGGTTTCTACGACGACCAGAAGGATATCTACAACCAGCGCCACTACCAGTTGCTGCTCGACCAGCGCCTGGGCGAGCGTTGGCACCTGAATGTCGGCCTGCACTATACGGCAGGCGACGGCTATTATCAGGAATACAAGAACGCCCGCACCTTGAAAGAGTACCTCCTGCAGCCGATAGAAACCGCCGATGGCACGGTGAAGAAGTCGAGCCTGGTGCGCAAAAAGGCCGTGGAGAGCAAGTTTGGCGGACTGGTGGCAAGTGCGCGCTACCGTGGCGAGCGGCTGAGCCTCACGTTGGGCGGCGCCGTGAACCGTTACACCAACGACCACTACGGCCGCGTGCTCTGGGTGGAGAACTACACCGCGCCGCTGGCTCCGGACCACGAGTACTACCGCAACAACGGCCGCAAGACTGACTTGAACATTTATGCCAAGGGCACCTATATGATTGTGGGCGGCCTGAGCGCTTATGCCGACCTGCAGTTGCGTCACATCAACTATCGCATCACCGGCGACAACGACAAGTGGGACTGGACAGCCTCGCCCGAGCGCTTGCAAGTGCTCGACGTTGACGAGAAGTTCACCTTCTTCAATCCCAAAGTGGGCTTGAACTGGACGTGTGGCGGTCATCGCGCCTACGCCTCGGTGGGTGTGGCCCACAAGGAGCCCACGCGCAACAACTACACCGACGGTCTCTTCCTTGAGCGACCGCGAGCCGAGCGCCTCACCGACCTCGAGGTGGGCTACGAATGGGCCGGTAGCGCGTTTAGCGCCGGCGTGAACCTCTACTATATGACCTATCGCGACCAACTTGTGCTCAACGGACGCCTGAACGAGATTGGCGAGCCGATGGTCGAGAACGTGCCCGACAGTTACCGCATGGGCGTTGAACTCACGGCGGGCTGGCGCATCACGTCGTGGCTGCGGTGGGACGTTAACGCTGTGCTGAGCCGCAACCGCATCAACGACTATGTGGCCTACGTGAGCGACTACGACGCCGACTCTTGGGACGACATGTACACCCAGACGGCAATTAATATGGGGCAGACGCCGATCGCCTTCTCGCCGTCGGTGATTGCCGGCACCGTGATCAGCGCCGCCGCCAAGGGCTTCTCGGCACAACTCGAGGGACAATGGGTGAGCCGCCAATATCTTGACAACACCGGCTCGAAGGAGGACTCGCTTGACCCCTACTTTGTCTCGAACCTCCACTTGAACTATCGCCTGCCCAAGATTCCTTACGTCAAGGAAATCACAGTTGGGGTGAGCGTGTTCAACCTGTTCAACAAGAAGTATGAGACCAACGGCTACTCTCAGACGGCCGCCCTATATCCCGGCGGAGACAAGACCAAAGGCTACACCTTGAGCCGCGATCCGCGGTTCTACCCGATGGCCGGCATTAACGCCCTGGCCCATCTCACTGTGAGATTCTAAAACAATCACATTCGAGCAATCGAAGAATCGAGCAATCGAAGAATATATTAAATGATGAAGAAAAAACTATTGGAGTTGCTATTGTGCTGCTCGCTGGGAGTGGCGGCACAGCAGAGCCAACTGATGGTGATTAGCGACCCGCACGTGCTGGCGCCCTCGCTCGCCGGCGATGGTCCCTCGTCGGCCAACCTTGTCGCGAGCGAGACCAAACTGGTGGCGGAGAGTCCGGCCATCGTCGACGTGCTGCTCGACAGCGCGCGGCGTGTGCGTCCCGCGGCGCTGCTTATCGCCGGCGACTTGACCTATAACGGCGAGCGCGCGAGCCATGAGTGGCTCGCCGACCGTCTCAAGAGCCTCCGTGCCGACGGCGTGCCAACGTTTGTCGTGCCCGGCAATCATGATGTGCGCAATCCCCATGCTGTCGGCGGCCGGACGGTGACATCCGATGAGTTCGCCGCCATTTATGGCGATTGTGGATACGTTGCCGCTATCGAACGCGACACGGCCTCGCTGAGTTATGTGGCGCCGCTGTCGCCGGGTGTGACACTATTGGCCATTGACAGTAACCGATATGACGAGAACCGCTCCGAGGCGTGGGGCGACTCCAAGACGGTCTATCGCAACGCCGGACGCGTCAAGCCGGCAACGCGCCGTTGGGCCGCCGCACAAATTGCCGAGGCACGCTCGCGCGGCGACCGCGTGGTGGTGATGATGCACCACCACCTGCTGGAGCATATCGACGGCCAGGCGCGCCTGCTGCCTAATTACATCGTCGAGGACCGTGACAAGGTGGCAGAGGCTCTTGCCGGAGCCGATATTGTGCTCACTGGCCATTTGCACATCACCGACGCGGTGGAACTTCCCGTCGGTCAACGGTCAACGGTAGACGGTCAACCTTTGATGGATGTGGCGACCGGATCGGCGACGACGTGGCCCTTTCCGTATAGGGTGATTGAAATTGGCCGGCGCGAGGGCGCGCGGCATGGTCAACCTTTCACTACCACTCTCTTGGCCGACAATCCTGACTGTCAGTGGAGCGAGACCGGCCGGCGTCAACTTGCTAAGGGAGTGGATGTGTTAGCCGCGATGGGTTCCAAAAAGGTGTGGTCGCGCATGGGCGGTATGCTGCAGCGTGCCGCGCCGCTGCTGAGTCTGGCCGGTGTGAAGGCCGAGGACTTACCATCCAATGCCGATGGGCTGAAGTCACTCGTGTTGCAGTATATGCGTGAGCCGCTCACCGAGGCTCTGTTCAACGTCACACGCGGTGGCGAGGACCCGCAGGTGGGCCGGGCGAACATGGAGGCCATCAGCGACAACGTGCTCAATATGCTTGCCGACATGGTGGGCGATGGCGGTGCCGAACTGATTGGCGGCTGGCTGCTGGAGCGCGTGGAGCCGTTGATGCGTAGCGCCCTGCTCGACCTCAACGACGTGGGCACCGACCGCGAGCGCCGCACCGAAGACCTTGTGTCCCGATAGGAGCAGTAGGAGCAATGGGAGCAATAGGAGCAATAGGAGCAATAGGAGTGACCTATATCTCCTATATCTCCTATATCTCCTATTGCTCCTAAAAAAATACTTCACACTTCATACCTCGTACTTCGTACTTTTTTCGTACCTTTGCAGCCGATTTTTAGAGAAGAGATATGCAAAATATTCGCAATGTAGCAATTATCGCTCACGTTGACCACGGCAAGACCACTCTTGTGGACAAGATGCTTGCCGCGGGCAACCTTTTTCGCGACAACCAAGTGATGGGCACTCAAATCCTTGACAGTAACGACCTTGAGCGCGAGCGTGGCATCACGATTTTGAGCAAAAACGTGTCGATTACCTATAAGGACACAAAAATTAACATTATTGACACACCGGGTCACAGCGACTTTGGCGGCGAGGTGGAGCGCGTGCTCAACATGGCCGACGGCTGCCTGCTGCTGGTCGATGCCTTTGAAGGTCCGATGCCGCAGACGCGCTTTGTGCTCCAGAAGGCACTCCAACTGGGCCTGAAGCCCATCGTTGTTATAAATAAGGTGGACAAACCCAACTGCCGCCCCGACGAGGTGCAGGAGTTGGTGTTTGAACTGATGTGCAACCTTGACGCCACCGAGGACCAGTTGGACTTCCCGACGGTGTTCGGCAGCGCAAAGCAGGGTTGGATGAGCCGCGACTGGCGTCGCCCCAAGGACGACATTACAGCAGTTCTCGACGCCATCATCAAGTATATCCCCGCGCCCGAGCAGATTGAGGGTGACCCGCAGATGCTCATCACCAGTCTGGACTACAGCAGTTACGTGGGCCGTATCGCTGTGGGCCGCGTGCATCGCGGCACGCTGCGCGACGGCATGGAGGTGGCGCTGTGCAAGCGCGACGGCAGCATCGTCAAGCAGAAGATCAAGGAGTTGCGCAC
Source organism: uncultured Porphyromonadaceae bacterium (assembly GCA_946187345.1). GTDB lineage: Bacteria > Bacteroidota > Bacteroidia > Bacteroidales > Muribaculaceae > Sodaliphilus. Next base: position 30,326 of record CAMHQD010000015.1, on the reverse strand, counting down.
CTTTGAGGGCATGAGCCAGAAGCACGTCGACGAGGTGTCGAGCGGTGACATCTGCGCCATCATCGGTATTGACGGCTTTGAAATCGGCGACACGATCACCACCGTTGCCAACCCCGAGCCGCTGCCTCGCATCGCCATCGACGAGCCCACGATGAGCATGCTGTTCACAATCAACGACTCGCCATTCTTTGGCAAGGACGGCAAGTACGTCACCAGCCGCCACATCTACGAGCGCCTGCAGCGCGAGTTGGACAAGAACCTGGCCCTGCGCGTCGAGCGTACCGACGGCGAGGACGCCTGGCTGGTGTACGGTCGCGGCGTGCTCCACCTGAGTGTGCTCATCGAGGAGATGCGCCGCGAGGGCTATGAGTTGCAGGTGGGTCAGCCTCAGGTGATTATTAAAGAGATAGACGGCGTGAAGTGTGAGCCCGTCGAGGAACTTACCATCAGTGTGCCCGAGGAGTATTCCAGCAAGATGATTGACATGGTGACACGCCGCAAGGGCGAGATGACCCTCATGGAGACACAGCACGACCGCATTATGCTCGAGTTCAAGATTCCGGCCCGAGGCATCATTGGTTTGCGCACAAACGTGCTCACGGCGAGTGCCGGCGAGGCAATCATGGCCCACCGCTTCTTGGGTTACGAGCCGTGGAAGGGCGAAATCACCCGCCGCACCAACGGTTCGCTCATCGCCACCGAGGGCGGCACGGCTTATGCCTATGCCCTCGACAAACTGCAAGACCGCGGCCGCTTCTTCATCTTCCCACAGGAGGAGGTCTATGCCGGTCAGGTGGTGGGGGAGCACGCCAAGGAGAAGGACTTGGCGGTGAACGTGACCAAGAGCAAGAAACTCACCAACGTGCGCGCCAGCGGCAGCGACGAGAAGGCTCACATCGTGCCGCCCATCGTGTTCAGCCTCGAGGAGGCTCTGGAATACATCAAGGCCGACGAGTACGTCGAGATTACGCCCAACCACATCCGCATGCGCAAGATTATCCTCGACGAGATAGAGCGCAAGCGCGTGGCGCGCGCCGCCGGCAACGCCGAGGAATAACCAAGTCTAACGGCAATGATCGATTATATCAGCGGAACGGTGGCCGAACTGCAACCCACCGTGGTGGTAATCGACAATCACGGCATCGGCTATGAGATGGCGATCACGTTGACAACCTATGACGCGCTGCTCAAGGCAAAGGCCGGCGAGACGGTCAAACTGTGGGTGAGCGAGGTAATCCGTGAGGATGCACACCTGCTCAACGGCTTTGCCAGCCGCCGCGAGCGCACCCTGCACGGCCTGCTGGTGAGCGTGAGCGGTGTGGGAACTGGCACGGCGCGCACCATCCTGTCTTATCTCAAGCCCGACCAACTCGAGCAGGCCATCGCCACCGGCGACGTGGCCGTGCTCAAGGGCGTCAAGGGAGTGGGCGGCAAGACGGCCCAACGCATTATTGTTGACCTCAAGGATAAAATAAATACCGCCTCTGTCACGTTTAATAGTGGTGACGGAGGCAATGCCGCGTCGTCGCCGCGTGTGATGGACGAGGCTTTGGCCGCTCTGGTGATGCTGGGATTCACCCAGCAACAGGCCCACAAAGCCCTCAAGGCCGTGCTCGAGGCCGAGCCCACCCTCGATGTGGAGCAGGCCATCAAGCGCGCCCTCAAGGCCATGAAGTGACAAGTTGAGAGGTTGAGAGTTGAGAGGTTGAGCCATTTGCTGACGCAAATGGGGGAAATGCATTATCCCCGAGCGCGATAGCGCGAGGCTAAACCCCTAAACCTCTAAACCTCTAAACGAAAAAATAAAATTGATGAAGCGGACGTGGATTGTGACAATATTGGCATTGGCGATGCTGGCCCTATGGCCGGCAGGCGACGCCTTGTCACAATACGTCACGAGCACCATGCAGCCGCCACCTCCGCCGCCCGTGCGGCAGACGTCCGATAAAAAGACGCGCCTCGACAGCATCGACCTCCAGTTTGGAGTGCAACCCACTGTGCCCGGCACCTACGATGACATCACGCGCCCCCACGAGTACAGCATCGACCTCAAGGACCCCTCCAACATCAAGACCGAGGCCGAGTATGATTACCAGACGGGCACCTACGTGATTCACACCAAGTTGGGCGACCAGGACATCGTCACGCCGTTTATCCTCAGCGCCGACGAGTATAACAACATCGCCGTGCGCCAGTCGATGATGGAGTACTATCGCCAGAAGAACTCGGAGAGCGTTGAGGAGAAGAAGAAGAATCCCTTCAACTTCCTCGACATGCAGTTCGGCCTCGGCCCGTTGGACAAGATCTTCGGCCCCGGCGGCGTGCAACTCAAGACGCAGGGCTCGGTGACCGTCAACATGGGCATCAAGAGCAACAAGACCGACAACCCGGCATTGAGCGTGGCCGCCCGCAAGAAGACCTACTTCGACTTTGAGCAGAAGATCCAGGCCAATGTCACGGCGAGCGTGGGCGACAAGATGCACTTCAACATGAGTTACAACACCGCCGCCACGTTTGACTTCGACACCAAGAACCTGAAGTTGGCCTACGAGGGCAAGGAGGATGAGATTATCAAGAGTATCGAGGCCGGTAACGTGAGCATGACCACCGGCTCGTCGCTCATCCGCGGTAGCGCGGCGCTATTCGGTGTCAAGGCCAAACTACAGTTTGGCAAACTGACGGCCACCGCGCTCGTCTCGCAGCAAAACAGCGAGAGCCAGACGGTCAACACCAAGGGCGGCGCCCAGACCACCGAGTTCTATGTCACTGCCGACAAGTATGACCAGAACCGCAACTACTTCCTCTCGCACTTCTTCCGCGACAACTACGACCAGTGGTGCTCGAAACTGCCGCTGGTGTCGAGCGGTATAGACATCACGCGCATCGAAGTGTGGATCACCAACAAGCGCAGCAACTACAGCGAGGCCCGCAACCTGGTGGCCTTTATGGATATGGGTGAGGCCGAGGCCGAGCATTTGGCTTGCCGCCATTGGTATAGCGGCGGCCCCATCATTAACCCGTCCAACCAGAGCAACAACCTGCTCACCGAGATCAAGAACGACTACGAGGGCGCCCGCTACATCAGCGAGGTGGCCACGGTGCTGAAGCCGTTGGAGACCTACGGCTTTGAGGGCGGCCGTGACTACGAGAAAATCGAGAGCGCGCGCATCCTCACCTCCAGCGAATATACCCTCAACTCCACTCTGGGCTACATCCAACTCAAGCAGGCCCTGGGCGCCGACGAGACGCTCGCCGTCGCCTATCAATATAAGTATAACGGCAAGGTGTATCAGGTGGGCGAGTTCTCGGGTGACATCACCGCCACCGACCAGGCCATCTACGTCAAGATGCTCAAGGGCACCACTGTGTCGCCGCAGTTGCCGGCGTGGCACCTGATGATGAAAAACATCTACTCGTTGGGCGCCTACCAAATCCAGAAGAACAACTTCAAACTCAACATCAAGTACTTGAGCGACACCACCGGCACTGAACTCACCTTCCTCTCGGAGGGTGCCATCGCCGGCAAGCCGCTGCTGCAGGTGATGAACCTTGACCGCTTGGACGCCAACGGCCAGGAGAATATCGACGGCCGCTTTGACTACCTCGAGGGTTACACCGTCAACTCCAGCACCGGCAAGATTATCTTCCCGGTTGTGGAGCCGTTCGGCAGTCACCTGCGCTCGAAAATCGGCAGCGACGCCATCGCCGATAAGTACGTTTATCAAGAACTTTACGACAGCACGCTCACCGTTGCCCGCCAGCATCAGGACAAGAACAAGTTTGTGCTTCAGGGCGAGTATCAGGCCAGCAGCGGCAACACCATCAAACTCAACGCGATGAACGTGCCGCGAGGCTCGGTTGTGGTAACCGCCGGCGGCGTGACCCTCACCGAGAATAGCGACTACACCGTCGATTACAACATGGGCCAGGTGACCATCACCAACCAGAGTATCATCGACGCCGGCACTCCGGTGAGTGTCACCCTCGAGAACCAGAGCACCTTCTCGATGCAGCGCAAGACGTTGCTCGGCCTCGATTTGGACTATGCCTTCAACAAGAACTTCCACATCGGCGGCACGCTGATGCACTATGGCGAGAAGGCCCTCACCGAGAAGGTATCAATCGGCGACGAACTTGTCAACAACACCATCTGGGGCGTGAACACGAGTTACAGCACCCGCTTCATGTGGCTCACCAACTTGCTCAACAAGATTCCCACGGTCAACGCCACCGCTCCCTCGACATTCACTTTCAAGGGTGAGTTCGCGCAACTCATACCTCACAAGTCGCGCACGGGCAGCAACGCCGGCAGCAGTTATATCGACGACTTTGAGACCACGCAGAGCGGCATCGACCTGCGTTCGCCCTACTCGTGGTTCCTCGCCTCAACGCCTTACGACAGCGGCTCCGGCGCCCTCTTCCCCGAGGCCGGCCTGACTAACAACATCGACTACGGCAAGAACCGCTCACTGCTCGCCTGGTACTACATCGACCGCCTGTTCACGCAGCGCAACTCGTCGTATGTGCCCGGATATATCAAGAACGACCTTGACCAACTCTCTAACCCCTACGTGCGCGAGGTGCCTTATACCGAGGTGTTCCCCGGCCGCGAACTCAACTACGGCGAGTCGTCGACCATCCAGACCCTCAACCTCTCGTTCTATCCCAAGGAGCGCGGCCCATACAACCTCGATGCCGACAACATCGACGCCGACGGTAACCTGCTCAACCCCGAGAAGCGCTGGGGTGGCATTATGCGCAAACTCGACAACACCAATTTCGAGCAGAGCAACATCGAGTATATCCAGTTCTGGATGCTCGACCCGTTCATCGACGAGACCAACCCCAACCGCGATGGCGGCTACCTCTACTTCAACCTGGGCGAGGTGAGCGAGGATATCCTCAAGGACGGCTTGAAGAGTTATGAGAACGGCCTGCCCACCGGTCCGGACGACACACAGACTCCGTTGCGCGACACCGAGTGGGGCCGCGTGAGCGACAAGACGTCAATGACTTACGCCTTTGACAATGCCGCCGGCTCGCGCGTCTATCAGGACTTGGGTCTCAATGGCCTCTCGACGGCTATGGAGCAGGAGCACGACACCTACCGCGAGTACGTCCGCAAACTGCGCGCCAAGTTGTCGCCCACGACTATCGCCGCCATGGAGGAGGACCCCTTCTCGCCGCTGAACGACCCGGGTGGCGACAACTACCACTTCTATCGCGGCTACGACTTCGACGCGCAGCGCAAGTCGATTCTCGAGCGTTACAAGCACTACAACGGCACCGAGGGCAACTCGCTCGGCGCCGAGGACGCCAGCGACGGTCTCTATCAGAGTGCCCGCTCGGTGCCCGATGTGGAGGATATCAACCAGGACAACACGCTCAACGAGTATGAGCGCTACTTCCAATATCGCGTTGCCATCCACCCTGACTCGCTCGAGGTGGGCCGCGGTTATATCACCGACAAGCAGGTGTTTGTCGGCACCGTGCGCAACGGCACCCAGCAGCGCGCCACGTGGTATCAGTTCACCATCCCCCTGCGCCAATATCAAAAGCGCGTCGGCTCGATCAACGACTTCTCGACCATCCGCTTTATGCGTATGTTCATGACGGGTTTCCGCGAGACGACCCACCTGCGCTTCGCCACCCTCGAACTGGTGCGCGGCGAGTGGCGCAACTACGACTACAACCTGAACATGCGCGGCGACCAGCCCGCCACGGGCAGCGTGTCGGTCAACACGGTCAACATCGAGGAGAACGCCACGCGCGAACCGGTCAACTATGTGCTGCCGCCGGGTGTGACGCGCATCGTCGACAGCGGTTCGAGCCAGGTGACCCAACTCAACGAGCAGTCAATGCAAATCAAGGTGGACGACCTGCAGGCCGGCGACGCCCGCGGCATCTACCGCAACACCAGCCTCGACCTGCGCATCTATCAGCGCCTGCAGATGTTTGTCCACAGCGAGGCTCTCATCGGCGACACCCAGTTGCACGACGGCGACGTGAGTGTCTTTATCCGTCTGGGTAGTGATGTGAAGAACAACTACTACGAGTACGAGGTGCCTGTCTCGCTCACCGAGGCCGGACGCTACAACAACAACTCGACGGCTGACCGCTTCAAGGTGTGGCCCGAGCAGAATATGCTCGACATCGACCTCGATGTGCTCACCGACGTCAAGAAGCAGCGCAACCTCGAGAAGATGAGCGGCGCCGAGGGCGTCAGTTATATCAACCGCTACACGAGCACCGACCCCAACCGTCCGGCCAACCGCGTGACGGTGCTGGGTAACCCGTCGCTGAGCGATGTGCGCGTGATCCTGATTGGTGTGCGCAACAACGCCAGTTCCAATCGCAGTTGTGTGGTGTGGGTCGACGAGTTGCGCATGACCGACTTCGACAACAAGGGCGGCTGGGCGGCAAAGGCTCAAGCCACACTGGGCTTGAGCGACATCGCCACCGTCAACGTGGGCTACCACCACGAGAGCAACGGCTTTGGCTCGGTGGACCAGAGTCTGAGCCAGCGCCGCCTCGACGACTACAACCAGTATAACGTGGCCGTGCAGGTCAACTTGGGCCGCTTCCTGCCCGAGAAGGTTAAACTCAACGCCCCGCTCTACTACAGTTACAGCAACGAGAAGACCACGCCCAAGTATAACCCGCTCGACCAAGACGTTCTGCTCAAGGACGCCCTCGAGGCAACCGAGACCAAGCATCAGCGCGACTCAATCAGCGCCTATGCCGTCACGCAGCGCACCACCAAGGCCTTCTCCATATCGGGCCTCAAGTTTGACGTGAAGAGCAAGAACCCCATGCCGTGGGATCCGGCCAACTTCACCTTCAGTTACTCGTCCACCAAGACCCACCTCAACGACCCCAACAACACCTACGAGAACACCAACGACTATCGCGGCAGCCTCCAGTACAACTGGGCACCCTACGTGAAGCCGCTCAAGCCGTTCGGGTGGATTGACGAGAAGAAAAAGACGTGGAAGTTCCTGCGCGACTGGGAGTTCCGCTGGCTGCCGGCGAGCATCGCTTTCAGCACCAACATCTCGCGCTACTACTACGAGCAGCAAACGCGCAACGAGACCGATATCCAGGTGGAATTGCCGGTGAGCGTGAGCAAGAACTTCCTCTGGGACCGCCAGTTCGCCATCACGTGGAACTTTACCAAGAGCCTCTCGGCATCGTTCTCGAGCAACACCACCGCCCACATCCTCGAGCCGGTGGGGCAGGTGAACAAGAAGTTGTTCCCCGACCGCTACCGCGATTGGCGCGACTCGGTGTGGCGCTCAATCAAGGACTTGGGCACCCCGTGGGCCTATAATCAGACGTTCAACGCCAGTTACAAGGCTCCGTTCAACGAAATCCCCATCTTGAGTTTCATCACCGCCAGCGCCACCTATAACAGCACCTACCGCTGGGATCGCGGCACGACCATCGGCGGCGTGTTTGCCGGCAACACTGTGGCAAACCAGTCGAGCATCAATCTGGACGGCCGCATGAACCTCGAGCAACTCTACAACAAGATACCCTATCTGGCCAACGTCAACAAGCGCTTCTCGGGGCAGGGCTCCACGCAACGCAACAACAAGGCCTTCAAGCCGAAGAAGTTCTCGCGCACCTTCAAACTCGAGAAAGATACGTCCATCGTCATCAAGCACAACATGAACGTGAAGAAGGTGAAAGTGACCGGCATGACCACCAAGGGCAACAAGCCGGTGGCCATCGAGTTCAAGACCATCGACGACAATAGCGTGGAGATCCTCACGCGGGGTGACCAGAACGTGAAGTTCACCATCACCGAGGTGAAGCCCGAGGAGAAGAAGAACTTCTGGACCGAGTTTGGTCAGTACTCGACCCGTTTGCTGATGAGCGTGCGCTCGGTGAGTGTGCGTTACCGCTCCACGCGGTCGCTGTCGCTGCCGCAGTTTATACCCGACGTTGGCGACATCTTCGGCCAAACGACCCACTACGACGTGATGGCGCCGGGTCTGGACTTCGCTTTCGGCTTCACCGGCGAGGGATATATCCAGAAGGCCAAAGACCGCGGCTGGCTGCTCTGTGACCCGTCGATGACCACCAACGCCATGTACAGCAACACGAGCGAGTTTAACGCCGAGGTGCAACTTGAGCCAATCCGCGGCCTGAAGATTACGCTCACCGGCAACCGCACCGATAACCGCACGACGCAGGTGCAGTTCATGTACGATAACATGGGCTACCTCTACGGCGGCTCCTACACCAAGACCCACATGGCCATCAAGACGGCCCTGCGTGGTGTCAAGGCCTCCGACGGCTATCACAGTCAGGCCTTTGACGACTTCCTGGCCGGCATCCCCGTGGTGGCCGAGCGCTTGCAGGCACAGTACAACGGCCTTAACTATCCCACCGGTGGCTTCTTTGAAGGCACCATTATGGCCGGCAAGCCGTTTGACCCGGCCAACGGTACCGTCAACAAGATGAGCAGCGATGTGCTCATTCCAGCCTTCCTCGCCGCCTATAGCGGCAAGAACCCGTCGAAGGTGTCGCTCAACCCATTCCCGGGCATCAAGGAAATCCTGCCCAACTGGCGCTTGACCTACGACGGATTGTCGAAGGTGTCGTTCCTCAAGAAGTTCTTCAAGAACGTCACGCTCACCCATGCCTATCAGTGTACCTACGCCGTGGGCTCCTTCAACTCGTTCACCGACTGGGTGATGGTGGGCAATGGCCTGGGCTTTACCCAGGACGCGCTCACCGGCGGCGCCACGCCCTCGTCGCCCTACAACATCTCGTCGGTGACCCTCACCGAGAAATTCGCGCCGCTCATCGGCCTCAACGCCACGCTCAACAACGGTCTGACGTTCAACCTCGAGTATCGCGACGGCCGCACCCTCACCCTGAACACCGCCGCCGGACAGGTCGTCGAGGCCAACAACAAAGAGTTTGTGGTGGGCGCCAGTTACAAAATCGCCAACTTTAACTCTATCCTCAAGATTAAGAAAAAGCAGGAAGGCGTGAGCAACGACCTGACGCTGAACCTCGACATCAAGTACGGCAACAACAACGCCCTTATCCGCAAGATTGAGGACGCCTCGGCCCAGGCCACCAGCGGCACGCGCACCCTGAGCATCAACTTCACCGCCAACTACGTGCTGAGCAAGCGCCTGACGCTGGGCGCCTACTTCGACCACCAGATCAACACACCGCTCGTCTCTACCACCGCCTATCCCACCACCAACAGCAACTACGGCATCTCCGTCAACCTCAGCCTCACCAAGTGACGCCGCTTTAAACTGCGAGAACTGAGAAGTCTAAGAAAATTGATGATAACTTTAAAAACTTTATATTATGGCTACAAATGGTGATGGGACGTTCTTGCCTCAGCAGGGCAACTACGAGAACTTGATGGTTTACAAGTTGGCCGGTTGTATCTATGCGATTACTCATCATTTTGCCAACACATATTTTGAGAGAGGTGATCGGACAATTGACCAAATGGTGCAGGCAGCCCGGTCCGGCAAACAGAATATCGCCGAAGGGATTGCCGATGGTGTGACCTCCCGCGAGATGGAACTGAAATTGCTCAATGTGGCTCGAGGAAGTATGCAGGAAGTCAAAGCCGACTTTGAGGATTACTTGCTGCATCATAGTTTGGAGCGGTGGCACTCAAAAGATCCGCGAACGCTTCAGGTACGCCGATTCAGTTATCACCACATGAAGCCGGAAGAATATCTTGAAAAAGCCAAACAACGGTCGGCTGAAACTGTAGCCAATATCGCATTAACCCTCATTCACCGCTACGATTATATGATGGTTCGCCTGCTTGCCACGATTCAACGCCGTTTTGTCGCCGAAGGCGGCATTAAAGAGGCTATGTACCGCGCCCGCACTCAACACCGCGACAACCCAAACCGCACTGACAAAAAAGAAGACAACAACAAGAAATAACTGTTTTTTTGTGGGAAACTGAGAGCTCTAAGAATTCTAAGAAATCTTAGTTTTCTCAGATTTCTCAGATTTCTTAGTTCTCTTAGTTTTCATACTTGTAACAAAATTGCAACAATTTGAATAAAAATGTTAAAAATGAGGGAATTTCAAAAAAATGTAGTACTTTTGTAACTTCAACGGTGAGTTAAAATAATTTATACCTAATAACAACCTAATTAACAATCAATTCAACTCTTTATGAGAAAAATCCTGACAACCGCATTGGCGGTCGCCCTCACCTGGGTCGCCGCCTCTGCCGTCCCCGCCAAACCGGGTCAAAACAGGACTGTCATGCAGAGCGACGGCACTTCCATCACCCTCCACATGGTGGGCGATGAGTGGCACCACTCATGGGTGACAACCGATGGCAAACCCGTGATTGAGGCGGCAAACGGCGACATGGTTTATCGCACCGCAACAGGTGCTAGTTCTGTTATTGCTCATGAGCCCGGTCAACGTGGCCTCGGCGAGCAGTCATATCTTAATATCAACGCATCGCAGATGTCGGCCAAGGCGATTATGGCAAAGTCGCCGCGCGTCAAGGCCGGTCGCGAGAATACTGCTCGCAATATGGCTAAGCCGGCTTTCGCCAAATCAATGCCGTCACTCGTTACCACAGACGGCCGACGCAAGGCGGCCGGTAATGCCCAGGTCGCGACAGTTGGCTCACCCCGCGTGCCGGTGCTTCTTGTCCAATATTCCGACAAGAGTTTTTCAAACACCAAGGCGCAAATCCGGGAGGCATATACGAGCGAGTCAACCAGCAAGTTCAGTGCCCTGCGTTACTTCAAAGACCAGAGCAACAGGATGTTCACTCCGCAGTTTGAGTTTTACGGCCCTTACACGCTTAGCGGCACCCGTGCCACATACGGTGCTAATGATAGCAGCGGTAATGATGTGGGCGTTGCCACGATGGTCGGTGAGGCGATTGACAAGGCCGGCAACGACATTGACTGGACAAACTATGACAACGACAACGATAATAAAGCAGACGTTGTGATTGTTATCTATGCCGGCGTTGGCGAGGCTCAGGCATCGAATACTGTGCCTAATTCTATATGGCCTATGCAGTGGTCGTTGTCAAGCGGTGCCTACTACGGAGACGGAACCGGAACGCGTACACGCAACGGCGTGACCATCGATGCCTTCGGTGTATTCAACGAGATCAACGGCAGCAGCGATAGCGGCACATCGCTTGACGGCGTGGGAACCTATTGCCATGAGTTCGGTCACGTGATGGGTCTGCCCGACTTTTATGAGACGACCTATAAGAATGGCTACTACGGCATGGGCTACTGGGATATTATGTGTAGTGGCTCGTATAACAACAACGGTTATTGCCCGATTGGTTACAACGCCTACGAGAAAGAGTTCATGGGTTGGCACACACCTGTCACTCCCGTTGAGAACACGCAGTACACCCTGCCCGTGTGGAACAATGGCAACGACATGGCAATCAAGGTTACCAGTCCGCTGAACAGCGCCGAGTGCTACTACCTCGAGAACCGCGTGAAGCAGGGTTGGGACGCGTACATTGAAGATGAGGGTATGTTGGTGACTCACCTCACTTACATGGAGAGCCGTTGGACGGCCAACTCACCCAACGACAAAGCGGTGCAGTTGTTTACCATCATTCCCGCCGACAATGAACTCAGCACGAGCAATGAGAATGCCGACTGCTTTGGCGAGAGCAACCACGAGTTGACCAATACCAGTACGCCGGCCGCCAAGTTGAATATGTATGCGAGCGGTTCGTTAGCCTCCACCACCGGCGGAGCCGGCACGATGAATCAGCCGCTGACCGACATTTACATCAACAGCAGCGACAAGAGTGTCTCGTTCTGGTATATGAAGGGTAGCACGACGCCGCTTGACGCGCCTGTGCTCGACGACGCCTCCGCTGTCACCACCGACGGCTGGACCGCCAGCTGGACTGCCGTGACCGGTGCCGCGACCTACGAGTTGCAAATCGACCCCACCTCCGGTGGCGGTAGCACGACTGGAACTGAATATGTCAAGGTAACCTCGACCAGCGATTTGACAAGTGGACAATATTTAATTGTGTATGAGGAGGGCGGTCTCGCTTTTAATGGTGGGTTGACATCGTTGGACGTTTCGAGCAATACAATATCCATCACAGTCAGCAACAACAAGATTGCTGCCGATGCAACGACGAATGCAGCAGCCTTTACCTACGATGCAACCGCCAAAACACTAAAAAGTGCCAGCGGTTACTATATTGGAGCGACCGCTAATTCCAATTCTTTGAATTCCAGCACTTCCACTGCTTATACTAACACAATCACATTTAGCGATGGTAATGCTAATATCGTAGGTAGCGGCGGCGCTTATCTGCGATATAATGCCAGTAGTGGCCAGGAACGTTTCCGTTATTATAAGTCTGGATCGTATTCCAGTCAGAAAGCAATTCAACTCTATAAACTCGGTGGCAGCAGCAGTTCGGCGCCGCGTCGCGCCGGGGTGACCACCAAGACGATTACCGACATTACCGGCACGAGTTACACTGTGACGGATATGGCCGATGACCAGAACTACACGTTCAAGGTGAAGGCGGTGCCCGCCACAAGCGATGCCGACCACAGCGAGAGCGTTTGGAGCAACGTGATGACGGTGAAGACCGTTGCCGCCGACCCCGAGCCGCTGATTGTGGCCGACGAGACCAAATCGTTTACCGCGTTTGTCGGGCAGAGTTCGACCGCCGATGTCGGTATTATGTATGAGGATTTGAGCGCGAACATCACCGCGTCCATCACAGGTACCAACTCATCGATGTTCACCTGCACCAGTCCTATCACTATTGATAGCGGCGGTGACGGCGAGGCAACCCTCACGGTGACCTACAGCCCGATGGCTGCCGGCACCCACACCGCCACGCTGACGCTGAACAGCACCGGCGCCGACCCGGTGACCTGCACCCTGACGGGTACTGCCACGTTGGCTCCGTTGGACACCTATAACCCCGTGATGCAGGATGCCACCGGTGTCACCACAAGTGCTTTCACCGCCACGTGGACCGACCAGACCGACGCCGAGGCCGTAGCGAGTTACACCCTGCAAATCAGCAAGAAGGCCGAGACGACAACCTCGACCGTTGACGATGAACTGACTTATTCCAGCATTGGTGTTACAGGCACTTCTTATACAGATTGGTCAAACAAGTCCGGAACTTCCGGTGCAAAATATGCAGGTAACTCTGCCGGTGGCAATAATGCAATCCAATTGCGTTCCAACAATAGCACTTCAGGTATTGTGAGCACTACTTCCGGTGGCAAGATTAGGAAAGTGTCTGTTGTCTGGAACTCAAATACAAGCGGACGAACCCTTGACGTTTACGGCTCAAACACCGCATTCTCATCTCCCTCTGACCTATATAACACGTCGGCTACTAAACTCGGAAGCATCGCAAGTGACTCCCAGACTGAACTGACCATCACCGGTGACTACGCTTATATCGGTGTCCGCTCGAATAGCGGCGCGATGTATCTTGATAACATCACTTTCACGTGGGAGCAGACGACGACGGCAGGTGCCGTGCAGCGTCGCCGCGCCGTGAGCGACACGGGCAATGCCGACACGGGCGTGCGCACCATCACCGGCATCACGGGCAAGTCGTATGAGGTGACGGGACTGACCGCCGGAGCGACCTACGAGTATAAGGTGAAGGCTATCTATACCGACCGTGCCGAGGCCGACGAGAGCGCGTGGAGCAACGTCATGGAGGTGACTCTGGACGACGGCCCGCACACTCCGACGCTGGCTGCCGAAGACCTTGAGTTTGACGGCGACAACTACGTGGACGGCACCTACAACAAGACGCTCACGGTGCTCGGCGAGTACCTCAGCGGCGACGTGACGGTGACCATTGCCGGCGACGATGCCGATATGTTCAGCGCGCCGGCGACCATCGCGGCGAGCGCGTTCACTAATGGCGAGTACGCCCTCACGGTGACTTACACGCCGACGACGGCCGACGCACACAGTGCCACGTTGACGCTGTCGAGCGACGGCGCCGAGGATGTTACCGTCAATTTGACCGGTATTGCCGACTGGCAGTTGTTCGCCCCCGTGATGCTCACTGCCCAAAGCGTCACCAGCAGTTCGTTCAAGGCCGTGTGGACCGACGAGACCAACGCCTCCAAAGTCAAGAGTTACACCCTCTGGGTCAACAAGACCTCCGGCGGCGACGAGCCCGTCGCGAGTTACGAACAACTCGGAAACTATAGTTTTGCATCTGGAGTGAATAGCCAATGGAACAAGACTTCAGGCTACGCAGCTGTAAATAATACCGAGGGCGCAACACAATTGGGATCGGGTAAGCAATCGTGTGTGCTCACAAGCCCGAGTTTTAATTTCACGGGTTATACTAAAGCAACGATTGTTGTCAACGCCAAGTATTATGGTACTGATAATAGTTCAATGAAGTTAACATTAGGATCGTATAGCGAAACATTCTCCTTGTCAGACTCCTATGTTGATTACGTCAAAGTTGTTGATATAAGTGGTGAGAGTGACTTGTCTTCTCTGCAAGCAACCGTTGAATGTTCTGCGAGCGGAAAGCGCATCTATCTCAAGAACGTCACTATCTATGCCGGCGATGCCAGCAGCGCACTGAGTGCGCCGCGTCGCGAGGTGGCTACCAGTGGTGATGCCGACAACGGCGGCCTGACGGTGACGGGTATCACCGACAAGTTCTACACCGTTGAGGACTTGACCGCCGGCGCGACCTACGAGTTCAAGGTGAAGACGGTCTATAGCGACGACACCGAGAGCGAGTGGAGCAACGTTGAGGAGGTGACGCTCGAAGAGAGCAGCGACCCGCGCCTGGTCGTAGAGCCGTTGGCCCTGGCGTTCACCAACGTCACGACCGGTGCCACCGAGCAGCAGACGTTCACCGTGACCGGCACGAACTTGACAGGTGATGTCACCGTGGCCGTTGGCGAGGGTATGTTCACCGTGTCGCCGACCACCATCAGTGCGGCCGATGCCGCCGAGGGTGCCACGGTCACCGTGACCTACGCCCCCACGGCCTTCGGCAACCACACCGCCACCGTGACGCTCACCAGCGACGGCGCCGAGGCGGTGAGTGTCGAACTCAGCGGCAGCGCCGTCCTTGAGAAGGCCGCTCCCGTGATGGCGGAGGCCGTCAACGCCACCACCACGAGTTTCAAGGCCGTGTGGACCGACGCCACCCCGGCCGCTAACGTCCGCGACTACACCCTCTACGTCAACAAGACTGCCGACCCGACACCGACCGGCGACCCCGAGTATGTAAAAGTGACTTCGTCAAGCAACCTGACCAGCGGCACGTATCTCATCGTTTCTGAAGAAGAAGGCGTTGCATTTAATGGAGGTCTTTCGTCTTTGGATGCGAATAATAACTATATTTCTGTCACTATTGTAGACAACAAGATTGCGTCCAACGCAACAGTTGATGCCGCATCGTTTACTTATGACGCTTCAGCCAACACTCTCAAGAGTGCAAGCGGTTACTACATCGGTGAAACAAGTGATACCAACGGCCTCAATTCAAGCACTTCGACTGCTTATACCAACACGGTGAGTATCGAAAGCGGCAACGCCAATATTGTGAGTAGCGGTGGTGCTCATCTGCGCTTTAATAGTGCGTCAAACGCCATGCGCTTCCGCTACTATAAGTCAAGTACATATACCGCGCAAAAGGCCATTCAACTGTACAAGTTAGTCAGTGGCTCGGCCGGTGCGCCGCGCCGCGAGGTCGCCACCGAGGGCGATGCCGATGATGGCGGACTCACCGTGACGGGTATCACCGACAAGGAGTACACCGTGACGGGTCTGACGCCCGGCGCGACCTACGAGTTCTATGTGGAGGCCAACTATGTTGACGACACCAAGAGCGAGAGTAACCACAAGGAGGTTGTCCTGCCGGCCGGCACGTCGCTCGCCGAGGTGCTCAAGAGCGAGAGCGGCAGTTACACCATCAGCGACAACCTGATCATCGTGGCCGTCCTGAACAACATGGCCTACGCCACCAACGGCACCGACTGGCTGCCTATCAAGGTGGAGAGCGGCGACAACTTCAAGGTGGGCAACAAGATTACGTTGCTCAACGGCTCGTTCAACGGCAGCACGACGGCACCGCTGTTCACGCTGACAGAGTGTGGCGAGAGTACGGCCGAGATCACCTACTCGATTGCCGACTTCTACCTCGGTCAGGATTGGACCACCCAGAGTAGTGCTTCTGCAGTGTGGGAGCGTATGCCGGCAGCCGGCGAGGTGGTCAACTTCTATGGCTACTATTTCCTCGAGAACGGTGTGCCCACCTTGCGCGGTTATAGCGGCACCACCGGCACCAAGGAGAAAGGCCGCAGCCTGATCCTGCTGGGCGACAACTACGGCACGCTCAACCTTGACGAGGGCTCACTCTACAAGGTGGAGGTGTGTGTCCAACTTGCCGAGCGCTGGAGTGTTGCTCCGCGCCGCATCGCCTCCGGCGACGCTGACGCCTATCAGAACCTGCGTGGCCAGGTGATCGACGTCAAGGATATCACGACCGGTATAGACGACATCATCGCCGCCGGCGATGTGCAGAGCGTGCGCTACATCAACGCCGCCGGCCAGATGAGCAGCGAACCGTTCGCGGGTCTGAACATCGTCGTCACCACCCTCACCGACGGCACCGTCCGCGTTGCCAAAGTGCTGAAGTAGTCCTCCTCCCCCCGAGCGGCCAGGCCAAGGCCAGGCCCTACAAAGAGAGGGAGACGGAGCGTTAACGCCGAGAGCCCTCGCAGCCGGAGTGCTGCGGGGGCTCTCTGTTTTCTCTCGAAAATTCCCGGCGTTTTTCAGTTCTTGTCTTTTGGTCGTTCAAGGTAAATCGCCGCAGGCGATGTCCACTGTGGAAACCCCACCATGATTGGCGACGCCATGAATGGTGGGGTCGGCCGCGAATGGTGGGGTCGGCCGCGACGCGACGCCGAAGCCATCGCCGAAGGCGATGTCCACTGTGGAAACCCCACCATGATTTGCGCAGCCATGAATGGTGGGGCCTGCCGCGAATGGTGGGGTCGGCCGCGACGCGACATCGAAGCCATCGCCGCAGGCGATGTCCACCGTGGAAACCCCACCATGATTGGCGCAGCCATGAATGCTGGGGTCTGCCGCGACGCGACCCCGAAGCCATCGCCGCAGGCGATACCCACCGTGGAAACCCCACCATGATTGGCGCAGCCATGAATGGTGGGGGTACTGACGAATGTGCCACGATGTAGTTCCTCGATGAGGAACACTTCCCGAAGTCTTGTCTATCTCACAGATTATTTGTAATTTTGCGACATGAGTCTATCAGCATTATACTACCATCTGGTCATTCGCACAAAAAACAGCAAAATGACCATCACCGATTCGTTCAAAGGCGAATTATATAGTTATATGGCCGGCATCATTGTGAAGCGTGGCTGCCGTCCTGTAATAATAAATGGTATGGGTAACCACATTCATTTCTTAATCGAAGTCACCCCAACTATATGCTTCTCAGACATCGTGCATGACCTTAAGTTAGGAGCCACTCACTATATAAAAACTCATCGGGAGAAATATCCGATGTTTGATGGATGGGGACGCGAGTACGCCGTCTTCAGTTGCTCTGCCTCTGACCGTACGCGCATTATCAGTTACATTAAAAATCAGGAAGAGCACCACGCTGGGCTCAATGCGGAAGATGAGTTGATGCGTTTCTGCAAATTGGCTTCTATAGAATATCATGATGTGACAGAATAGTGTTCCTCTTCGAGGAACTATGGTGTCGCGTTGCGGCAAGCCCCACCATTCATGGCTTCGCCAATCATGGTGGGGGTTTCACATTGGTCATCGCCTTCGGCGATGGCTTCTGAGACGCATCGCTGCCAGCCCCACCATTCGCTGCCAGCCCCCACCATTCGCTGCCAGCCCCACCATTCGCGGCGTTGCCGCTCATGGCGGGGTTTCCACTTTGGTCATCGCCTTCGGTGATGGCTCGCAATAAGAATATTATGTACACTGCGCCTTAGGCGATAATTGCGTTCAAAGTAGGAGTGGGTTTGCCTGGAGTATAGTTCTTAATTCGTTTTTTTTTATTACCTTTGTATTCGAATAATGGAAGGTAACGGTAAAGAACAATGGTTTGCCATCAGGGTGACTTACTGTCGCGAGATGAAGGTGAAGGCCGAACTCGATGAGTTGGGCGTGAGTTGCTTCGTGCCGATGCGTGTGGTGAAGCGAATGGTGGGGGAGCGGCTGGTGAAGCGTGAAGTGCCGTCGGTCCACAACCTGGTCTTTGTCCGCTGCACACGCGCTTGGCTGACGGAATATAAGCAACACACAGAGTTGCCCGTGCGCTATGTGATGGATCGTGAGCGTCACGCGCCACTCGTGATTCCGGACGGCCAGATGGCGAGTTTTATCGCTGTGGCCGGTAGCGGCAGCGAGGATGTCGTCTATTTGCAGCCCAACGAGCAGGCGTTGCAGCGTGGCGACCGCGTGAAGATTGTCGCCGGCCTGTTTGCCGGTGCCGAGGGGGTATTGCTGCGCGTCAAGGGCGACCGACGCGTGGTGGTGTCAATCGCCGGTCTGGTGACAGTCGCCACCGCCTTTGTCCACCCCTCGCTCATCGAGAAACTCCCCAGTCCAAGCCCGAATGGCAAATCCTGAACCTACGATGTAGGGACACAATTTATTGTGTCCACCCCCTGAGGCATATGGACACAATAAATTGTGTCCATACAAAACGTTGATATACAAAACTATTACTACTTTAAAACTCTATCATTGTTTATCCGAAAAATCTATAATGATGCAATATCACGAAAGAAAATCACCACGTGCTCCGTGGCATGATTATGGAGGCGGAATATATTTCGTTACCATTGTAACACATAATAGACTACCCTTTTTTGGGCAGGTTCGTGATAATATAATGTGTCTTTCTCCAGAAGGAATGATTACTAGCGAAAATCTTATAGCAATACCAACTATGTACCAGTTTGTTGAGTTATATAATCATGTTGTTATGCCCAACCATCTTCATTTGTTGTTGGGAATAAGTGTAGATAAAACTCCACGAAATGCCCGAGCAAATGATATCGATAAAGAGAATGCTTTTTTTAGGGATTGGGCAGGTACGTTGTCTGTCCTCATTCGTCAGATTAAATCTAGGATTTCTTATCAGATACATTCGATAAACAGTCGTTTTTCGTGGCAGGGTAGATATCATGATCATATTGTTAGAGATGAACGGTCGTTCAATATGATTCATGAATATATAACAAATAATCCACAACGTTGGAAAGATGATATATTCAATAATGAGGAATAATGTTGAGATTTGTAGGGACACAATTCATTGTGTCCATGTGCCTCACAAGGGTGGACACAATAAATTGTGTCCCTACATCCATTGCAATGCGAATACGGCGTGGCGGACACAATAAATTGTGTCCCTACATTTATTCTATATTATCTTTATATTATGGATTGGAACCGATTGATTTGTGACAAAAGGTTGGGCATGGAGAATGTCCACGATGATAATAAGGGCGGCGTGCGCAGCGAGTTTGAGCGCGACTACGACCGACTGGTATTCTCGTCGCCGTTCCGACGGCTGCAGAATAAGACTCAGGTGTTTCCGCTACCGGGCAGCATCTTTGTACACAACCGCTTGACGCATAGTCTCGAGGTTGCCTGCGTGGGCCGTTCGCTGGCCGGCGAGGTGGTGCAGCGGCTGCTGCCGCGCTATCAGGGCACACCGGCGGGGGAGCGTCTGCCGGCTATCGGCGAGATAGTCGCGGCCGCCTGTCTGGCCCATGACCTGGGCAACCCGCCCTTTGGCCACTCGGGTGAGAAAACCATCGGCGCGTATTTCGTCGAGGGCCGCGGGCGCGAACTGCGCGGCAACTTCACCGAGGCGCAGTGGGCCGACCTGGTCCACTTTGAGGGCAACGCCAACTCGCTGCGCACCCTCACGCACCGCTTCAACGGACGCCGTCCCGGCGGCTTCGCGATGACCTATAGCACGCTGGCCTCGATTGTCAAGTACCCTTATTCATCGCTCCACGCCGGCGAGGGTCACGGCAAATTCGGCTTTTTCACCACCGAGGCCGACACCTTTGCCCGCATCGCCGGCGAACTGGGACTGCTTCAACTGTCGGCCGACAGTTGGTGCCGCCACCCGTTGGTTTACCTTGTTGAGGCTGCCGACGACATCTGCTATCAGGTGATGGATATTGAGGACGGCCACAAACTCAAACTCATCGGCACCGACGAGACCATCGAACTGTTGCTCGCATTCTTTGACGACGAGCGTCGTGCCCACATGCGG
The DNA here is from genome assembly GCA_946187345.1 of uncultured Porphyromonadaceae bacterium. Taxonomy (GTDB): domain Bacteria; phylum Bacteroidota; class Bacteroidia; order Bacteroidales; family Muribaculaceae; genus Sodaliphilus. Next base: position 10,003 of record CAMHQD010000015.1, on the reverse strand, counting down.
CAGGTGATGACCCTTGTTGACGACCCCAACGAGAAAGTGGGCTACCTGCGTTCATGTGTGGTGGGACTGTTGGTGAGGGAGTGCGCCACGGTGTTTGCCGAGCATGAGGCCGAGATACTCGCGGGCGAGTTCAACGGTACACTCATCGAGAACATCGGCGAGCGCGCGGCGGCGGGTTACGCGCGTTGCAGCGAGTTGGCCTATCGCCGCCTCTATCGCGCGGGCTATGTTGTCGACATCGACCTGGCAGGCAGCCGCATCATCACGCTGCTGCTCGACAAACTCATCGAGGCTGTGTTGCACCCCGAGCGCAACTATTCACAGTTGTTGCTGAACAAATTCCCGCAGCAGTATGACGTCCACGCGCCCACCACTTTTGAGAAGGTGCAGGCCGTGCTCGACCACATCAGCGCTATGACCGACGTGTACGCCCTCAACCTTTACCGCCAACTCGACGGCATCTCCCTGCCCACCGTCTGACCTCCTATAGGGTTATCCTTTGATTTGCCTACAATTGTACCATACTTCATACTTTTTTTGTACTTTTGTGCAAAAATCGATAGACAATGAATCGACAAGGCAAACTATACTTCCGTTACGGCACGATGGGCAGCGCTAAAACCGCGTTGCTGCTCACTCAGGCCTACAATTTTGAGGAACGCGGCATGCAATACCTGTGCATGAAACCCATTATCGACAACCGCGAGGGCGACAACGTGATACGTTCACGCATCGGCATCGAGCGCCGCTGCGAGTGGATTTATCCCGACACTGACCTCTATGTGACGCTATGCGCCATGTTTGGTCGCGACGGTATCAAGAAGGACTGGATCCTCATCGACGAGGTGCAGTTCCTCAAAGCGTCGCAAATCGACCAACTCGCGCGGTTGGTCGACGACTTCGGCATCAACGTGGTGTGCTACGGCCTGCGCACCGACTTCCAGAGCAACCTTTTCGAGGGCTCGCGGCGTCTGTTTGAGTTGGCCGACAGCATCGACGAGATCAAGAGCACGTGCTCCTGTGGCCGCAAGACTATCATTAACGCGCGCATCGACCGTGCCGGCAACATCGTGATGGCCGGCGACCAGGTGGAGATTGGCGGCGATGACAAGTATGTGGCGCTATGCCGTAACTGCTGGCGCAATCGCCGCATCGAGAGCACGCGCCGCAACGCAATCCCCTTTGAGGACTGATGTGGAGGCCTCCCCCATCCCCTCCTGAAGGAGGGGTGTCTGGTTTCGCAATTGCCAACTCCCCTCCTTTAGGAGGGGTGGGGGGGAGGCCCGATTACTTGCCGAAGATGAGATTCACTAGCCAGGTCATCACGCTCAACACAAGGCTGAACCCGAGCGCCCACCAGAAGCCGTCGACGGTGAACGAGTCAAGGAACCATGCGCATAGCATCACCATCAGCGCGTTGATTACAAGGATGAACAACCCCAGCGTAATAACAGTCAGCGGCAAGGCTAATATTTTGGCGACAGGACGCACCAGCGCGTTGATTACGCCCAGCACGATGGCGACAAAAATGGCGTGCCACCACGGCACAATGTGCACTCCGGCACTCATAATCCATGCGGTGAGACCCACGGCAATCGTTGATCCGAGTAATGATTTGATCATAGGCAATAAAAAAATGTTTTAAGGCTCTTAAAAATTTTTTCAAGCCGTAAAATTATAATTTTTCCCGCACAAATGCAAATTTTGTGCCATCAATCAACCCAAAAAAATGTCAGTGAGCAAAAATATACTGTCGATGGCCCACGATTACCTGATGATTGCGCTGGGTCTGGCCTGCTACGCGTTTGGCTTCACCGCCTTTATACTGCCCGAGAAGGTTGTTACCGGCGGCGTCACCGGTCTGTCGTCGCTACTGTATTTCGCCTTTGACTGGAACGTGGCCGTCACCTACTATCTCATCAATGCCGCATTGCTGGCCGTCGCATTCCGCACCGTGGGCAAGCAGTTCGTCATTCGCACCATCGTCGGCGCCACGCTCGCCACATTCTATATCGGCGTGATGCAGCCACTTTTTCCCGAGCCAATCGTCGCTCAACAGCCATTCATGAACATCATCATCGGCGCATTGCTGTGTGGCGTTGGCATCGGCACCGTCTTTGTCAACAACGGCAGCACGGCCGGCACTGACATTATCGCCGCTGTGGTCACCAAGCACACCACCATCTCATTTGGCCGCATGATGCTATACACCGACATGGTGATAATCTGTTCGAGTTACGCGCTATTCCATAGCATCGACAAAATCGTGTTTGCTCTCATCTTCATGATTATCAACTCTTTCACCGCCGACTGGGTGATCAATAACAATCGGCAAAGTTACCAGTTTTTCATTATCTCCAAGCGGTGGGAAGATATCGCCAACGCCGTCAACAATGAGGCGCACCGCGGCTGCACGGTGCTCTCGGGCATGGGATGGTATAGCAAGCAGGAGGTGAAGATTGTGATGGTGATGTGCCGCCGGCTTGAGAGCGTCCACCTGATGCGCATCATCAAGCGCACCGACCCCGAGGCGTTCATCACCCAGGCCAAGGTGAGCGGCGTTTTCGGCAAGGGCTTCGACGAGATGAAGGTGAAGATAGGCTCGCCAGACGCGGCGACATCCCACGAGCAACAATGAGACCGTCGAAAAATTAAACACGAATCGCCATGAATTGCCATATGGGGACGGTTCTTGTGTTTCAGTAAATGAAGCACAAGAACCGTCCCCGTGAAGCACAAGAACCGTCCCCGTGAAGCAATGGCGTGTTAACTGATGACGGCGCGCAAGGTGTTGGCCACGTGGCCCGGTACAACGATGTGATGGTTGCCGATGGGGTCGGTGAGGAAGTAGCGGGCCTGCTGGCGGTCGTAGAGGCGTATTGACATCTGGGTGCGGCACAGGTCGGCCTCGCAGCCGCATTGCTCCAGCGAGCCCTGGGCGGCGAAGCAGCGCTGCAGGTTCCCGCTCACCTTGAACAGCGTCACCGGTCCCGAGTGCCGGAAACCGCGTATTCCCACGCCGATGCCACTCTCGAAATGAGTGTCCAACTCATAGCGGTCCACCATGTTGAATGGAATGGTGCAGTGGGCCATCAGGATTTCGCCCGTTTCGGGGTTGATGCGTGCCGGGTTGCTCTGGAAGCCGGTGCAGCCGGTCACAGCCTGCGCGATGGCCATGCTGAGCATGGCCGGCATGTCGCCCTCACATCCGGCGATAATGCCCTCGCTGTTGAGGCGCGCCAATGCGAGGCAGCCGGTGTTGCGCACTGCCGTGAGCAGGTCAAAACAGCGTATCGTAAGCCCGTTCAGTTTGTATCGCTCCACTATTTGTTTCAGGGCGAGGTAGATGCGCTCGGCACCGGGCAGAGCCAAGCGGATTTCGTCATTAGGCACCGGCGCGGCAACGTTCACGGCTGTTGGCACGGATATTGAGTTGTGCAGGGCTATCAACTCGTCCATATTGATGTCAATCAGGTCGATACCCAGTTTGTTTCTCACCTCGTTGCGGTCCACCAAACTTGAAATGAGCCAGTCGCTGGGCGCGCCGATGATGCCCAGCCGCTGTCCGCGCAGTTTGCGTCGTGCGGCACCGGTGGCGGCAAGTTCGGCGATGCGCTGCGCCACGTAACTGTTACTGCCGTGGAGAATCTCGCCGGCGATGTCTCGCTGCCGCAGGTAACTCAAGATTTCCATTGATGCCGCCAGCGAGTTGCTCGACCCGTTGGTGAGCAGGTAGATGGGTTGCGAACTCTGCTGGCGCAGTTGCGGCAGCAGGTCGCGGAAGATACCTTCGGTGCCGCCCGTGCGCACAAAAATCAGGTTGAGATCATGCGAGCCGTACTCACCATAGTCAGCCCCACATAGATTGTAAGGGATGCGCAGCGCCGTGAGGAACGCCGCCGTTGTCGCGCCCACGGCTTGTTCGTCGTGCAGTGCGCTTGTCAGAGTGAAGATTGCTATGTCCATATCAGGTTTTGTTTTTAGGTTTTCACAGTCGTTGTAAATACAAGCAACCGCAAAATTACCAAAAAAGTGTGAACTTCCAAAATTATGCGCTGCTTATTATATTACTACTTCGGAAATTTTTAGAAGTTAGCGTCAATTCACGTCTATGACAACGTCAATTCACGTCTAAAATAAAAAATGTCGAAAATAGACGTCGTTATAGACTGAAATAGACGCGAAACAATGATTTATAGCACTTTTTCATTTTTTACCGAAGTATTATTATATGTGTTATGAATAATTTTTGGTATCTTTGCAGTTGAAATAACAAATAATTTAGAATATTACCAAGATGACAGAGACGAAATGCTTGATAATCGGCGGCGGCCCCGCGGGCTACACCGCCGCAATCTATATGGCACGTGCCGCTGTGTCCGCCATTTTGCTGGAAGGCATCCAGCCCGGCGGCCAACTTACCACAACCACCACCATCGAGAATTTTCCCGGTTTTCCCACCGGCGTGGATGGCACGCAGTTAGTGAGTGACATGCGACAGCAAGTGATAAACGTTGGCGGTGACGTGCGGCAAGGCTCGGTAACATCGGTTGACCTGGGTTCGCGCCCGTTTGTGGCTACGCTCGACAGTGGCGAGCAGATTGCCGCCGCCACCGTGATTGTCGCCACTGGCGCGCGCGCCAAGTACCTCGGTCTGGCCGATGAGCAGAAGTATGCCGGCCTGGGAGTGAGTGCCTGCGCCACCTGCGACGGCTTCTTCTACCGCCGCAAGATGGTGGCAGTGGTGGGCGGCGGCGACACCGCCTGTGAGGAGGCTCACTACCTGAGCCATTTGGCCTCGAAAGTGTATATGATCGTTCGCAAGGACTACTTGCGTGCCAGTGCGGCGATGCGCGAGCGCGTCGAGCAGACTCCTAACATCGAGATTTTATATAATTGCAACACTGAGGGCCTTTACGGCGACGGCGGTGTGCAGGGTGCCCACCTCGTGCGCCATCGCGGTGAACCGCGTGAGGAGCGTTTTGATTTGCCCATCGACGGCTTCTTCTTGGCCATCGGTCACCAGCCGGCCACAGATTTCCTGTCCGGTCAGGTGGACCTTGATCCGGCGGGCTATATCGTCACCGCGCCTCACTCCACGGCAACGAGCGTGCCGGGCGTGTTTGCCGCCGGTGACGTGGCAAATCCGGACTATCGCCAGGCAATCGCCGCCGCTGGCGATGGTTGCCGCGCCGCGCTTGACGCCCAAAAGTTTTTGAGTAGAGAGTAGAGAGAGTACGTGATGGAAACGAAAAAGGAATATGATGCTGTGGTGGCGTGCTGCCGCAGTGTGTTTATCGACAAGATGAAAGACTATGGCCCATCATGGCGCATTATGCGTCCGGCCACGGTGACAGACCAACTCTTCATCAAAGCGAAGCGCATCCGCCAGTTGCAGGTAAGCGGCCAGACCAAGGTGGGCGAGGGAATCGTGCCGGAGTTCATCGCTATTGTAAACTATGGTGTCATGGGTGTGATACAACTTGAGCGTGGCTATGCCGACAAGGTTGACATCAGTGCCGATGAGGCTTTGGCGCTATATGATCGGCACATCACCGCCACGCGTGACTTGATGTTGGCTAAGAACACCGACTATGACGAGGCGTGGCGCGATATGCGTGTGAGCAGTTTTGCTGACATTATTCTCACCAAGTTGCAGCGCGTCAAGGAGATTGAGGATCACGATGGCACGACGCTCGTTAGCGAGGGCATTGCCAGCAATTATCAAGACATGGTGAACTATGCCGTGTTTGCTTTGATCAAACTGGGGCTTGCGACCCCTGAACCGGCGCGGTGATGGCAGCGACAAAGGCCCAGGTGTGGTGGTGGCGCGTGGCGGTGGTTGCCGTGCGCGTGCTCGTTGGCGGCACATTTGCCTTCTCGGGTTTTGTAAAGGCCATCGACCCCTACGGCGGCTACTACAAGATTACCGAGTATCTGATGGCTCTGGGGCTGGAGGGCCTGACAGGGCTGGCGCTGGTGGGTGCCATAGCCCTTGCCGCAACAGAGTTTATGCTGGGCGTGATGCTCATTGTGGGCGCCCATCGCCGGGTGGCGCCGTGGCTGACGATGGCCATGCTGGCGGTGATGACGCCGCTCACGTTGTGGCTGGCGGTGACCGACGCTGTGCCGGACTGCGGTTGCTTTGGAGACGCGCTCGTGCTCACCAACTGGCAGACGTTTGCCAAAAACGTGCTGTTGCTCATTGCCACGACATTCTTGATTATTTACAACCGCCGTGCCGGTAGCCTCTATCGGCCGGTCCTCCACTGGCTCGTGCCGCTGCTGGCGGTGGCTCTGGCGGTGGCAATTGCCCTGCGCGGCTACTTCGTGCAACCGTTGCTTGACTTCAGGCCCTATCCTGTGGGAACCAAACTTGTGGCCACCGGTGCAGACGAGGGTGACGAGGGTGACTACCGCTTTATCTATGAGAACGCGGATGGGGTGCGGCAAGATTTCGCGCTCGACAGCCTGCCCGATGAGGAGGCCGGGTGGACCTTTGTGGACCGCTACAAACTGCCAGGCAATGATACCGTAGTGCCGTCCGACGAGGGCACACGTCTGTTCACTATCCGCGATGTGGAGACCGGTGCCGACGTGAGCAGCGAACTCTTGAATGATACCATCCATGACGTGGTGATGCTGCTCTTCCCCAGTCTGCCCACCGTGAGCATCGGCCACACCTACACGCTCAACCGCCTCACCGATCTGGCTCGTTCACAGGGCGCGAACGTGGTGGGCCTCACGCCGGCCACCGAGTTGGAGGTGGAACGGTGGAACGACATCTCGTTGGCCGACTACACGATGTATCGTGCCGAGGACACCGAGGTGAAGATGCTCGCGCGTGGTAATCCGGCTGTGGTGATGCTGCACGATGGCACGGTGATGTGGAAACGCACTCTCTCGTCGATTGGTGAAGAGCAGTTGAGTGACAAGTCATCGACGCTACTATCATTGGGCGGCGACATGGACGACGAGGCGGAGTTGTTGTGGCTGTTCTACGGCTGGCTGGCGGCGATGATAGCGCTGATTTTGCTTAATCCGGTGGCCGCCCTGTTCCGCGTCAAGCGCGACAATGTGGCCGAGCGGCCAGGCCAAGGCCCGGCCCTACAAGATGGGGAACATTTGTAATCCTTAGAATTCTTAGATTTCTTAGAATTCTTAGATTACTAAGCGTTATGAGAGTAGTTAATTATGAATTGTGCGTTATTTTTCGTACCTTTGCGGCGATTTTTAGCAGATTAAAAATAAAATATATAGCAATGAAGATTATTGAGCGCGTAGACAAACTGCGCGACTTTGTGGCCCCGCTGCGCAAGCAGGGCAAGAGCATCGGCCTGGTGCCGACAATGGGCGCGTTGCACGCCGGTCACCTCTCGCTGGTGGAACGTGCTCGCCGTGAGAATGATATCGTTGTTGTGAGTGTGTTTCTGAACCCCACACAATTCAACAACCCCGACGACCTGAAGACCTATCCGCGCACTGCTGAGGCCGACGCCGCTCTGCTGGAGCAGGCCGGTGCAGATGTGGCGTTCATGCCCACGGTGGGGGAGATGTATCCCGAGCCCGACAAACGTGTCTTTGAACTCGGTCCCGTGATGGAGGTCATGGAGGGTAAAATGCGCCCCGGCCACTTCAACGGCGTGTGTCAGGTGGTTAGCAAACTCTTCGAGATGTCACAGGCCACACGAGCCTACTTTGGCGAGAAGGACTTCCAGCAGATTGCTGTTATCCGCGCCATGGTGGAGCAGATGCAGACGCCCATAGAGATTGTCACTTGCCCGGTGGTGCGCGAGGACGACGGCCTGGCACGTAGCAGCCGCAACGTGCGCCTCACTCCCGAGACGCGCCGTGCCGCACCCGCCATCTTCGGCACTCTCAAGGCGAGCCTTGAGTTTGCCAAGCACCACACCCTGCGGCAGACCCACGACTGGGTTGTGGCCACAATCAACGCGTGGCCCGAGATGGAAGTGGAATACTTCGACATCGTGGACGGACGCACCCTGCAGAGCCTCGCCAATTGGGACGACAGCGACTACGTTGTGGGCTGCATCACCGTCTATTGCGGTGACGTGCGCGAAATTGACAACATCACCTATACCCAACCGACATGCTGATACAAGTTTTAAAGAGCAAGATTCACCGTGTGACGGTGACCGACGCCAACCTCAACTATATGGGCAGCATCACGTTAGACCGTGACCTGATGGATGCCGTGGGCATCGTGGAGGGCGAGCGCGTCTTTATCGTCGACAACAATAACGGCGAGCGTTTTGACACATATGTCATCACCGGTCCGCGCGGCAGCGGCACGGTGTGTCTCAACGGCGCCGCGGCGCGCCGCGTGTTGCCCGGCGACATCATCATCATTATGGCCTATGCCCTGATGACACCCGATGAGGCTCGCGACTTTGAGCCTCAGGTCGTCTTCCCCGACCCCGCGACCAACACCCTCGCGAGTGGAGAGTAATTAGATTTTAGATGTTAGAGGAATGACTAACGACTAAAAACGTTCGGTGTGCAGCCACCTCGTGGCTGCTTTATACCGACTACCGACTATCGACTAACGACTAATATATGTTTGAGAGTTTATCCGAGAAACTGGAACGCTCGTTCAAGGTGCTGAGCGGCCAGTCGCGCATCACCGAGATTAACGTGGCCGAGACCATCAAGGAGGTGCGGCGCGCGTTGCTTGACGCCGACGTCAACTTCAAGGTCGCCAAGCAGTTTACTGACACCGTCAAGGCCAAGGCCCTTGGCGCGAACGTCATCAACAGCCTCAAGCCCGGCCAACTGATGGTGAAGATTGTTCACGATGAGTTAACCGCCCTCATGGGTGGCGAGCAGGCTCCGTTCAACATCGAGGGCTCGCCAGCCGTGATATTGATGAGTGGCCTGCAGGGTAGTGGTAAGACAACCTTCAGCGGCAAACTGGCCCGCAAACTCAAGGCCGAGCAGGGCAAGAAGCCGTTGCTGGTGGCCTGTGACGTCTATCGTCCCGCCGCCATCGAGCAATTGCGCGTCATCGGCGAGCAAATCGAGGTGCCCGTCTATAGCGAGCCCGAGAGCAAGAACCCAGTTGAGATTGCCCAACATGGCATCGCTCACGCCCGCCAGATGGGTTACAACCTGGTGATTATCGACACCGCCGGCCGTCTGGCTGTCGATGAGCAGATGATGCGCGAGATCAAAGCCATCAAGGATGCCATCCGTCCCACCGAGACGCTGTTTGTGGTTGACTCGATGACCGGCCAGGACGCCGTGAACACGGCTCGCGAGTTTAACGAGCGCCTCGACTTTGACGGCGTGGTGCTCACCAAACTTGACGGCGACACGCGCGGTGGCGCGGCCCTCTCGATTCGCACTGTGGTCGACAAGCCCATCAAGTGGGTGGGTACCGGCGAACGCATGGAGGCCATCGACCCGTTCCGTCCGGCCGGTATGGCCGACCGCATCCTGGGCATGGGCGACATCGTGTCGTTTGTGGACCGCATGCAGCAGCAGTACGACGAGGAGGAGGCCAAGAAGTTGCAGCGCAAGATGGCTCGCAACGAGTTTGACTTCAACGACTTCCTCGCGCAGATTGGCCAAATCAAGAAGATGGGCAATATCAAGGATTTGCTGGGCATGATCCCCGGTCTGGGCAAGGCAGTGAAGGATTTGGATATCGACGACAACGCCTTCAAGGGTGTTGAGGCGATTATCCGCTCGATGACGCCCGACGAGCGTCACCGTCCGGAGATTATCGACGGTAGCCGTCGCCGCCGCATCGCCGCCGGCAGCGGCACCACGCTGCAAGAGGTGAACCGCTTGCTCAAGCAGTTTGAGCAGACGCGCAAGATGATGCAGAAGGTGAGCACGATGGGCAAGATGAACCCGCTGAGCATGATGCGCGGCAAGTGATGAGACTTTAGATTTTAGATTTTAGATTTTAGTCTAACATCTAACATCTAACATCTAACATCCAACATCCAACATCTAACATCCAACATCTAACATCCAA
>CAMHQD010000014.1 GCA_946187345.1 uncultured Porphyromonadaceae bacterium | reverse complement strand
GTTTTTAGCAAGCTAAAACTTTGTCTCGCTTAATCGCATTTTTGTTAGTAATTGTCTGATAAAATTCGTTACACCAGCAATTGTCCTTAATAAATCCACTCTAATGCACAAATCATTAGTCCGTAATTGTCTTTTTAAAAAACATCAAGCATCCTCCCTGCGACTAAATTGTTTTTTTAATTTTGCTCACTTGAAATTCATTTCTTAACTTTGCAACTCACAATATGATAAATAAACTAAATAAGAACAATATGAAATCACGAGTTTTATCACTGCTCTCACTTGTTGCCACCTGCTTGAGCCTCAATGCTGGTGTTACACAAGTGCTGGAGCTCAGCGACAACTGGCAATTTTCACGCGACAAGCACAACTGGCAAGAAGTGACCATTCCTCACGACTGGGCCATTAGCGGTCCCTTCGACAAGAAATGGGACCTGCAAGTGGTGGCTATCAAGGAAAATGGCGAGGAAACAGCCACCGAGCACAGCGGTCGCTCGGGAGCCCTGCCCTGGATAGGTGAGGGATATTACCGCACCAGTCTAAGCCTTCCCACCGGCACCGAGCGAGCCGAGCTACTCTTCGACGGCGCTATGAGTGAGCCCATCGTATATGTCAATGGCGTGGAAGCTGGTCGCTGGGCCTACGGCTACAATGCCTTTCGTGTAAACATTATGCCCTTCATCACCAATGACGGCAAATGTGACATTGAAGTGCACTTGAAAAACGTGGAAGAGAGTAGTCGCTGGTATCCCGGCGCCGGGTTGTACAGACCGGTAAAACTCATTACCAGCGGTCGCGTGGCAATCGACACCTGGGGCACCTGGCTTAGAACCACCAAGATTGAGAATGACACCGCCTTTGTCGCTATGGACACACGGCTTAACGGATGTGTGATTGGCGAAAATCCTGTAGTTACCGTGGCTATTACCGACCACAATGGCAGCATCGTTGCCGAGACTCAGCGACGCATCGCCAGCGATGGCAATTTCCGCGCTGAGTTCAAACTTGCCAACGCCCACCTGTGGTCGCCCGAGACTCCCTATCTATATAAAGTTCACACCACCGTCGAGCTCAAGGGAGAGGTGGTAGACTCGCGCACCGACAAGCTGGGCGTGCGCACCATCGCCTTCAGCAAGGAGCACGGCTTCCAGCTCAATGGTGTGACGCGCAAGTTCAAGGGAGTGTGTCTGCATCACGACTTGGGTCCCCTGGGAGCAGCCCTTAACAAAGCTGCCCTAGCCCGCCAGCTAAAGAGAATGAAAGACATGGGTGCCGACGCCATTCGCACCTCTCACAACATGCCCTCGACATGGCAAATGGAACTGTGCGACAGCTTGGGACTGATGGTGATGGCCGAGAGTTTTGACTGCTGGAAAGACCCCAAGGTAAAAAACGGCTACAACCGTTTTTGGGACGAGTGGTGGAAAAAAGACATCTACAACCTCATCATGAACCACCGCAACCACCCCAGCATCGTGCTGTGGAGTGTGGGCAATGAAATTCCCGAGCAATGGAAAGAAGAAGGCGCCGAGCGCTATGCCGCACTGGTGCAGTGGTGTCACACACTCGACCCCACCCGCATGGTGACCTGTGGCATGGACAACCCCGACGCCGACATCAAGAGTGGCTTTGCACTGCAAGCCGACGTGCCAGGTTTCAACTATCGAGTGCATCGCTACGAGGACTGCGTGAAACTGTTGCCACAAGGCTTTGTGCTAGGTAGCGAGACCGCATCGACGGTGAGCAGCCGTGGCGAGTACATGTTCCCCGACACGATTGCCGTGGGAGCATCTTATCCCAATGGACAGTGCAGCAGTTACGACCTGGAACATCCCTGGTGGAGTAATCTGCCCGATGACGACTGGCGCCTGCAAGATGACTTTGACTGGACTCTGGGAGAATTTGTGTGGACAGGATTTGACTATCTGGGCGAGCCCTCGCCCTACGATGCTTACTGGCCCTCACGCAGCAGCTACTATGGCATCGTAGATCTCGCCGGCATTCCCAAGGACCGCTACTACTTGTACCGTAGCCACTGGAACAAAAACAGCCACACAATCCACTTGCTTCCACACTGGACATGGCCCGAACGCAAGGGACAGGCGACCCCTGTGTATTGCTACACCGACTACCCCACTGCCGAGCTCTTTGTCAACGGCAAGAGCCAAGGCAAAATCACCAAGGACCCGAAGTCGCACCTCGACCGATATCGCCTGCGCTGGCAAGATGTGGTGTATGAGCCGGGTGAACTAAAGGTGGTTGTCTATGACGAGAATGGGAAAAAGGCTGGTGAGAAACGTGTAAAGACAGCCGGCAAGCCTAGTAAACTTCAACTCGACGCCGACCGCACCACTCTCCAAGCCGATGGCAACGACCTGGCCTTTATCACCGTGAGCTTAATCGACAAGAACGGCACCCTGTTGCCCAATGCCGATGAAGATTTGCAATTCAGTGTGGAAGGCGCCGGACTATTCCGTGGCGCATGCAATGGCGACGCCACCTCGCTGCAAGTGTTCACCCAGCCACGCATGAAGCTTTTCCATGGCCAGCTGGTGGTTGTAGTTCAAGCCACCAAGCAGGCAGGCGACATCACCCTGCGCGTGAAAGGCAACAAGAGCTACCTCAACAGCACTATAAAACTTCGTTCAAAATAAGCCCCTCTTATGATAAAAAGCCTAAAATTAAGCGCATGGCTCGTGGCGCTGAGTATCTCGCTTGTGGCTAACGCGCAAGACAAATTTGAACAATACTTTTGCGACTCCACATTGCGCATCGACTACATCTTAAGCGGAAACCTGCATAGCCAGTTGATAGCTCTCGACGGCTTGAGCCGCATGCCTGGATGGTGGGGTAAACGACAGAACCTCACCCACATTCCCGTGCATGGCGCCGCCACCATCACCATGCGCCTTGCCGCCACTGGAGAAGTGATTTATCACCACACCTTCAGCACGCTGTTCCAGGAGTGGCTCGACCTGGATGACGCCAAGCTGTCACCCAAAGCCTTTGAGTGTGTAGAACTAGTTCCCATGCCACGCGACTCGGTGACTATAGAGGTGAAATTATTCAACAACCGCCAGCAAGTAACCACGTCAATCAAGCACAGCGTGTCGCCACGCGATTGCACCATTCGTCGCATTGGAGAAAACGATGTAGCCCCCTACGTTGTTCTCAACGAGCCCGACGACCCTGCGCGAGCTATAAACGTGGCATTTGTCGCCGAGGGCTATACCCAAGAGCAGATGCAAGACTACCTCGCCGATTGCCGCAAGGGTGTGGAAGGCCTTTTCAGCTATGAGCCCTACAAGAGCATGCGAGGACGGTTTCGCGTCACTGCCGTGTGCACCCCCTCGCGACATTGCGGACCGTCAATTCCATCGGAAGTTGTGTGGCACAACACCGCTATAGGGTCAAGTTTCGACACCTTCGGCATGGCACGCTACCTCACCACCCTGCGCATCAAGCAAATGCACGATGTCATGGCAGGCACCCCCTATGAGCACATCATTGCCATGGTAAACACCGACCGCTATGGTGGCGGAGGCATTTATAACACCCTTAATCTTCTAATGACCAAGCACAAGTTATTCATTGAGGTGCTGGTGCATGAGTTTGGACACTCCTTTGCCGGACTTGCCGACGAGTATGCCTACGAAGGCGAGGAACCCAACGACTACCCTCTCGATGTGGAACCATGGGCCCCTAATATCACTACGCTCGTTGATTTTGGTTCTAAATGGAAATCAATGCTACCCAAGGACAAAAAAATTGTTGCCCGGCACACGAGCGATGACAACCTCGACACAAGCACAATGGGGCTCTACGAGGGAGCCGGCTGTGTGCTCAAGGGAGTGTACCGCCCTTGTCCTAACTGCATGATGCGCACACTCAAGGTTCCCGTCTTCTGCCCGGTGTGCACACGCACAATTCAAGAAATCATTGACTTTTACACAAAACAATAAAAAAGTATTATCACTATGACACAGCGCATGAACTGGGAGCAACTAATTTGCGACACTCGCTTGGGGCAAGAACACTACAAGGACAAGAAAGCTGGAGTGCGTAGCGACTTTGAGCGTGACTACGACCGCATGATTTTTTCGTCGCCATTCCGTCGCTTGCAAAACAAAACACAAGTGTTTCCACTGCCAGGAAGCATCTTTGTGCACAATCGCCTTACCCACAGCCTTGAAGTGTCATGCGTGGGGCGTTCACTCGCCAATGAGATTGCCATTCGCCTGCACGAGAAGCACCTTGGCGAGCCCTGGCGCGACAAGTTGTGGGGAATCAGTGAGATTGTAGCTGCCGCATGCTTGGCTCACGACCTGGGAAATCCGCCATTCGGCCACTCGGGCGAAAAGACCATTGGTGAATTTTTCTCAAACGGCAGCGGCCAGGTGTTTAAGGAACACTTAACCCCACAGCAATGGGCCGACCTAACCCACTTTGAGGGAAACGCCAACTCGTTTCGCACCCTGGTTCACCAGTTCAAGGGACGTCGGCCTGGCGGTTTTGCCATGACCTATTCCATGCTTGCATCGATAGTGAAATACCCCTACTCCTCAAGCCATGCCGGGGAAAAAGGTAAATTTGGATTCTTCACCACCGAGAAAGAGACTTTTGAGCGCATTGCCGGCGAGCTAGGCATGCTCAAGCTGGAAGAAGAGCGCTATTGCCGTCATCCGCTGGTCTACATGGTGGAAGCCGCCGATGACATTTGCTACCAAGTGATGGACATCGAGGACGGACACAAGCTAAGAATTATCTCCACTCAGGAGACCATCGACTTGCTCACAAGCCTCTTTGACGAGGAGCGCAAAGAGCACATGCGTGAGGTGATGGCTACTGTTGCCGACCCCAATGAGAAGATAGTGTACTTGCGCTCGTGCGTGGTGGGACTGCTAGTACAGGAATGTGCCAAGACATTTGTGCTCCACGAGGATGAAATCATGGAAGGACGATTTCAAGGGTCGCTCATCGACCACATTTCTCCACTTCCACGGCAAGGCTACCAGCGTTGCAGCGAGTTGGCTTTCAAGAAACTGTACCGTGCGAGCTACGTTGTTGATGTGGACCTTGCCGGTAGCCGCATCATCAACCTGTTGCTCGACAAGCTCACACAGGCAGTTGTCAATCCCGAGAGTTACTATTCACAGCTGTTGCTCAACAAGTTTCCGCAACAATACGACGTGCACGCCGCTAGCCTGTTTGAAAAACTGCAAGGTGTCCTCGACCACATCAGCGCCATGACCGACGTCTATGCCCTCAACCTCTACCGCCAGCTCGACGGCATCAGCCTGCCCACGGTTTAAACACAAGCAATGGCGAAGGAAACGAAAAAATAAGATTTTATAACTTTTTTGCATTTTTTTAGAGTAAGATAAAAGGAATGTTATGTTTTTTGTGTAAATTTGTGAGTTAAATATTTATTTACCTTAACCATATTATGTAAATAACGTGAGTTCGACGAAAATAAATGGCTGTATATCAGGCTGCTCCTCTAAGATAGAGGAGCTGTCGCGGAGCGACTGAGGAGTATGATAACTATCAAATGAGGTGACATACTCCCCCCGACCCCCTCTAACTTAGAGGGGGAGTTGCTAACGCAATGATTTTCAAATGATAAATTCATCGAACTCACGTTAAATAGATACTTATAACCTCTTGAATTGCACCATATTAAAACTTATTATATTAACCACTAAAGAATCAATAACTATGAGCATGAAAATTACTCGTTTATCATGGCTTCGAGGTTCGCTGTTGATGATGGCACTTGCTATAGCGATGCTATCAAATGCCGCCAAACTCACCGATGTGATTGGCTACAACTGGAGCACCAGTGGCACTAACGCGACCTTAACAAAGTACACCATCAACAAAGTGGATGGTGTGAGTGACTCTCTATTCTACACTGGCGATGAAAACAACATCGTGAACATTCCTGAGACCTTTGAACATGAAGGCATCACCTACACCGTTGTGGCAATCGACGCCAACGCCTTTGTAAACTGCCGCGACATCAAGGAGATACATCTTCCTGAAACTTGTGTAAAGTTTGGTAACAACTGTTTTCGTGGATGCACGAGCCTTACCAACTATCCTGTTACCATTACAGCCAACAAGATGGGTAGCGGTATCATTTGGGATTGCAAAAACATTACCGAGGCATTCATCCCACCCGCTGTTACCGACGCCTTGATTTCAAATCAATTTGCAGGTAGTGGTGTAAAGAAATTCACTATTATGGCAAGTGAAACACCCTTCAAGTTTAACAGGAACGCGTTCGGAGCTACCGCCGACGTGCTTCCACCTCTTGACACACTGATTATAGAACGAGAACTCAACACTGGAGACTATGCCTATAACCTCCAACCCTTCCACAACTATACTACCATCAAGAAAATCATCATTGGCGGTGAGTTCACAACTATTCCCAACGACTACTTCATTGGTTGCAATGGAGTTGAGGAGATTGTGTTTGAAGAAGGCAACAAGATGGCGTCGATTGGCACCGGAGCTTTCCAGAGTTGCACAAGTCTCAAGAGCATTGTGTTGCCAGCATGCGTAACCAGTGTGCCCAACAGCTTGTTCTACAACTGCTCACAGCTTGAGAACGTGAGCTTCATGAGCGACATCACCGCTATCAACCAAAGCGCATTTAACGGCACCTCCTCGTTGAAAAACTTCACTTTCCCCGCTTCACTAACCGCAATAGGGACCACAGCATTCCTTAATAGTGGACTGACTGGAGTAGTTCAGTTGCCCGAGGGATTGACATCAATAGGCGCTAGTGCCTTTAGCGGGGCTAACGCCATCACCGGCATAAAGCTGCCGTCGACCATTGCCACCATTGGCAACGCCGCCTTTGGTCCTATTGAGAACCTTGCAAGCATTGAGCTTGGCGAGGGCAATAGTGCCTTCAAGATTACAAACGGTGTACTAACCAACGCTGCCGGCACTCGACTTCTGGTAACAGCTCACGAAAGTGAACTAGGCACATCGCTCAATGACGCTACTATTGAGACCATCGACAACTATGGCTTGGCATTCTCGCCTTACACCGACTTCACCCTTCCCGCATTGACCGAGATTGGCAACTATGGTTTCTTCCGCGCAGCCATCAAGGAGTTTACCTACAAGAAAGGCATGACAGTTAATGCCAACGCGTTCCTTGAGAGCGACCTGGAAATCCTCAACACCGAGGAGGGCGCTCGCGAGATTCCCCAAAACTTGTGCTCTAACTGCACCAAGCTCACTACCGTGAACATTTCGAGCACTGTGACCAACATCTTCCAAGATGCCTTTGCCGGCTGTACAGCCTTGAAACACATGGAGCTGGGTTCACACATCAACTACATGGAGAAGGGCGCTATACCATCCACTATCGAGAGTCTGCGAGTTCTCAATGTTACCCCTCCGGTACTAGGCGCCGGTGTGTTTGAGCCCACTCAAAGCGAGGTTTTGTGCCAGGTTGCCGCAAGTGCTGTCAATGACTATGAAGCAGCCAACCAGTGGCAATATCTCAACATCCAGGGCGATCCCACCATCACAGGCGAAGGCACCACACTGGGTTGCCCCGATGGCCTTTATTTCGCCACCAAAGATGGCAGGCTGATGTACAAAAACACCGATGGAGAAATTATTGACACCGAGTTCAAAACCGGCGAGCACGCTTTCAACATCCAGCTCTATAAGAACCGCGTTTACGTGGCAAGCGCAGGTCACAACTTCCGCTATGAAGATGCCGACGCTCAGGCCAATGGTGGCGACGGAGAGCTCTTCTACGTGAACAACACCGATGGAATGTGGTATCGCGTTACCGTGCTGAACAACGTGGGCTACAAGGCATTTGAGGATCCATTCTCAATGTATATCAGTGAGATTGACAACAAGATTTACATTGCCGACCGCAACGTGGGCATCCATGAGATGAGTGCCGACACCGTGGGGCTCTATGGCACACAGCCATTCTTCATGCAGAACAACTGGTTGCCCTACTACGACGACAAGATAACTTATGGTGCCATTGGCGCTGGCATGACAATGCGCGCTACCGATGTGATAGCGGCCGACGGCACCACTCGCAACAACGTGTACTGGGTTGCCAAGAAGTTTAACGGTCAAGGCATTTTCCGCTTCGACAAGAGCATGCTCTATGGCGACGGCACTGGCGCCCAGCACACCGACAAGCAGTTGCCTGTTTACCTGAACTATGTACAGATGACCAGCTTCTACCTCGATGAGAAGAACGGCTATGTATATGTCTTTGTACAAAAGGACAACGTGGACAACTGCACCCCTGGACTCTATCGCATCCCACTGGCGACACTTGAAGCAAAGCAAGATGCCGCAACAATCAAGAACGACGCGGTACTCGTTGATGACTCACCCATCCTTCAAGAAGGTGGTGGCGACGAGGTAACAGGTATCACTCAAATTACCGGTGATGGAGAGCACATCTACTGGGCTTATATTTCGAGCGAAGGCGGAACTTCATTACCTAACATGGTTGAATACAATGCTGAGAACCCGTTGCACAAGACCGGCATCAAGATGATTGACGCATCGCCCGAAGACCCCGCTGTAGCTCCAGTTATCACCTACGCTGTGGAGGGTATCGCAGCCTATGGTGTGGCGGCTTCAAGTGCTGACAATGTGGTTCCACAGCCCGTTCCCGGCGATGTAAACGGCGATGGAGAGGTGACCGGTAGCGATGTAACAGCACTTTACAATCACATTCTCTTCGGTCAAGATACAGCTATCTTCAACGGTGACCAGAATGGTGATGGTGAAGTTACCGGTAGCGACGTCACTGCAGTTTACAATATCATCTTGGGACTATGATTAATGCTTAATTCTTAATGCACAATGCACAATGCTTAATTTTTAATGCATAATGCGAAATTAAGGATGTGCATTTAATCTAGTGGGTTAAATAAATTTCAAAGCTGTGCGATTCTTTAATTAATGAGGTCGCACAGCTTTTTTATTAACAATTTTGATTATTTTGTCAAAAAAATTGATAATTTGTTTTTATTTACCTATATTTGCGAAATAATATTATGCAAATCAACCTTTATTGTTTAACCCTTTAATTATTTAATTAATCTCAAAACATTTATGAAAAAGTTATTCTTAATGATGATGGCACTAGGTGTCATGACTCTCGTTTCGTGCAATGGCAATGGGAACACCAGCGGTAGCGCGGCTGCCAGTGGTGACAAGGAGCAAGCTGCCGAGGTTAAGGGAACTGTGTTTGAGGGCGACCACTTCACTTTCACCTATCCCGAAGGCTTCAAAGAGACCTACAAGAGCGGCGACAACATCAATGTCGCTAGCGAAGACAATCAGGTAAGAATTGACGCTACCTTCAGCGGGAATCCCTGCAAACCCGAGGACTTCAAGAAGTACTACGACGCAATGGTGGGCATGGAGATGTTTAAGGACTACAAGTGGGAAGATGCCAAGATTGAGGACAATATCATGACCTACAAGGGCGTGAATGGCGACAACGTTGAGAACAAGTACGTTGTTTTCCTTGATGAAACTGGTGGCATCGCCGGCACTGTAAAGTATCCTGTAGCTAAAGCAGCCGAGGTTGAGGCTCTGATCATGCCTATGCTCAAGAGCATGAAGAAGAAATAATTTTTTCTCTCTGACCAAGAAAATGGCGCAGTCTTAAAGTTTCGTTTAACCAACTTCAGGCTTCGCCATTTTTTTAGACTCACCATGCACGATTTTGCAAGGTTTTGTATTAATTTTTTGACTACTTTTGTATAAAAATTTTCAGTACCAGTATGCGAAAATTCATCATTTTTATCGCTATAGCATTTTGTACCAGCACGCTAGCGCTTGCCAGCGAGCAGTTTGACAAGTTATTGACGCAGTTTGAAGCATCAAGTGGCTCACAGCAGGTTGCCATTGCTAACCAGCTAATGAAGACCTTGAACGATGAGCAGTTTACCGACGAGCTTTATCAGTTTAGCACCACCACTACCCCAGCCGACTCGATTAAGCAACAAGTGTGGTACTGGAGCACCGAGTACTACTACGACAAGCAAGACTATTCCCGCGCCTTGCAGATGGGAAAGAAAGCGTTACCCCTGTGCCGCGGCAAGGAGATTGAAGCCGACTGCCTCAACGTGCTTGCCCTGTCATGCTTCAGGATGTCGCGATTTCAGGAGGCTGCCACATTTGCCAAACAGTGCTACGCTCTTGACGAAAAGAGTGGAGACCCCGATGTAATGAGCTCGTCGCTCAACACGCTTGCCGGCATCTACTTGGGAGCCAACCAGCCCCTCGAGGCCGAGAAATATATACTCAAGGCCATTAATCTTGCCAAGAAAGTCGATAATCCCGCCCGCATGTCGGTGTTGCAAGGCAAGGCCTCGGAAGTGTATCATGCCCTTGTCAACGACGAGAAAGCACTAGAACACATAAACATAGCATGCGATATAGAAAAGAAATTGGGTCGCGACGACATGCTCATGGTGCGCAATGCCCAAAAGGCGTCGGTGCTGATAGGATTAAAGCGCTACAAGGAAGCCGAAGCTTTATTGAAAGATGTTATCCCCTTCATGCGCAAGGTGGGCGACAAGCTCTCGCTGGGCATCTCGTGCAACAAGATGGGAAAGGCGCTGCTGGCACAAGGGCGCAATCGTGAGGCGATTCCCTACTATCGTGAGGCCGCCAAGATTTTTGTTGAGAGTGGTGACATCTCTAATGAGATGCACTCGAGGCGTGGTCTCTACGAGAGCCTGTGGACTTTGAACCCCGATAGCGCAAAAATGGAGCTCGACCGCTTCGACTTGTTGAAAGACTCGCTCTACAGCAATGCCAATGCCGAGACGCTAGCTCGCTATAATGCCGAGTTTGGCATTGATGAGTTGCAAAAGGAAAATGAACATCGCAAGCACATCACCTCTTATGTTGTATTAGGAGCTGTTGTGGTAGCTCTACTGCTCGCCTTGCTGGTGTGGTGGCTCATGCGCCGCCGCATGCGCGTGCGTGAAGAAGCGTTGCAGGCCACAATCAACGCCCTGCGCAACGAGAAACCAGAGTCCACCCCTTCTACTGTCACTGAGCTCACCGAGCAAGATGAGCAGTTGCTACAGCAAGTGGTGGCAAGTGTGAAAAAAGGTATGGAGAATAGCAATGTTAATATTGAAGCTATAGCTAGCGAGGTGTGCTTGTCGCGAAGCCAGCTCAACCGTCGCATCAAGAGTATAACTGGCGTCACCACACAGCAATATGTGAACCGGGTGCGCCTTGAGCAAGCTCGCGAACTACTTGCCAACGAGTCGCTACAAGTTAGTGAGGTTGCCTACCATTGTGGCTTTGACGATGTGGCAAGTTTCTCACGTGCGTTCCGCCGCACCTTTGGAGTATCGCCATCACAATACAGGAACAGCTCAAAATAGTTGGCAAAAAGGTGCAAATGCACGATTTTGCCAACACGATGCACCATTTTGCATAGTAAATGAGAAGATAGATTGCGAACTTTGCAATATCATTAACCATTATTGATAATGCAATGCACACAAGCGATCTATCTACCCCTTTCATTTCTCAATACATCAACGCAGTGACCTGCCACATGGCTCAAGGTCACGTGTCGCTTGTGCTCATTGCGCAAGAGTTCCACATTACTCGTGGCCAGCTCAACCGCCGCGTGAAAGCCGAGCTAGGCATCACCGCTCAGCAACTGGCACTCAACATCCGCATCAATCACGCAAAACAACTACTGCTAGCCCAGCGCAATCTCCCCATTGGCGATATAGCTTACCAGTGTGGCTTTGACGACGCCACCAGCTTCACGCGCGCTTTCCACCGCGCCACAGATTGTTCTCCATCTCATTATAGAAACATTAACAAAAAAACATAGCTCTATGAAAAAAATTTTATCCTTATTGTTTTGCTTTGCAGTATTTACCACTATAAATGCTGCCACATATCTTGGCTTTAGAGTTGCTGGTATTAAAATCACAAGCGATAACTACAATCAGCCCATCACAAGTGAATACATTACCGCCAACGACGATTCAAAGCCTTTTTCGGTAACCTACGACCATAGCACTGCAACTCTCACCTTAAAGAATGTGAAGATTAAACGCACTGGCAGCTACAACCGTGCTATCTACAACGAGAGTTGCACCAATCTGATAATTGTGTTTGAAGACTACAATTATCTTGAGGCCATCAACTCATCCCCTGTGCGATTAGACGCCAACACTACCATCAAGAGTCCTGATGGCCATGTTACAATCATGGGAGGTTATGAAGATGGGCTCACTGTAGGGAATGGAGCGACACTCACAATTGATAATGCCGACATTTCATGCTACACTTCAAACCAATCTTTTAGTAATCGTCAATCAGCCCACGGAACAGTAGGTGACACAGGCAACGAGAAACTGATTATCAAGAATTCAATATTTAATTCTAGTGGCTATTTTGGATATGCACTAAAAGATTTTGCTTCGGTCAACGTGCAGTCTTCTTATTTTGAGCTTGGCGGAAGCAGTGCTGGTATTGACAACTCAGATGGAGCACCAGCCAACAACATCAAGGCTTTCACCTATTCAGGCGACAAGTTCCTCATGCTAGGTGCACCTAATTATCGCGACTCTTTTGAAGAAGAAGGAGGCGGATTTGACATTGTCTATAGCTCATCAAAAAAGACTTTTGTTGAGAATATACATGGAAATGAGTTCACTAATGGCGTTATCATTTGCAAAGCCATTGACTTTGAAAAAAACCGTTCTGTTGTTCCCGACGAGAGATTTGCATTTGAACTGCAACAGCAGACTAAATATTGGTACAGTTATTGGTCTGTTTGGACCGACCACCGTTACTTCAAGTATCCTTTCAAGAGCTATAACGGCAATGCCGATGAATGGGAAGAACTGGCTCTCGATGACAAAGGTTTAACGTCACTAAAAGGCATTGAATTCCTTACCGAGCTTAAAAAATTAAGCGTAAATCGCAATAACATTGGAACCGTAGATTTGTCTAATAACACTAAACTCAAGGAATTATACTGCACCAATTGCGGACTCAACGAGTTGAACTTGGACCAGCTATCAGCTCTCGTTAAGTTCAATTGCGACAGCAATAGCCTCACATCGCTTAATCTGTCACACAACAATTACATTACAGACCTCAGCTGCAACAACAATCAAATTGCAGACATCACATTTGGCACGTATTCAAGGGTTTATCTCGAAAGGTTCTGGTGTAAAAACAACAAACTAACATCGCTCTCACTTTCCGACTGTTACAATCTTCAACTTTTTAATTGCAGCAATAACCTTATTGAGGGCAACATGAGTTTATATTGCCAACACTTAAAATATTATTATTGCGACAACAATAAAATCTCTTCATTGAGCGGACTGACTAATTGCCCCGCTCTTGAGATTTTAGACTGCTCCTATAATCAAATCGCATCACTCGATTTGACCAAAAATACCCAGCTTATTGATTTAAGGTGCAATAACAACAAACTCTACACTCTCAACCTTAAGTGGAACAACAATCTAGCTGGACACACAGTGTATTGCCAGAACAATAAAATCTCAAAAGTTGGGCTCGACAACCTTATCGCAAACCTCCCAGCAGTTAATGCTAACTTGTATTTCATGGACCACAAAAGCAGTGTGGAAGAAAACGAAAGTACCGACGCCCAAGTTACTGCTGCACAACAAAATGGATGGACCACTTACCACTACTGGAAACCATCGGCCAATGGTGAGTGGGATTGGTCCCCAACAAGTAAAGGCTGCTTGAACTATGGCATTTGGATTGCGGGCGAGAGATTGTGTTCGCACATGGCAAGCAATACCGACCGCTTGATTCCCAATGTGACAGGAACGTGGCGTTATAGCAAAGATGATAAATGGCTGCTACTCTTGGATGTTAACATCAACAATAAAGGCATAAAGGTAACCGACCCAGAAGCTTTGTTAATCTACATTGATGGCACCAACAATATCACAAACAATACTGGTGAAGGATTAAACCTCAATAGCGTTGTGACAAGAATAACCAAAGGTCCCAATCAGAACACACACAATCTCAATATTTCTTCAATCTCGGCTGGTATTAGAACTTCAGGAAACTATCTCAACATTGATGGTGTGAATTTAAGTTCCGAAAGCCGCTCAATTGGTTTGGCAGGGAAGCAAGACCTGACCGAGGTAAACATTAGTGGCCCCACAACTGTGGTGAGGCTTAAAGGTAATATAGGAAATGGCATTAGAAATGTGAATGTTCTTAATCTTAGCGACGGTCTTGCTATCACCGAGCCCGAGGGGGTGACTTTTGTTCCCAATGTAGGCTTTGTGCAAAACGGCAACGAAGTGGCAGGAACATGGGTCACTATTTCAAAAGCAAGTTCAATCCCTGGCGATGTAAATGGTGATGGCGAGTGCACCGGTAGCGATGTTACGGCACTCTACAATTACATCCTTTACAACGACACCAGTGCCATTGTGAACGGCGACCAGAATGGTGACAGCCAAATCACCGGCAGCGACGTGACAGCGGTTTACAATATTATTCTAGGACTTTGATTGGGAATGTCTCACAAGCAACAATAACAACACCCCCTTCACTCCACCTCACTATGAAGAAAATATTTTTTACATTATTTCTTTTACTGGCTTTAACCGTCCATGCCTCGACCTACTATGGTTTCAAGATTGGCGGTGTGGAAGTCAATAGCGACAATTATACTAATGTGAAAGGCTCAAACATTAAAGCCAACGATACAAGCAAGTCTTACTCGGTGGTCTATAACCCATCGACTAAGACCGTGACGCTCAACAATGTGAAAATCGAGCGCACAGGTAGTGGAAATCGTTGCATCTTAAATGAGAGTTGCGACGGGCTCACAGTGATGTTTGAGGGCAACAACACCTATTTCAGCTCCACAACATGTGCTCCCATCAGGGCTGAAGCCAACACCACCTTCACCTGCTCGGAGCTGATACAAGTAAGCGTTTACGGCAAAGATGGCGACGCCAATTGCCTCTATGTCACCGATGGTGCCACTGTCACCTTCGACCACGCCACCTTTTTCATGAGCCTTACCGGCAACAGCAACCCGGCAATCTCGGCAAGTTCCACCACTAACGAGACAATTATTTTTCATCACTCACGCATCTCGGCAAAAAGCGAAAATAGCAGCACGCTCACACGATTCGCAAAGGTGAAAAGCGAAGGCTCAGTAGTGGTGCTGCGCACGGGCAGCGAAACGGCAACTGCAGTAAGCAACGTGAAGGATTTTTACATCATGAGTTATCCCAACCTCATCGTTGGCTACAGCAACTCCATTACCAGTTTCACTAATTTTACCTATAGTGGCACGGCTACTTTCAGCACAAGCAAGCAAACTTTTGTCAACTCGGACAACAACACTTTGCCTGGCAAGGGCATCATCATCTCGCAGCGCATTCCCATCAATGAGACTAACTTCCCCGACGCAAACTTCAGAACTTGGTTAACAAACAAATACGGCACAAACCTGGAAACCTATGAAATTTTCGAAATGCGCACTTTCAATGTTGAGCACTCGGCCAATGCGAGCTTGAAGAATGTGGAAGACTGGACAGGGATTAAATTTTTCCATTGCTTTCGCCGGTTTTGGAATCAAGGCGGAAGAACACGAGTGCTGCGAATGGCTTCCTCAGAGTTCTATCACCTGAGATGTTATGACAACCCAGTGGGCATCATTTGGAACAATGTGATTAGCACACTGCCCCTGCTAGCGCCGAGTGGCAAGGAGGCAATCATTGAGGGCTTCAATGCTGTGGCAACCGAACGCAACCCCATTCCCAGGCGTGATCAAATGGGTTACCTGAAAAGCAAAAAATTTGATTTTATAGTGAAGAATGGCGACCAAACATTCTCGCTCAACGCGCTGCAGGACTACTGGCCCATCGATTACGACCATTTCCCCGACGATGCTTTCCGCACCCACCTTTACAGCACAGCCGAGGGCTTAGATGCCGTCATTTATGAAAGCGAGAATGCCAAGATTTACAGCTTCGACCTTAAAAACAAGAAAATCGCCGACCTCACAGGGATTGAGGGATTCACTAATATCACTAAGCTTTATTGCAACCAAAATAAGCTCTCAACCCTGAATCTCTCTAAAAACACTAAATTGACATTGCTCTATTGCTACTGGAACAAGATAAAGAGCACGGGGTGGGATGAGTTTATTGACACCGCGCCATCATTCAGCACCCGGCTCGATGTGTATTGCTACTATCCATCGAGCATGGAGCAAAACGACCCTCCCACCTACGAGCAAGTGGCGCGAGCCAAGGCAAAGAAAATTCATTTCTTTCAATTCATCAACTATGTTTGGGAGGAGATGAGCGACACTCCACCAGTTGTTCCAGGTGATGTAAACGGCGATGGCGAGTGCACCGGTAGCGATGTTACGGCACTCTACAATTACATCCTTTACAACGACACCAGTGCCATTGTGAACGGCGACCAGAATGGTGACAGCCAAATCACCGGCAGCGACGTGACAGCGGTTTACAATATTATTCTAGGACTTTGATTAATGCTTAATTGTAATGTTTAGAAATGATTTAACTATTAACTATATTTATTAACCTATATAATCCGCAAAACGAATCGTGCGCGGTCTCTAAAACGAAACGGTCTGCGGTCGGGGCTTTTCCAAAAAACGAAATGGTCGCCAATCGCACAATTTGAATGACATTATAACGCTATTATAAAGGCGGGTGTGACATCTTCATCACATCCGCCTTTTTTGCTACGTGCGCGGCTGGCGCCGCGCATTCGTTGTCGCTCCTCGTTGCGGTCACCGGCTTGGGGCGTCGAAGCCCCAAGCCTCCAATCTTAAAACGCGACCACCGCTCGCACACCGTTGGAATAGTACTTACTGAAGTTGTAGTAGACGGCGCCGCTCCCTGCATTAATGATGTACGCGATGGAAGCACTGTATTCGGTGGTTGACCACTGCCAGTCGGTCGGCTTCACCCATAAGCCCAGAGCGAATGCCTTGGCAAATATGGCCTTTTCGTTGGCTGTATCATAGCCCTGCAGGTGCCACCACACCATGCGGGCCAGCTCTCCAGCACTCGGCAGCCACCAGCGGTGAGCCTTGAACTTGTCACTCAACACCTCGCCGGCCTTCACCTTGGGCTCATACGCATAGCAGCGACTCGCTGCAGGGAAATAGAACTCACGGTAATTATTGTCCTTAGCGGCCACTATCGCATCAATACGCGCCTGCAGCACCTCGGTCTCGCTCTGCATCGCGTTGGCTTCAATCGGAGCACTCAGGTCATAGCCGTCAAGGGTTACGCCGTTTAGTATCTTGTTCCTGTGGCGGATGATGTGCAGCGTCTTGAACTGGCCCACATGAATGAAGTCACCGGCTTTATAGGGACCGAGGTTCTCTTCCAACTGCACCATACCCATGTCACCCACGGCAGTCGTGCGCGAGAATATCTTGAAGCCCTGGGCATCGCCAGCGGCCTCGTCGCGGTAGTTAGCATCGTTGATGGTATTCGTGCCGACTGCGGTGATATTGCTGATGGCTGGCACATCATAGCAGTTATAGTCCTCGCCACTGTCCAGCGTCACGCCACTCACCCTGTCGGGATGAAGGCCCCACTGGTCACTGACAAGGTTTGCAAGGCCATAAGCCAGGCGGTCGGTAGGATCATCGGGGTTGATATACATGCACACGCCCACAACGGTCTTGCCTGGCAGGTATTCGTCACTGAACGAGCCATCGGCATACACCAGGTCACCCTCCTTGCAACTGTGCTCATGGAAATGCAACTCTTTGCTGGCTGTAACTGTGCTGCCGTCATGCAGTGTCAAGGTGACGGTCACCAGGGCAATGGGCGGGTTGGCTTCTGTGCCCACGCGGTTCACGGTCACTACTCCAGTCTGGGCATTCACGCTCGCCCACTCATTGCTCGGCATGCTCCACGTGATGGCGGTGAAGTTGTTGCCCTCGCTGGTAATCTCAAGCGGGTAATCGCCCACCGTGGGCATATACTTGCTCGTGGTGATGGCCACATTCTCGACGGTCTGGCGGTTATATACGATGGTCAGCCCCTGACTGCCGTGGTCAACGTCACCCCACGTCTCTATCCATCTGCGCTTGCGCTCAAAGCTCACACTGGCACCGGTCAGGGTGATGGTGCCGCTCAGGCGGCAGTTGCTCCCGAGGGCAGCCAGGGCGTCAAGCAGACCGAGGCCATCCGAACCATTCAGTCGCCAGTTCACGTTGTCAATCCTCACCTCGCGCAACTGACCGGGTGCGCTGGCATGCACACCACGCACGACCGCGAGGGTGTCAACAATCGGGGTGTTCTGCACGATGATGCTCTCCAGTGAGCCGTAACCCTCCATCTCCAGGGTTGAGACGCTGGTACAGTCTATCAGGCGCAAGGTCTTGAGGTGTCTGCCGAACACAAGCGTGGTCAACGTCGTGGTCTTGGGCAATGTAACACCGGTCACACCGCTTCCCCACAAGTACAACTCGCGCAGTTGCTCCTGCTTGCTCAAGTCAAGGGTGAACACGCCGTTGCTCTTGCTGCCCAAGCCCTCGCAGTTGGTCAAGTCAATCACCTCAAGGCTCACGGCATTGGTGACATTGAGTTCCGTGAGTTTGGTGTTCACCCACTGGCGCGTCTGCCGGTCGGTGTTGCTGCCCAGTCGCAGCGAGCGTAGTTTCACGGCAACGCCAAGGTCGATGTCGCCGATGTCGCCATATTTGTACAGGTCGCCGATGTCGGTCAGCAGGTCGCCGTCAAACAGATATGTCACATTGTCGTTGCGCTCTATGACCATGCCATGCTGCACCTCGCTATTGACCACTGTCACACCCTGCTCGGGGTCAAGGCAGCGGTAGCGAACTGTGTCACTATACTGGTAGTTGCCAAGTCCCAGGCACACCCACATCGGCATATAGGGCTTAATCACCAGGTCGCAACCGTAGCCCCAGGTGCGCCACGTAATACGGCGACCCTCACTGCCCAGCGCCCAGCGGCTGCCCCAGTACCTGAACGAGTTGCCCAACCAGTAGCGGCGCTGGTTCTTCTTGTCGCCAAGGCCACTCTCGATCCAGCGGCTGTAGGGGGTGCCGCCTTGGTACTGCTTCATGCCGTAGTTATAGAGTGCCTCGCACCATGCGCCCTGGTGACGCTCAAACCAGGCTATTAAATCCGGGCCGCTGAAACCGCTCTCCTTGCTCTTGTCATACAGCATCTTGGCAATCGCCTGAATGCGGCCGTCAAAGCCATCCTTGAGATTGACCCAGATGGCGCCACGCTGGCCGTTGAACACGGTACTCGACCCAGCAGGTTGGCTGGGCTGGTCATACACGAACCGACCATTCACGATGAAGTCATTCAAACCGAGCCAGAACGGGAACTCGAGGCGGCCAGTATTGCCGATGCCGGCACCGCTGTCGGTGTCACGCGCCAACGGACGCCACAGGCTGCCGTTATAGGTGCAAAGGTTCAGGTTCTTGCTGCCGTTGTCCATCATGTGGTTCACCACCATCCATATCAGGTAAAGGCACCAGTGGTCAACGCTGATGTAGTCGCTGGCCTCGCTGATGAACTTTGCCAGACGGTATGCCGCTGTATCATAGGCATAGGTCACGCCCTTGCTGTCAGTGTAGGGGGTGGCAAGCAGTCCGCCCGTGGCGAGTTTCTGGTTAGTGCTCACAAGCCAGTTGTGAAGACGAAGCAGACCTGCTGTCTCGGCTTGCACGGTCTCGGTCTGACCTGCGTTCTCGGCATGGCCGAAGTCACGCTTCGCGCCGTTCTCTTTTATGTTCTTAGGATAACGGGCCTCGTAGTAGTTGTAAATGTCATTGACCTCGGTGTTGTGTTCCGAATCCCAGCTCATGGCATTGAACACGGTGTCCCACATCACATTGTTATCGCGGATCTCCCAGCATTGGGCACCGCTGCGTTCCCATGTGTATGCGCCCTCAAAACCCAGCACCTTCTCATTGTTCTTGCTTGTGATCAGGTTGAACATGCCTATCGGATAATAAGTGCTGTCCCAGTAGCGGAACACGAATATCGGCACTGCCATAAGGCTCTGACGATAGGTCACATCGCTTAACTGCTGGCGCACCTGGTATTGGGCGCGCTGGGCCTCGGTCAACGTGTCGAAGTCGGCACCGATGGCGACGGCCATCTTGTTGAACAGCATCGAGAATATCGCGTTGTTGGCCATCTCGCTGCTCGCATAGTCCTTTTTGGCGGTCCAGTCATTGCTCAAAGGCTCACCGGCAAACATGCGCCAACCTGAGCGGCTCGCACCGCCAACAATCACATTATTGAAACTGAGGTCGAGGTTCCTGAATGGAACCGGATAGTTCATCGAACTTGTGCCCTGGCATTTGAAGGTGTCATCACTGGACGTGAACGAGGCGTTGCCGGCTTCAAAGTCATCGGGATTCTGCGGGTTGGTGTAGTTGCTGGTCTGCAGCGGAATGGCGGTCTTGCTCGTCGGCATGGACTCGGCCTGCAGCACAAGCACCGGAAGTTCGGGACGGGCGGCTATCAGTTTGGGATAACTCACCTCAAGGTTGCTGTCGAGCACGTCGTTTCGCTTGGCAATGGCTATCTTGTCGGCCACTTTGGGTGTGTCGTAGGCATAGTTCTGCACGATACCCTTACGGTCGAGGGTGCTGCGGTACATACGCACACAGTACAGGTCAACTTCACACTCGGCACTGCCCACATTGATGGGCTGGGCCACTCCCTGCTTGAATGAGGTGCTGGGAGTGATCAGACGCATGCCTTGATACACGCCGTCGATATATACAAGCATCAGCGCCTCGAGACTGTGCTGCTCTGCGCCTTGGTCATCGGTCCAGGTGTATTCGGTCTGCGTCCCTTCTATCACCATGTCGATGCGCACACGGGTATCTTCTTTATAGTCACAACTCAGGCTCTCGGAGTCACTCGAAAATGTCATGCCGTTGGCCTTGAACTGGAAGCCGATGCCGCTGTAAATGCACTCGGTAACAACGGCGTCGGCACGCACACAGTTACGCGTCGCAAGCTCAATGCTCACCGTCAAGCCCCTGCGGGTGCCGGCCACGTCGCTTCCGTTACCCATCGCGGGGTTCTCGTCGAAGGGGGTCACGGGAATGATCAGGTACTGGCCTTTCTTCAGGTGCAGGGCGACGTTGCCGTCACTATCGGCAGCCCAGCCACTTCCGCCGGCGGTGAAGTCGAGGGCGCTAAGGTCCACGCTCACGCCGCCGCCGTTCCATACGGCGCGGTCCTGGTCGTTGTTGCTCTTGCCGGAACTGCGCAGCACCACATCGGCACCGGCCACCTCGCTCAGCACGACTTCGCCGGCAACGATGGTCACAGCGATGTTGCGACGCACGCCGCCACACTCGATGCGCACGGTGCGGTCGCCGGGCATGCTCTCACCGAAGAGAGCCACGCTCCATGTCTGCAAGCTGCTCAGCCCGTCCTCCAGCGTCACGGTCTGCACGCTGCCGGCAAGCACGACATTGCCTTCGCCTATGATTGAAAGGCTCACCTCCACCTCGCCACTCGCACCGGGGTTCACAATCCAGTAGCCCAGCGTCAAGGTGTTGTACATGGCAAGGCGCGTGCCGGTTTTCAGGTCGCAGCCAATCACCACACCGGTTGCACCTGCTGGCTGATAGATGTATTCTTTCTCGATCACATCTGTGCGGATGTCGGGATCTTCGGCATACTCGGCCCACACGCCCACACGGTGGATGCCGTAGCTCTTGCCGGTCGTGATGGTGTAGCTCTTCACCGACCCTGCGTTCTGCGTGCCGCTGACCACCTCCTCGCCGTCGATCGACACATGCACATTGCCGGTCACGGAACCGCTCAGGCGAACATCGACAGCCCAATCACCGCTCATCACGGCGGCATCTGTCCAGTACGGCAACGACACAACAATGTTGACGGCGGTCACCTCATAGGCCAGTGTCTGCTTCCTAACGCCATAGCCGTTGTCAACCTCAATGTAGAAGCGGTTCGTTCCCTCGCTCAGGTAACGCCCCACATCTATGTCGTAGTTGTTGCCGTCATACACATCGAGGGTCTCAACCTCCACGTCGTTCACAAGCACGCGGGCTGCGCAGCGGGTGGTCACGCTGATCTGCTCGTCGCCGTTCTGGTACTTGTTGCTCACGCCCAGCGACACCATGAATGAGGTGCCGAGCGCAATCCTGTAGGGCGCGCTGCCCGCCACCGTGGTCGTGAGGTTGAGCAGGTAGTTGCTCTCGCTCACCACCAGTTCTATCATGCCGTTCTCATCGGGCATGAAGGTGCTGCCGTTCAGTCGCACACTCTTTACACCACCCTGATTGCCTATTATCGCGGCAATCAGGCGGTTCCACTCTTCGGCGGCAACCCGCCCTTGAGGGGTCTTGCCCTCGTTCTCGACCTTGCCGGCAAGGTCACTGATGTCTATAGCCATTGCTTTATCGTTTTAATGCTGTTATAATGTCATTAGAAAATGATGGGGAAGGTCAGTGGGAAGCCCTTGATCAAGGGCGTGCCCTCCCTGCTTGCCACGGTGAACAGACCCAGGTTCAGGCTCTGGATCTCACCGTCGTCGATGCACACGTACCACACCCTCGTGTCCCATGAGCCCAGGGCCAGGTATTCGGCGGTGCTCATCGGTCGCACATTGTTCAAGGTGGTCAATGCCGCGCTAATCTGCTGCTTGGTTTCCTCGGGGATGCCGTTGAGGCGGTCAACAATCTCGTTTATTTTCTCGGGAAGACTGTTGAACTCGCTGGCCGTCACTCGCTCTCCGGTCTGCTTCTCGGCGATATACAAGCGGTCTATATTCTGGTTCTCGTTCTGTGCCATGTCACTATGATAGTTTGAAAGGTAAGGTATAGGTGAAGCACTCGTCGGTCACGGGACCGATCATCGTCAACGCATGGGCGACTACCTCGGGAATGTACTTGCTGTAAGCTCCGTCCTGCACGGCACTGCCGCCCACCACACGCACACGCACCGAGCCGCCGTTACTGCGATTGTCGGCACTCAACCTTATCTTGATGTTCTTTACACTCATTTCTCAACTTCTATGTTTTGCCAGAATTGTGTCACTTGCGCAGTAAGGCAGCCATTCGTGAATGCCCAGTATATCTGCCAATATATTGGGTATTTCATGGTCATCACTGCCGCTGTTTCATCCAACGACCAGTCGAAAGCATCTATCTCTGCTTGCGTAAGACCATAGTTTTGACGCAACTCATCCTTGGCTTCGTCGATTGTGCCGAATTTCTCCATATTGTCGAATGTAGTTATCCTGCTGGCAACAGGTCGATAAAGCCCGTTCACAAGTTGGGTCGTGTCAAGCTCTCCGTTGTCGACAATGCTCTGGCTAATGAAATACAAGCCGTTCGCGGCAGATGCGAGGCTGGCATCATGGTTGCTGTAAGAACCGCCGGATATTACGCCGTTGATGCTTTTCGCTTGATAGCGGTATATATTGACTGCGTTTGTCGTGGTCTCACTATGGTCTCCGTCTGCCGTTGTGTCAAGTGAAATGAACACCACACTACTTGAGTCAAACCGCTCTTCGGTCACATTGTTCCAGTTCATGCCATTAGGGCCAAGGTCATAGAGCATCTGCCCATTGTTGTTGAAATACTTGAGCACAGCATAGCCATTGGCATCAACACCGAACTGAATGTTGCGCTGGCCGCCCTGACCGTAAACGTCCATCGTACTGCCGGCTATCACGACACGAGCCTGTCCTTCGGTAGGACGGGTCTCAAGCCTTTTGACCACAAGGTCATCACTCACCTCGGTAGTAGCGGCACTAAGCAGGATTTTGTCATCCTCGCCGTTAATATAGATGCCAATCTTGCGCAAGCCGGCAAGCACGTTTGTATTGACAACCTCAAGGGCGATGCTGTTGGCGGTCTGTGTAATCCTGCTGGTGGTCATCTCCTGCACCGGTTCCCAATCCCACACGCTGAACGATGAGCCGTTCGCTTTGGCTGTCTTGCAACGCACAATGTCGTTGTTGAAGATCTCGCCACCGCTATAGGCTTTGTCGGTGACGGTGTCATACCATTGCGTTTGTATGCTGTCATTGCCAGTGTCAACAATGGCGGGATAGGTGGCATTCACCCACAAGTCGCCCACGTCATAAGGGGCGTGAGGCTGGCTCACAAACACCCTGCGCTTGCCGTCGGCGGTGTCCTGGGCGCGGGCGGCTGCCTCAAGCGAGGCAAGCACGTCGCGGTCGGTCAACTCGTTCCAGCACCAGGCATTCTCCACCTTCTGCCACATCCACGCTCTGCCACCTCCGCTCGACAATGCGCCGCGATTGTAGTACAGGTCGCCGTCATGCAAGGCCTTGGTGTCAGCATCCGTCCAGTCCACGGCGGGCGCGTTCTGCAACGTGGGAGCAACGTCACCAAACCACATCTCTATCATCTGGTCTGCCTGGTCCTGGGCTGCGGTAACCATGCCCTCAAGGCTGCTCACCAGTTCATCAAGGCGCACCCTGTTGCCGTTGCGGTCGGTCACAGTGAGCCAGGAACCGTGAGGACTCAACTGGGCCTCAGCGGTGGGCAGCGTGAAACTGTTGATGCCGGTATATATGCGCACGTAGGGGTTGCTGGTGCCGGCACCGGCTATCACGATGGCATTCTGGCGGCTGCTGTCACTCACGTTGCCCAGCAGCACCACATGGTCGCCGGCTTCGGGCCAGTCGCTGTCACTGGCATACTCGCCGGGCAGGTTGCCCAACGAGACCCAGTCGTCACCCACCGCCACCACCTTGCGCCAGTAGTATTTGTTCTGCGTGTTCTTGCTCTGACGGTAGTGAAATGTCTGGCAACGTGCCAGGTCGCCCACCTCAAAGGTGCGCACCACCTGGTTGCCGGCAGCGTCCTCGCGGTTGAAGTAGCATTTGTACCAGGGAACGACGCTCACGCCGTCCACAAGCACGCCTTCGCCTGGCTCCACGCGGCTCACTACCATCGAGGCGGCGCTGGCCACAATCACACCGCCCACATGGCTCATCTTCTGGATCTCGAGCTCCACGGCACTCAACTTCTGGCGCACGTGCAACTGGTCAACTTCAAGCAGCCAGTTGTCATCCGCATCTTTCGTGAGACCGAAGCCGGTACCGCCGCCCACATAGTCGCCGCTGTCGATGCCTTCGGTGAGGTGCAGCCTGGCTTGAGCCGTGTCCTCCACGTCCTTGCGCAGGAATTTGTCCCATGCGTCGCTGTCCTCGCTCAATGCCCTGGCCTCATCGGCCACACCGGCCTCGTCGGCATAGCCGGCCTTGACCTTGCCCTGCTCACTGTCATCGGCATCCTCGGCTTTCTGGCGCAGCAGCAGGTAACCGTCGGCATCGCTCAGCGAGTCGAGCAGGGGTTTGTTGGCATGGCTGTGTGCCTGGGCCGCAAGTTCGGCACTCTCTGTTGCGCTGCTCTCACTTTGGCCACCAACGGTCACACTGCCGCCACCGCCGGAACCGGACGCTCCCTGACGGCGTTTGCTTCTCGGCTGAGCGGTGCGCTCAACGGTGGTTACTGTATATTGTTTCTTGCTCATAATCTTATCTTGTTAGTTGGTTTCCCACTCAATGCCCTCGTAGTTGTCCTCGCTCACCTCACACAGCAACACCTCGCTCTTGTCTTCCACAAGGGTCTGAACCTCGCTCAGCACCATGTAGCGGCCCGCGCTGGTGGCATCGGTCAAGGCTCTCATCTCATGCAGCAGACGCACGCTACCGCCCAATGTCTGGTGACGGCTCCCGTACTGGCTGTAGGCGGTACCTATCAGCAGACGCTCCACGCGGTCGTTCACTCCGGCACGACCCAGCGTGCGCACAGGCGAAGCATTGCTGTCAAGCAGCACACCCTTGCAGTTGGGCAGGAAGCGGCGGGTGCCGGTGGTGCCCACGCTGGTGTCTATCTCGAGGGTTTCCTGAGCGGCACGCAGCAGCCATGCGCTGTCCTCCACATCGTTCTGCTCGGTCTTGGTGCCGTCGGCTTTCACAATCTCGATGGTCGGGGCTTTATACATCAGCCACCGCAGACGCGAGTAGATGTCTTTCTCCTCGCGTTTGTAGTCAAACTGATAGAGACCGCGACCGACCTCCAGTTCAAGCCAGCCGGCTACCGGGGGCAGTTTGATATACTCGCCCTCGCCCATGGCGGTGAAGCGTTTGGGCAGTCCGCCTCGGTAGTAGCCGATAATCGGGCGGTTCTTTTTCCATCCGCCCAGGCCGCTCGCACTCTTGCGGTCTTCTTGGTCATAGTAGCACAGCCACATGCAGCCCCACGTGCCGTCGCCTGCAACCCAGCCGCTGTTCTGCGCGGTGTGTTCCCAACCGTTGCCCTCCTGCACGCCGTTGTTCTCATAATGGTACAGCACGTTGCCGTTGGCATCGCGCAGGCGGAGCATCACGGGCACGTAGGCGAAGTTCACCCAGTCTTTCAGGCGCTGCCAATTGCCCTCCTCGTTCTCGTTTGCCTCGCTCTCAAAGGGGTTGTACCTCACATCGGCAAGCACGCTCAGCGTCACCTTCAACTGGTGGTAAATGTTGTTCCCTTGACCTACCCACACTCTGCCGCTGGTGATGATCGGCACGGCCACGCACTGGCCGTTCTGCATCGCCCTGGGCATGCTGTCGTTGCAGTGCAGTTGGTTGTAACTGTATGCGCTGCTGCCGCCACGGTAGGCCCACAGGATGCCGGCTTCGTCGCTGCCGCTCCACACGCTGTCTATCCTGTACCACTTGGCGCCGTTCTGCAGGGTCAGCCCCAACCCGTCCTGGTCGCCATAGCATATCGAGAAGCCGTCGGCGGCCTCTGCCCAGTTGTTGCCGGTCTTGATCATCGTGCCCGAACTGTGCCCTTTCAGCACATCGTCATGGTCAACATTGCCGTCGATTAACTTGGCATCACCATAGGGCGAGAAGGTCACCTTCATGTTGTTATACACCTTATCGACACCCAGCACGCCGTCATCGGCAAGCCACTCAACCTGCTGGGTGGGTACAGTCGTGGCCAGTGTGTGCAGATCCTGGAGCCACAGCCTTCCGGCTTTCTGGGTGATGCGCAAGGCAAGAGGTTGCAGCACAGCCTCGAGCACCTCGCGCAGGGTCATGGCCTCACCGTCTTCGTCATAGAAGTTGGCGGCATTGACATGAAGGGTGGAGAGGTCAATCGGACTGTCGCCGCTGCCGCTGCTGTAGGAGCACAGCGAGTGCTGCAGCTGCAAACCGCTCACGTTCACACCGCTCTCACTGATGCAGTGGTCTATAATGCCGCGCACGCTCCACAGGCCCTCGCCGCTCCATTTCAAGCGGTCAAGCACAGCGAGGTCGCTGAAGGTCACGGCAACCTCATAGTCGCTCACCCAGGTGTAAGGCTCCTCATAGAGCTCGGTGTCAAGCACGCCGCTCCAGTACAACGAACCGTTGCGGTACACGTCACAACGCACTGTGCCCACCTCCACCTGCCACAGCCACAGGAACTCCCTGTCGCTCTCGCTCAGTAGGGTCAGCGTCAAACTGCTGCCGGCAACAGGGTCGAGTTTGCCTACCTCACCCCATTCTATCACAGCGGCACCCTCACGAAGCAGGGCCACGTCGCGGCGTTTGTCAAGGGCTCCGGCGAGGCTACTCTTCACATGGATGTCCCACACGGTCTCGCGCTCGCTCCTGATCCTGGCGCTGTATATCGTTTGCATTGCTCTTGCCATGGTCTCTCTGTTTTGTTGTTATTTGGTGCGGGCTTGATGGGTGGTCTCTTTTTTCAAGATGCCCACCAGGGTGCGCCCTTCTATCTTGAACACAACACGGCCACCGCCCAAGCCGCCCACGTCGGCAAGCATCCCTTTCAACTTGCTCAGCGGGGCAACGACCTCGGGGTTGTTGCTCGCGCCGGCATACTCGCCGAACAAACCCAGCGTCGGACCGTAGGCCAGACCGCCGTCGGCAAACTTCGGCAAGGCGAAAAGCAGACCAAGCATCGTGGCCACCATGCCGGCACCGATGGCGATACCTACCCATGGTATGCTTGCGTGGGCTTTCATGGTCTCAGCGGCTGCGGCGGCAACAGCACTATTGGCTTCAACGATGTTGGCTTCGGCGATACTGGTGGTGGCACCCACCTCCATGGCCGCACCTTCTGTGACAGTTGCTGCCTCAACAGCCTTAGCGGCTGTGTGGCCTTGCGTTGCCATGGTCAGCATCTGGATTATCTCGATAATGCCAGAAAAGGAGTCATACAACTGCAGCACACCGTCTATAACAGCCGTCACTTTCTGCCAGGCATCGCCGTTGCCTTTCAATGCGTCGGTGATGCCCTCAACGCTGTCGCCCACGCCTTTCAGGCTCGACCAGCCTTTCTTCACCGTGTCCATTGACTTCACGCACTCCTTGCGCCACTTCTCATATATCTTGATCAGTTCCTCGATGTCCTTGCGTTGCGCACCTGTCACGGGGTTCTCGGTGTCGCTCAACATCATCTGCAGGTCACGGATCTTCTCCGTCAAAGCGTCGAAGCCCATGCCGCTAACCTTCACACGATACTCGCGACCGCTCAAAGCATTCGTCGCATTGGCTTCGCGCAACTGTTCCTGCAGGTCAGTTCCTCGCAGCATAGCGGCACGCTTGCGCTCTAATGCCGCAATCGTCTTGCCTATATTGTCAACCTCCTCGCCGGTGGCTTTCTTTTGCTTGGTCTGATAGTAGGTGATGGCTTCATCAAGTTTCTCCATCGTATCAAGCGTGGCAATCTCGCCTGGCTTCTTCAACTCGGCAAGAGCCTCATCCCAAGTCTGGCGTAACTCATTCAGCGCATTGATGCGTTGCTGTATGCTGGCACGGTCTTTCTCACTCGAGGTGTTGAGCAGGTCAGTATAATAGGCGAGTTCCTTGTCAAGTTGCTCGTAGGTTGCAATCTCTTTTATGGCCAACTCCTTGTGGCCAGAACGCTCCAAGGTTTTACGCAATCCTTCCAGCCTCTCTATCTCGGCATCTATTCCGCCTATC
This sequence comes from uncultured Porphyromonadaceae bacterium, assembly GCA_946187345.1. GTDB lineage: Bacteria > Bacteroidota > Bacteroidia > Bacteroidales > Muribaculaceae > Sodaliphilus. The sequence goes on along the minus strand of CAMHQD010000014.1, from coordinate 27,723 downwards.
GTCTCGGCGGTGGCACGTTTGCGTAGGCTCTGCTGGTAGGTGATCTCAGCGTCGATGTCCTCCAATGATTTGAGTTGGGCGGGACGCTGCATCTCGGCGCGTTGCTGTTCCAGCTTGTCAATCTCGGCATCAATGCCGGCAATATTCTCTTTGTTGGCGTGCTTGCGCAGGGCTTGCTGGTATGCGAGGGCATCGTCGATGTCCTGGATGGTTTTCAGTTCCTCGGGAACCATCGCCTTCTTCTGCAGGGTCTCTATCAGGTCGAGTTCGGCACGGTAAGCGACAATCTTCTTGGCTATCTCTGCACGCTCGGTCTCGCTGGCATCGACATACTCGTTCTGCGCATCACTGATGAGCTTGTTGAGTTCCTGCTGGCGCGTCTTCTCCTTATCGGTGTTGGTGTTGTTTTTGTTCTTATCGCTGTTGGAACTACCGCCCGATCCTGCGCCGCCACCTGTCGGTGCAGCTGGACGGTGGGGGCTGCCCGTGACTGGCATTTTTGTACGCTGACGAGCAAGATCCTGCATTTGTTTCTTTCTGCTTTGTATAAACGCATTATTAGCATCATAGGCCTTTTGCGCTTTGTCTAAATCAGAATCATCATAGACAACCTTTGTCCCATAATAAGTCATACCATCGGCGCCCTGATATGTTCTATCCCAATCTGTTTCAGTATGGCTTCTCTTTCTTGTACTGTAACGTCTTGTTGAACCATCAGCGTTGTGGGTGATGTCATAATTCTCCTGCTCTTTCTGTGCAATCTGATTGGCAAGCATTCGAGTGCGGGCCTCGATGATCATCTGCTGGCAGTAGGCCTCACTGTTGGCGACAAGTGCTTTATACCAATCGGCGACACTGGAGAAATAGCCCATCGTCGCCCCATAGGTGTTGTTCAGTTCATCGACAATCTTCTTTTCATCGGCTTTAGATCCTTTGAAGTCTTTTGTCTTGGCGATGTTCAACTCCAATTCTGCACGCACATTCTCCAAAGTCTTTTGCTCTTGCTGACGCATTTGCTCGACAGCCTCATTCTCGCGTTTTGCACGTTCTTCGGCATCAATGAGGCTTCGAGTCTTGTCATCCAGTTCTCCTGTCTCATCACTGAGGCTGGAGAACAATGCAACAAGACCAGTAATCACAGCCGACAGACCCATGGTGAGAGCAGCATATAAGGCTATAGTGGCCACTGTCAATGCGGCGGTCGACACTGTGGCGGAGCCAGTGGCAGCAGTCAGCATGTTACGGGCAATGGTGGAGATGCGCTCATGCAGGGTTGCCAAAGCGGTAGCCGCTGCACCTGATCGTTGAGCCACTGCAAAGGATCTAATAGCTGCCGTCGCGGTTCCGAGGGCTTTGCCGAGCAGCATGATGCCGGTTATTGCCTGCCCACCGATGGCTATAAATGTAAGGTACGGCTGTATGGTGCTGGCAATACTACCCGCCCAGTCAAACATCGTGCTGAGCTGGTTACGCAGCATCTGGGTGACGCTCTCACCACTGCCAGCCATATTCTCGAAGGCTTGCTCAATGGTGCCCTCGCTGCCAGCCATCGCGTCAACGTTCTCGCTGAACTTGCTGGCGAGCTCACCGGTCAACGGGGTGAGAGCACGCAACGACTCAGCACTACCGAACAACTTGCCGTATATTTCCTCCTTGAGCATGTTGTGGGCACTGGCATACTTGGTGATGTCGGCATCCAACTGGGTCAGGAAGTTTCGCATGCCACCCTGCGCACGGATGGCTGCAGCATCGAACTGTATGCCCATCTCCTGTGCCATCTTCGTGGCTTCACTCGATGGTTTGACAAGAGCGGTGAAAACAGCGGCAAGTTGGGTGCTGACTTCGGCGGTGTTACCAGATACACCGGTAAGGGTTGCAAAAGTGGCCATCAATTCATCGATACTCACGCCAAGCGTGGCAGCGTTACCGCTCACACGAGGCAAGGCAGCCGCCAACTGCTCGAAACTGGTCACACCGTTCTTGGCGGTCATCTGTATCTTATCCTGAATCTCTCCTGCTTTATCCCACTCGAGACCATAGTTCTTAATGATGGTGCTGGTGACAGTAACAGTCTGACCAAGGTCGGCGATACCACCCACACTGGCTTTAGCACTCTGCTCAAGAAATGCTATCCAGTTATTTTCAGGGACTCCGTTACTGATGACCTGGTACAAACCGGCAGACAACTCCTCTTTGGTCTTGGGTATCTCATTGCCAAGTGCGGCAACCTGGTCTTTAAGTTTGCCCAAGTCCTCAGCATTCTTGCCGGCCATCGTGTTCACGGCTCGCATTCCTTTGTCAAATGAGTTCCAGTCATCGGCAAGGCCATTTACGGACGAGCATAGACGATCGACCACATTGGTAAGCGCATCAACCATCATGCTGGTAGATGCCAATGAGGTCATCTTCTCCGCACTCAGCTTCGCCTCTTTGCCAACCTCAACAAGCGCGTCACGAAGTTCACCTGTACTTACAGTCACATCATGAAGCACCTTCTGACCATTGGTTTCAAGTTCAATCTTGAATTTTACCGTCTTGTCCATTTTGTCATTTCAATTAAACTTTGTATATTTGCACCAGTCAAAACAATGTAAAGCATTATCGACATGGGTCCATATATTGCCATATTATGTATGATTGTTGGCGGTATCCTTGGCTATTTCATTTTCAAAGGCCAATGGGATGAGGCTGAACACGGGAAACGTCACGGCAAAGAGCAACGTTAACCGATGCCGTATCGCCTCTTTGCTGCCTCATAACGCGCACGCTGCTCCTCGGCACTCAGTTGCCGCTCGGGCGGCGTTTCTTGTTTCTTCTCCCATGGGAACACGCACACGTCCTCTGCCTTGAGTTGTTTCTTGCTCCACGGCTGCAGCATGCACATCGCCAGCCAGCGGCTGCGCTCCCACTCGCCACGCTCAACAGCCTCAGCTCGCTTGCGCCACTGTTCGGCAACCTGCCAAAACTCAGCCGGGGTGCACCGGGCAAAGTCATCAATGCTCATCCCGATGCACCCCAGCGCAAGTCCTAACAGTTCCTCGATGTCGGCTACTTCGCCGCCTTCTTCACCGTTTTTTTTTCAGCGCCCGATGCCATGCTGGCATAAAAGGAGTTCATCTCCTGGGCATCCAGCGAGTCGGCAAACTCCTCAAGGGTCAGCCCAAACTCCACACCGTCGGCCTTGCACGCGCTCAGCACGCACAGGTACAGCAGCGTTAGCAGTTCCTCCACGTCACCCTCGTTCAGGGTACTCACGTCATGGCCGGTCTCGCGCTTGAAGCGAAGCAGCGCACCCATGGTCACGCGGCACGGATATTCCTTGCCTCCTATGATGATCTTGGTCTTCATCGTCATTAACCGTTATTGCCAGCGGGCACATGAGGCGTGATGGCTCCACTGTTCTCGAGCGTGATGCTGTACTTCTCGTCGTCGCCGGCCTGGCCGTCGTTCTCCAGTGAGGTGATGACATAGTCGCCCTCGTAATACTTGGTGTTCTCCTCGCCGCGGTACGCGTAGCGGGCCTTGACGGGCTTGGCGGCAAGCCAGGCCTCTTTCAGGGTGGGCAAGCCCACCTTCTGCGCTGCATCGTCACCATCGTACACAAAGCCGTCGGCCTGGATGCTCTCGGCAAGGCTCTTGATATATTTCTCTTTCCACTTGCCGCTTGACGCTTCTTTGGTCACGCGCTCGCCGGTCTCGCTCGAGTCGCTGATCTTGCAACCGGTAGAGTGGCCAAAGGGCCAGAACGTCTCGTCAATGACAAAGCCCAAAATTAGGTCGGTTCCATCTCTGTATGCCATAATTATTTACTGTTTTATTCGTTTAACAAATTTGATTATCGCTTTGATGCGGCCCAGCAACAGGCCGATTATAATACCGGTGAAAAGCCATTTTAACGCCGTTTTAATGCCGTTGGGAGGCTTCTCTTTCACTTCCTCGCTCTGCTCGGCATAAAGCCGGTAGCCGGCATCGGCCAGTGCGTCAATCGCTCGCTGCTGGGTCGCAATGGTCTGCTCATAACGCTCGCACTGCAGCTGAAGGCTGTCACACGTGGCCTCCACGACTATCACCTCTGGCTTGCCGTCGGTGGCAGCCCTGCGCTGCACGTTCACGTTGGCTTGACCGCTGCGGCCCGTCCAACTCGCGCCCTCGGGCAACCGAAGGAGGCTGTCCTTCACTATCGTCACCGTCACCTTGCTCTCGGGAACGGTCACGGCTTGCTGACGCACCACGGTCACCTCCCTTGTGCTGTCCATCACCGTGCGTTCCACCTTTTGGCGTGTCTCTACGGTCTGGCTTGCGCTCTGGGCCTTTTTGCTGGTACTGCATGCGCCTAAGCACAGGGCAGTTATCACTATACTTGCAACTGTTGGCATCGTCAATCGCCTTGCGAAGACGTGCCATTTCGCGCTTGGTCGCGCCGAGGTCTCTGCGGGTCGCATCTAATTCTTGCCTTAATGGTTCAACAATGTTCTTCACCAATATGCTCGTGGCCTGCTCGGTGTTGGTGATGTTCACCGTGTTGGCCTCAGCCTTGGCTTTCTCGGCCTCGGCCTTGGCCTTGCGCATGGTACTGCGCAGGGTCACGATGGCGATGATGGTGGCGGCAAGACCGCCCCCAAGAATGACATTCAACACTTCGCTCCAGTCCATCGTTTATCGGTTTTATTTGTGCCCAAAATACTGTTTGAGTGCGTCAAGATGGAGTGTGGCAATAGCCTCTTTGCCCTTTTGGGATGAAAGAAACTCCACATCGGCGCGGTTGTCTTGAAACAGGTTCTCGGTAAGGATTGCCGGGCAACTGGTATTCTTGATCACATAAAAATCAGCTTGCCAATAATGCTCCTTTGGCACGGAACGGTTGCCGCGCAAGCCGCGGGTGATTGCCAGGTCGCAAATAGACTTGGCGAGTCGCTTGCTGGCAGCGGAGCAAGAGCGCGACACATACACGGCGAAGCCGCGCGCGTCATGCCATTGACCGTCACTGCCGGCGGCATTGACGTGAATGCTCACATAGACGCAGTTCTCTTTGCCAAACTTGCTGCAGATGCCGTTGACGTATTTGCAGCGCAGCGACAGCTCGGTGTTGCCGGGGCGAGGAACCTCGTCACTGGGCATGTCGACAAACACTGTGATACCATGGGATTCAAGACGAGGCTTGAGCATGGCTATTACTTCACGGCTGAACTTGTACTCGCGAAACTTGCCGTCCGGCGAGCGTTTCCCCGGCACGTTCGAGCCGTGAGCCGTGCCGAGGATCACTACCTTACTCATTTATTTATTTCAGTTTATGCGTTAGCTTGGTAACCGCTGCGCATCACCACACCGGCATCGGCCTTCTTGGGCATGCAGATGAAGTAATGGCGGAAGTTAATCTTGTTACGCTGGTACTCGGGGTCGGTCGCGGCCTCGCTGTAGTACATCTTGGTCGAGCCGGTACACTTGAACACGCGGGGCGTGTAGAAGGCGAATGAGCACTGGAACTCGCCGGCACTGGCGGCGGCACCCACATCTTTCTTTCTGCCTGCGGTGGTGTACAGCGGGTTGTTGGCAAACTCGTAGATGTCGAAGCCGAACAGGCGACCAACAGTACCATCGGTGCGGTTGATGTTGTACTGCTCCTTAAAGGTCTGGCTGGTCTCCAGCAGGTCGTTCACATGGTCGGTACTCAGCACCAGGCGGCGGTTCTGCGAGGGCACCTTCAACTTGTCGAGCGAGCGTTTCATGTTGATGACATCCTGGACGGTGAGTTTCAGACGACCAGTGTCGGCATCACGCTCGCCAGTGGTCACGAGCACGGGAGTTGTCGCACTGTTCTGGGTGGCACACAGCGCATGGGCGGCCTTGGCAAACTTGGCATCATTGATGGCGTTGCCGTGACTCTCCTTGACACGGGCCATCTTGTCATAACTCAGGGCATATAACTCATCGTCGGTGATGGGGGTCACCTTGCTCTGGAACTTGTCGAGGCTGATGGTGATGTCAGTGTCGTTGAGTGCCTGCAAGGGGATGGGATAGGTGGTATTGTTAACCAGCACATCGGGGTCAACGCCCACATCAACGAGGTGGATAACATCGTTCTCGGCAAGCGACGAGGCATCGGGGATGCCGTCAAGGAAGGTGGCCTCAAGGCCACGGCGCAGGTACTTGACCAGTTCACCGGTCCACACCTCGGTCAGCACGCCGGCACGCAAGGATCCTGCGGGAGCCATATTGAACAGGCCGCACACTGCGGCAACACCATTGGCGCCAATCGCGCCGGTCATGGGATCGATGCCCACGGCACCGCCCATGGTAGCTCCCATCACGCTGTTGAACACCAGCGACATCAGGAGCATGAAAATCATTTTCAACTTCATGTTTCAATATTCTTAAATGGTTTGTAACTTAGTCCTCAATCTCACATTCGTAGCCGTACTCGGCCTTGAACAGGCGCTTGTACTCATCGGGCTGGTTCTTGCGCAGATCCATGATCTTGTCGCTGGGCACTTCGCTCAGTTTCTGCCAGGTCTGTCCCTGGGGTGCTGCACCCTGGTGTCCTACCACCTGGCTCAACTTCACCTGGGCACTCATTGCATCAAAGGTGGCGTTCAGGCTCTCAATGCCGACCTTTTTCCCGAGCTCAATAAAATGGGCCTTCTTGTCGGCGCTGATCTTCTTCTCGGCGATGGCACCTTCCACAGCGGACTCGATACGCGACAACTGCAGCGCGTCATTCTCCTTGGCCAGTGTCTCGCGTTCGGCGGCAGCGGCCTTCAACTTGGCGACCTTGGCCTTGATGGCCTCCTCGCTCGCGTCTGCCGGCAGACCCAGCAGCAGGGCAAATTCTTCTTTGTTCATCTTCTTGTCATGTTTTTTATTATGGTTCAACTTCGGCAGGGGGCTTTCGCCGTCCTTGCCCATCTCTAATCGCTGGCCGTCTCGCATCAGCACAATGGCGTCATCGTTGGCTCCGATGTCAACGACACTGACCTCAAACAGTTTGCTCCTGGTGATGGTCGGGCTTGTCTGCCCCTCGACGAGGTGCTTCTTGTCCTCGCTTAACTCAAGCACGTCGATGCCCACACTCACCATCTTCAAGGAGCCGAACTCCCATTGCTTTTTGCAACGCTGGCTCAACTCGCTGGCCTCGTCAAACATCAGTTCGCCGGTCACTTCGTCACCCTCGACTTTCAGGTCTTTCACATAGCCTATGACCTGGCCGCGCTCGTGCATGTAGAGCAGCACCGGGTTCCGCTCATATTGCGACACGTCCATGCCGGCGGTCAGCACACGTGTACCGTAACTGTTCAACCGCTCGTTGGTGATTCTTACTCTTTTGTTTTTTGCCATTGTCTTCGTGTTCTTTGTCGCGATTGCATCGCGACTGTATGATTAAAATGCACCGCAAAATTGGGCGTTTCAAACCAACCGAACAAATAAGTGTGAAACGCTTGCACACTTCTATGAAACCGCTTCACACTTCTTTTGCAGTCGCCCCCATTTTGCCCAATTTTGCACCGTGTTTTAAGACATTTTATTAACGCTAACGACTTTCGCGAAATGAATAAGGCAGAAACAGAAAACAAGAAAGCACTGGGGCGAACACTGTTCCTCTCCGGCATGGAACTGACCGAGATTGCCGAGCGCATATCGGTCAGCCGACAGACGGTCTCGAAGTGGGCCAACAGCGAGGGCTGGAAGGAGGCACGCGCCGCTAAGAACATAACACGTCCGGAACTGGTGAACAAACTGCTCCTGACGATTGACAAACTCATCACATCGGTCAACGAGTCCGATGACCCGACTCTCATTGCCGGTCTGGGCGACAAACTGGCCAAACTCTCATCGGTCATCGAGAAACTGGACAAGAAGGCCAACGTCGTTGACGCCATTGAGGTGTTCATGGCATTTAACCGGTGGATTCAGGACCAGGCCTGCTATGATCCCGACATAACGCCGGAACTCATCAAGGCCATCAACAAGTACCAGAACTTGTTCCTCAAGGACAAGATGACCAGCATGACCACCGCCAACGAACTCTAAACCATGGCAGCCATCACCGAGATAAAACGGGCACAGGAACGCTGGGAGGAACACTGCCGCCAAATCCAGAGCATGACCGACACGGCAAGCCTGGTACGCGAGGACGCCACACAGAAGGAGCAGCGTATTCGCCGCCTTCTGCGTGACTATGCGGCGTTCTGCGAGTATTACTTCCCGCACTTCCTCATCCTCCGTGACAAGTCCACAGGCAAGGCGATACGTACCATCCACAATGCGCCATTCCACAATCAGGCGGCCCGCAAGGTGAAAGGCACGCCGAACCTCAAGGCGGTCTTCATGTGGCCGCGAGGACACGCTAAGTCAACCCATTTCGACATCTTCATGCCGCTGTGGCTCATGTTCCAGCCGCAACGGCTCATCAACTTCATGGTGATTGTCGGCAAGTCCGAGGACAGTGCCGACCGACTCCTGGGCGACATTCAGGCGGAACTTCAGTACAACAAGCGCATCATCACCGACTTCGGCGAGCAGATGTCCCTCGGCAACTGGATGGAGGGAGAGTTCTCGACAAAGCAGGGCGTGAAGTTCCTGGCTGTGGGTAGAGGTCAGTCGCCGCGAGGCCTGCGCGAGCGTGAGGCACGACCCGACTACATCGTGATCGATGACCTGGACGACGACGAACTGTGCCGCAACGAGCGCCGTGTCCGCGAACTCACCCAGTGGGTCAAGGAGGCTCTTTTCGGCGCTCTTGACGTGGGCCGTGGCCGCTTCCTGATGGTGGGCAACCTCATCAGCAAGACTTCTGTACTGGCCAACATCGCCGCCACTCGTGGGGTGCATGTCTCGAAGATCTGCGCCGTCGATGCCAAGGGCAATCCGGTGTGGAAAGAGAAATGGACCAAGCAGGAGGCGCAGGAGTATGCCGACTTCGTGGGCTACCGCGCCTGGCAAAAGGAGATGATGCACAACCCCATCAGCACGGGGGGCATCTTCAAGCATGAGTGGATTAGATATAAAAAGGTGGCTCCGTTGCGCAAGTATGAGCAACTCATCTGCTACACCGACCCGTCGTTCAAATCGACCACGGCAAACGACTACAAGGCGTGCCGCCTGTGGGGCAAACTCGGCAATGAACTTCATCTGATCGACACCTACGTCCGGCAGGACACGGTCTCGGGAATGGTGCGGTGGCTCTATGACCTGCACGAGCGCATCACCGAGGCGGGAGCGGCGGCATTGTTCTACATGGAGGCGAACTTCATGCAGGACATCATCCTCGACGAGTTCACCACCGAGGGCGAAATACGCGGCTACCAGTTGCCCATCATGCCCGACACGCGCAAGAAGCCGGAGAAGGTGCAGCGCATCGAGGCGGTCAGCCCGCTATGGGAGCGAGGCTTCGTGTTCTACAACGAGGCACTCAAGGACAGCCCCGACATGCAGGTGGGCATTGAGCAGACACTGGCACTGGAACGGGGCAGCCGGGTCCATGACGATGCGCCGGATGCCGACGAGGGAGCCATCTGGTTCCTCCAGCGAAACACAAGACAACAGATTTATCAACCCAGGCTGACTCCGCGCAGCCACATTCCTAAAAACTCCTGGTAATATGTTCAATCTCATCAAGCGACTCATATTCGCATTCAAGTACAAGAGGGCGGTGAAGCGGGCCGACTACTTCCGTCACATCACCCACCGCAAGCACATGGTCATTCTCCTGGACGGCAGACTGCACGTCATCGCCAAGCAGGACATCAAAACCTTCATCCGCAAACGCCTCCTCAAGAAAGGGACCACCGTTGCCGATGTCGAGAAGATTGCACTTTACACAACCATTTAACAACGACTCGCCATGTTTATAACCGATGAAGACTACCGCGTGGTCATCGGCGAAAATGCGCTGAAGACCATCTCACAGGTGAGCGAGACCAACCGCCGGCAGGCCGAGGATGAGGCCGCCGAGGAAATCGCTTCTTACCTGCGACCGAAATATGACGCCGTGGCCATCTTCAACGCCACCGGCGAGCAGCGCAACTCCTACATTGTGATGATTGCCTGCGACATCGCGCTCTACCACCTCTCGGCATCGCTGCCGCAGAAGATGGGTACCGAGGTGCGCAAGGAGCGGTACGACCGCGCCATCAAGTGGCTCGAGGGGGTGCAGGCAGGCAAGATTGTGCCCGACCTGCCTCTGGCCACCGACGAGGAAACTGGCGACACGCTCCAGGGTTTCTCCTTTCATAGCGAACCGAAACTGACTAATAACTGGTAACATCATGGGACTTTTTCAAGACTTCATAGACCGCCTCAGCGGCAAGTATGTGCTGCACACGCCGCACGGTGATTTTAACCTGGCACGCAACTCCGACCGCAAGAAGTTGCGCAAGATCATGGTGGACATTCAGCGCACCACCGACAGCCTCACGCGCCAGGATCTGGGCGACTGGCGCAGGGCCTGGCAGATGGCCATCAATGTGGACAGCCCCGACCGACTGCGCCTCTATCAGGTGTACCGCGACGTGGAGATTGACGCGCACCTCTCGGGCTGCGTAGAGCAGCGCAAGGGCTTCGTGCTCTCGCGCTCGTTCAAACTGGTCACACCCGACGGCGACGAGAACGAGGAGGCAATGGACTACTTCGACCAGGCCTGGTTCAAGCAACTCATGCGCTATGCGCTCGACAGCATCTATTGGGGACACTCACTCATCGAACTGGGCGATGTCATCAGCACCGAGAACGGACTGCTCACGCTCGACGGGGTGACACTCATCGACCGCCGCCATGTCATTCCAGAATACCACCGTGTGGTCCGCAACATGGGCGATGACTGGAAGTCGGGCATCGACTACCATGAGGCACCGTTTGCCAACCAGGTCATCGAAGCCGGACAGCCCACCGACCTCGGGCTCTACCTCAAGGCGGCACAGCAGACCATACCCAAGAAGAACGCCATGGGCTTCTGGGACACGTTCACCGAGATCTTCGGCATGCCCATGCGCATCGCCAAGACCACCTCACGCGACGAGAAGGACATCAGCCGGCTCCAGAAGGTGCTCGACCTCATGGGCAGCACGCAGTCGGGAGTGATGCCTGAAGGGACAGAGATTGAAATTGTGGAGTCGTCCAAGGGCGACGCCTTCAATGTCTATGACCGACGCATTGACCGCGCCAACTCTGAACTGTCGAAACTCATCATCGGCCAGACCATGACCATCGAGGACGGTTCAAGCCTCAGCCAGTCCGAAACGCACCTCAAGGTGTTTGAGAACCTGGTGGAGGCTGACTGCGACCTGATCCGTGACTTAGTGAACACACAACTCATCCCACGACTCATCACCATGGGCTTCCCGCTCAAGGGGCTGCGCTTCGACTGGGACTACTCCATCGACTACACTCCCGAGCAGCAGGTCGCATACGAGACGATGGTGCTCAACAACTATGATGTGGAGCCGTCCTACTTCGAGGACAAATACGGCATGCCGGTGGGCAAGCGGCGCAACAATGCGCCTGTCGCGCCCCCAGAGCCGCCACAGGGCGATGAAAAGCCCGAAGGTGAGGAAATGCCCACTGGCGAGCAAAACAGCCTACAGGCGGCGAATGTGCACCCTTTTTTCGCCTAAGCCCCGCCGACTACGCGGGGCTGCACCAGCGTTACGCCGAAATACTGGGCACCGCCACCTTCGCATCACAGCGCAAGGAACTGGAGCAGCGCATCCGTGACCGTGTTGGCAAGGCTTTCGAGGGAATGATGCACGCGCTCTACCGCCAGGAGGGGGCGATGCTGCGGGTCGAGGTGATGGCCGAGCCGGAGGTGACCGACTTCATCAGCACACACGCCGACGCGCTCAACTCGTCGATGCGGCAGGTGGCGATGTCCGATGCCATGCGCCAACGGCTGGAGCGGTCTAATTTCATCTTCTCGGGCTTCAAGGCGTTTCACGAACTGAACGAGGCTTTTCCGTCGCTCATCGGTGAGAACGGCGAGCGCAAGCCGTTCGACACGTTCCTCAACGAGGTGCATGCCATCGACGAGACTTACAACGTCAACTATCTGCGTGCCGAGTACAACTTCGTCAACGCCTCGGCCGACATGGCTGCCAAGTGGGAGCAAATCGAGGCGGACGGCGACAGATATAATCTCCAGTACCGCACACAGCATGATGACAAGGTGAGACCGGAGCACGCGGCTCTCGATGGGGTCACGCTACCCCCATCCGACCCATTTTGGGAATCATATTACCCGCCCAATGGATGGAACTGCCGCTGCACAGTCGCACAGGTCCGCAAGACCAAGTACCCGACAACCGATCCTGCCGAGGCTTATGCCCGAGGCGAGGAGGCACTGCAAAAGGACACGCGCGGCATCTTCCGCTTCAATCCGGGCAAGCAAGGCAAGGCCATGCCAGACTATAACCCCTACACCATACGTCGGTGCCGCGACTGCGACATCGCCCAGGGCAAGACCAACCTGGCATACATTCCAGACAATGACCTTTGTGCCGCATGCCGCCTCGTTCGGCAATGCTACGAGGGCAGAACTAAGAAGTCAGAACGGGAGCGCATTGAACGGAACAGAAAGTTGTATGACCGTCTTTCAAAGGATAGTCGCTACATCACCGTAGAATTCAACCCTGAGACCGGGGCGCTACGAGCTATCCATCGCGGTCACAATACAGGAACTGATGATGGTTTTAGACTTGAGCAAAAATTGGTTGACCAGCTCTTCGACTGTGGCCATAGTATCATCCTCTGCGACGAGCAGAAGAAAGGGCGAGACGGCAACAGGCTAAGTTCGCTTGACATGATTCTTGATGGTGTACGCATGGACATTAAGTCAATCACAAAAAACAAGGACTTTTATGGTGCCGCTATAAGGGAAAAGAATAAACAACTCGTCAAGTTTAATGCAAGGACTGACGTGCATGAAATGGCAGACACACTCTGTATGTATTTCGATGATCCAACCATGTTTGCACCTGAGAAAATAACAAAAGGCTATGAATACATGGTACGACAAACAAACATGGAAATAAAATTACACCACATTGTTTGTATCATCAATAGCGCAAAAGGCCTTGAAATTAAGATTTTCGATTTTCCATAAAAAAAGCGAAGTCGGACCCAAGGGCTCCCCGACCTCACCAAATTGGATATTGCAAAGGTAATACTTATTTTTTAATAAGCAATCATCATGGACAAAAAAAATAAAAAATACTGCATCGACGAGAAACTCAATCGACAGGTGCGCCGCGCCAGGATGAGGACTAAGACAGGCATCATCCTTTTCCTATCCGCCACCTTGGTTGCCGCAGTCTGTTTTCTCGTGTTCATCATCAGCGGTATTTTCCGCATCACTCAATAAAAAGCAACAACCATGGCCACCTTATTTCAAGATTACGACGAATTTGTTGAGAAGTTCAAACCGAAAAAGACCACCGACGATTGCTATACACCCAAAGCGGTCTATGATGTCGTGCTCGAGTACGTCAATGGCATAACACCGCTTGATGGGCGACTTATCGTCCGCCCATTCTGGCCAGGTGCCGACTTCACTGAGTGCGATTATCCAGACGGCTGCATTGTCATTGACAACCCTCCGTTCTCAATATACAGCAAGATTGTGCGCTGGTTCCTGGCAAATGATATAGATTTCTTTATCTTCGCACCGGGACTTACCCAGCGCGTCGCAGGTGCGGACGTGTGCTATGTTGCCACGATGGCAGACGTCACCTATGACAATGGTGCACTGGTGCGAACCTCATTTACAACTAACATCATTAAAGACTACCGCCTGATGACTGCGCCCAAGTTGGCCGAGGACATCCGCAAGGCATCAAAAAAGCCGACACGAGGCCAGCCAATCATATATGAATACCCAGACAATCTTATCACTCTTGCACTCCTGGGCAAACTCAACCAGCGAGGCATCGACTTCTCTGTCCGTAAAGACGAGTGCGCAGAGGTAACCAATATCGAGGCGCTCCGCCGTGTCAAGAAATCATTATTTGGTGGCGGCTTCTTGCTCAGCGAACGCGCTGCCGCGGAACGCGCTGCCGCGGAACGCGCTGCCGCGCGTGAGCGTCTTAAACTGACGCTCACGCGCGACGAGCTCGCCATGATCCCATAGCATCACACATTCAAATCAAACCGCACGTCCTCGTTGCCGGCAAGCAGCTCGCGCGTCCGCTCGATGTTGTTCTCATAGATGTGGACGTTGCCCAGGAACAGCGTTATCGACTTCAACGGCAATTCTATCTGACGGGCCATCAGGTACAGGTGGTAGATGTCAGCCGGAAGTCCCAGGTTGGCGTCGCTGCTTCGCTGATAGGCGCTCAGCACCAATTCACCGTCATCAATCTGAAACTGCACCAGGCTCAGGCATGGGGCCTGGTTGCTCTCGGCATTGGTCTCGCCCAAGAACAGGACGTAGTTCTTGCTGTTGCGCTTCTCGCGGTTGATCCTGGCAAGAAGAGGCGGCAACTTCTCCAAATAGGTCGGGTAACTGTTGACCAGGATCGATCCGCAGTAATCCCACCAGTTGATGCCCACGTCTCGGTATTTTTCCACCTGACGCTCGCCCTGCATGAACAGGCGCAACTCGCTCTTCAACTTCTTGCGGGCGATGCCATGACTCTCAAATATATCGAGCAGGTCGGCGGGTGTCAGGTGCAGCGGCTCATTCAGCAGGTAGCGGATGCTGCCCTTTTTATTGGTCTGAGTCTTGCCCTGGTCCAATACTTTGCTAAGGATTTGGTGATACTTATTCATGGCTCTAATGTGGTTTTAATGCCGTTCAAGCGGCGTTATAAATCATCATGTCGGTATAGGTGGCATTGTAGTTCATCTGGGCATGGAACTCCACCACATGACAGCCGGCAAAGGGATTGCCCAGGTCACGGTTCTTGCCCAGCCAGGAGCATAACTCAACGATGCTCGACTTGTTGCTGGTGAAGTAGATGAAGCGGTGGTCACGCAGCACGTTCAGCACATCAAGGTAGTCGCTCAGTTTCCAATACATCTTGTAGGTTCCGGCTTCGGTACTCAGGTAGGGCGGGTCAACCAGGAACACCACACCGGGCTCGTCCTTGTATCGCTCAAACACCTCATGATAGTCGGCACTGGTGATGGTCAGCCCGTCCAGATAATCACCTGCAGGGGCAAAGTCGGTGGTGCGGATCTTGTTATAAAACACCTCTTTTTTCAGTTCCTCGAGGCTCAGTTTGTATTTCATTGAGAACAGGATAGAGGGCGACAGGCTGATGTAGTCCACACTGCCATATTTCGCCTCATGGGCGGCAATGGCATCTATCACGCGCAGTCGTGCCTCGCCCTTGATGGGCGACCTCCTCTCAATGCCAGCGGTAATATCACGCAGCCGGGCAAGCAACTCATTTGTCTCGGGAATGCGCTCCAGTCGCTCGCGGTAGTTGTCATAGTCGTTATACACGACCTTGCTGTTGGGCTTCTGGTGCTTGGCGATGTGCGACAGCAAGCCGCTGCCGCCGAACAGGTCAACAAAGGTGGTGCCGTCAGGGTACTGCTCGAGCACCTGCATGAACGGCTTGGCGAAGTTCCGCTTCTGACCCACGAAAGGAAGCGGTGCCGAAAGGTATAGTTTTTTCGTTTCCATGCAGCAAAGGTCGGTTTTTATCACCAACCGTGCGGCACAGATGGCAGCAATCACACTGCATCCAGCGTGCAGTTCTGCCCGAAGCGTTTCACCACGCTATAGACCTTGCGCTCACTCACATGATACCGCTCGCTCAGCACGGTGACGATATAGGTCACTTTCTCCCCCCTCTCGCGCATCACCTGGTAGTCGCGGTAGAGGTCGATGTAACGGCAGTCATCGGGCTTGGCACCGAACTCATGCAGCCGGTGGAGCATCTCTTTGTTGATTGATAAAGCCTCAAATAGTGTCATTTCAAAAATATTTTGTACCTTTGCGGTGTTCTACTTACAAAAATAAAATTACACCCATTTCGGGAGGAAGAAGGCTCATGCCTCCAGCCTCTCCCGATGTGGGTGTAATTTTGTAAGTAGAACGACAGATTGCAGGGCTGGGGGCTTTTTATTTGCCCCCTCCTTTGCTATTCTATAACCTGCACATATAGCCCAACCAGGGCACTCAGGTCATGGTACACGGGATTGCCGGTGTCTCTGATGCACAGGTAGGTCACCCCGCCCTGTGAGTAATACTTGCCCTGCTCAAGGGCCATGTTGCCACTGTAAGGAATGGGATTGTCAAGCGTGCCAAGCTCGGGCTCGCCTTCGCCCTGGGCAACGACCTCGGTAAATAATGCGGCTGCTGCCGTCGGTGTCCAGTCGGCTTGCACGATGTGAGTCTGCAGCACTTTCCATAACCTACCGTCATAATAGAGGCGCTCGTCCACAGCAACCGTCTGACCCATCTTGCTCGCCCATGTAGGGAACAACGCGGGAACCTCGATGGCTTGCTCATCGGACAGGGCTGCAGTCTGACCTTTCAGCAGCTTTACGGCCTGCTGTAGCATCAACATACCGTCGGGCGTGAGCTCGCCATTGTCATGGGAGCCATCTTCATCAGGCAAGCCCACAGGCTCAATGCCTTGCTCGGCTGCCCAGGTCATAGCCTCACGGGCGTACTGCTTGGCGGTCTTGCGCCACTCTTGTAATGCCTGGTACTCCGACAGGTGCTCGGGGGCAAAGAAGTTGTTAAGGCAGTTGTTGATTACCGCCTGCATTTTGTCCGGCGGGTAGCACTCGGTCACCAGTGCATCGACTATCGCGCTGTAACTCCACACTGCCGGAGGCAGGGTCACGCTGATCCACTCCCAGCCATCGGCGGTCGCGCTTGCGCCCACGTTTACGGTTCTTATGTTTTGCCCCATCTCTCGCCGGGTTTCCACCAACGGGGGGCAGGTCTCTCCTTGACTTCTCATATTCTTCTAAGTCTTTTTTGATTAAATATCGTTCGTAGCTATATCTCTTGCGGATCTTCACCAGCGTAAAACGGCGTTTGACGTAGCAACACTGCCAGAAGTTGGGCACGTTGCGGAACATCTTCCGACGCTGGCGGTAACTATAGGCGTGCACGCAGAAACCCATGTACGAGTTTAGGCTGCACACGTGGTGCTTCAGCGCGGCAAGCGACTCAGTGGTGGGACCCTCCTCCAGGATGTGCTTGCACAAGCGCTCGGCGCGTGCGACCTCATTGGTCATGTTGCCGATGGTGCGGTTGCTGGTGTATAACCGACCGGGCTTGATCACGCTGCCGACAAACTTCACACCTTTGCGAACCTCCTGCAGGTAGAACTTGTCTTTGTGCAGGGTCAGCCTCAGGTGCTTCTTGAGCCACATGGTGGCCTTCTTGCGAAGGTCAAGGATGAACTGCTTGTCGTGGCAGATGACTACGGCGTCATCGACGAAACGCACATAGCCGGCATCCTTCCATGCACACTCCTCGAGCATGAAGCCATCAAAATACGAGAGATAGAAATTGGCGAGCAACTGGCTGGTGATGTTGCCGATGGGCATGCCCACATTGGGAGGCATGTTGAACAGGCTCTTGCTGGCCGGCAGGGCTTCCCATAGCCGCTCGCTCGAGCGACGCTCACACAGCAGTTGGGGCTGGTGCCTGACTGTGACCTCGGTGAGCCACAGCAGGGTCTCGAGATCATCACCTTTGTAGTTCTCGCGCAGCCATGGCAGCAGAAGACGCAGCAGCACCTCTTTGTCGATGCTCATGAAGAAACTGCTGATGTCTATCTTGCCTACCCACGCCTCACGCGTGTAACGCTCGCTCACGCGCTCGATGTGGGATTTGGCGGTCTGCACCGCACGCAGTGTGCCATAGCCTTTTCGACAGTTGAACGATACATCGCCTTGGCTGCGGAACCGCCACTCGAGCAGCGGTTCCAGCCGCAGCGTTATCCAATGTTGCACAATGCGGTCACGGAACGAGGCGGCGAAAATCTCGCGCAGTTTGGGCCTCGTCACCACGAAACAGAACGACTCGCTGGGCTTGTAGGTGCGCTCATGCACCTCCAGCACCAACCGCCACAGGTCGCGCTCGAACTCTATGCGGTACTCGTTGCACTGCTTCGCTGTCAGCTTGTGCCTGATACAGTCAAAATAGGCATCTATCCACCCCGATTTCTCTTCATTACCAAGTGCGACCACCGCTCGCACACCGTTGGAATTGTTCTTATTGTTGTTGTTGTTGACGGCGCCGCTCCCTGCATTAATGTTGTACGCGTTGGAAGCACTGAGCGATGATGCGTGCGTTACTCGTTTCCTAACTACGCCTTGCGCAGTAGCACGCCCGTTTAATAATGAAAGAGGATTCATAACAACCGTAATCGCTATGAATGTCTGTTACCGCGACCCTTCCACATCGTCAAAGAGGGTGCGCTGCCTGGGCTCGGCCTGAGCCTGGGGCTCCGGCTTTTGCTCGGGCAACACGGCAGCCGGTTGCTCGGCGGCTTGGCGCTCCTCGGCGATGAGGTACTTGGTCTTGCGAAGCCATTTTCCAGCCTGGTCAGATATGGAATTCATCATGTCCAGCATCTGGGCATGCTGGCCGTGGCTCAAAATGTCACGACGGACACGGTGCATGAGCCTGAACGTGGTCTTGACCGACGTCATGCGCATCACCAGACCGTTGAGACACTCGAGACGCTCCAGCCTGTCCTCAGTCTGGAAGGCGAGAACAACAAAATCCAGCGACTCTTTCAAGTCGCGGACAAGCAGCCCGCCAAGCTCCCTCCACGATACGGACTTGGGCAAACGGTCGGCCACCGGAATGGTCCACTCCAGCAACCGCTCGATTTCCCTGTAAATAGATGCCTGGTTTGGTTTCATGGCTGCAAAGTTACGGATTTTATCGCTAACGGCAATGGCTTACACACTCCACTCGCCACTGTAGGCGAAGTGCTCGATGCTCTCAA
The DNA here is from genome assembly GCA_946187345.1 of uncultured Porphyromonadaceae bacterium. Classification (GTDB taxonomy): domain Bacteria; phylum Bacteroidota; class Bacteroidia; order Bacteroidales; family Muribaculaceae; genus Sodaliphilus. The sequence goes on along the minus strand of CAMHQD010000014.1, from coordinate 8,809 downwards.
CGATGTCCTCGTGGTTGTGGTTGGTGTCACTGCCCACAAGGCGCAACGCGCCGAAGTGCTCACCGCTCAAGCCGGCCACAGCGCGGCACACGGTCTCGCACAGGTCAAACACGTCAAGCGACTCGTCGCCCTGGCTCAGCGGTCCCACCCAATCGGTGACAATGTGCAGACGGAGCGTCCCCTGGGTGTGATACCCGCCTTTGTCGGCACGCCACTCAATGGGGGCGAACTCGACAAACACAGCCGGGCGGTCCCAGGCCTCCTCCTGCTCGATAAACTCGACGTTGTGGTTCCACAGGTCAACATGCTTGACCGGGGCGCCGTCGATGCCCAGCAACGCGGCGCAGATGGCTCTGTAAATCTCTTTTCTCATTGTAAATTGTATTCGTGCTCGAAATATTCTGTCAGGTTCTCTTCGATGATGTCACGCACGGCTTTCTCGACCTCGGGACTGGCACCCAGGAACTGGCGCTTGGGGATCTTGATGCTCTTGCCTTCTTTCATCAGGGCCATCCACTTCCAGAACTCGGCCTCGGTGCTCAGTTGAACGGTTCGCTTGTCATTGCGGCGCTGGCCGTTTTTCTTGCGGCCGAAGGAGCCGGTGGCCTCGTAGTATTTGTGCCAGAAGTAACGCTTCATCTTGCGGGTCACCTTGATCTCTCCGCCCTCGTTATGGATGGCAGCGTATGGCAGCGTGCTCTGGAACACGATGCCGGTGCTGTCTGCCTTGCTGCTGATGCTGCGGCGCAAGCCGCCGGTGTCAACCAGGATGTGACCGCCAGGACGGGTCGGTGACTTGCGGCGCTGCCACGACTGCGAAAAGAAGCCCTGCCGCTCGAAGTTCTTGTCAAACTCGTCGCCAAGTTCAACCTGGATGTCACGCAGGATGCGTTTGATGATGATGTCGATGCCACTCATGGCCATTCAAATTGAATATATAACTGGGTGTCCTCGGGCAAGTCGTTCTTGGGGTCGGCACTCGCCTTGAGCAGATTGTAGAAGGTGCGCTCGCTGATGGCGTAGATGGGATAGATGAAACGCCGCCAGATCTCCCTGTTGGGCAACCCGTCCTTGACGTGCTCATCATATATCCGGTTGATGTCCGCCACGCGCTTCTGATAACTCACACCTCGTCTCACTGCCATACTGCAAAGATAATGTTTTTTGACGTAACCACAAAGAAAAATGGGCGGCAAACTGCTGATTTACCGCCCATTACTTAACACTGTTAAAGCATCACACCATTAATCGGTATCTTCTTTCTTGGGATCGACATAGAAGGTCTCGTCCTGGACTACCTGGATGCCGCACTTGGCCATCTTCTCGGCCATGCCTTCCTCGTCACGGTCAGCGAGAAGTTTGTCCTTGGCGACCTCATCGCTGGTACGGATGAACGAGGGCAGGAACTCTTTCACCAGATTCACCGCGCTGGCCCATGTGAAGCCTTTAAGGGTCTTCAACTTGGGGGTGCCGGTGCGGAAACCGATGGTGCCGTGGGTCATGTCGAGGCTCTTCTTCTTGGTGAACAGTTCTGCCTGGTTCTCGGTGGCGAACGCCTGAAGGGTGTCAAAGGCCTGGTCTCGTTCCTCGGCGAGAATGGAGAGACGGTCGGCGTGCTTCTCGCGGATCTTGGCACATGCCAACTCAATCTCGGCGTTAATCTTGTTGATCTGGGCATCGGCCTTGGCATACTGGCCAAAGGCTGACTCGGCGGCCTCACGGGTCACACCGCTGATGATGGTCTTTTTCTTTCTTGTTGCCATTGTAATTGTTGTTAAATTGATAAATAAAAACTATTGCGAAATGTGTAATTGGTTTTTGATATGTTCGTTCTCGCGCTTGTGGTTGATGGCTCGCATCTTGCGCGTCAATGCGGCCAGTTCGTCAAAGTTCAGGTCCTTGAAGGGCTTGCCGGCAATCCTCGCATCCTGGCAAAAGGCGTTGACCTTGGTCCAGTCGGTAGTGTCGATGCCATACTTCTGCAACTGGTGAAGCGCACTGGAGCGCAGCTTCTTCTGCTCGGCTTGCCATCGCTCTTTGCCGCGAGGGTCAACGAGCCGCTCAAGGGCCTCGCACATCTCCACATACTCGCGCTCGGTCATCTCGCGCAAGTGCTCGGTCCTGCCCCAAGTCCACTGGCGAACAAGCTCGCACTTGTGGCTGTCGGGGTCGCTGCCGTGGTGCATCTTGTTGAACACGGCATAAAATCGTCGGAAACCTCTGCTCATAATCTCGCATTGCTTGTGGCGGCTCGCCAGTCTCGGTAGATGTCGCGGCAGTCCTCAAGGGTCTCAAGGATGGTATCGCCCTCACCATACACGAGGGGGATGCCATTGTAGGTCACGTACAAGCAGCCGTTGTATTCGGCAACCTGCACCTTGCGCTCGGCATCGGCGGCAATCTCGCGCTCGAGACGCTCAAGCCGGGCACGGCGGCGGGCCAGGAGTCGGTCACCCAGCCAGCGCTTCAGCTGTTGATACTTTGCTTTCATCATGCTTCTGGTTTTTGGTTTCACTTAATTTGATTCTCGCGGGAATGACCGCTCTGCTGTTACAGCAGTCACAGCACTCGCCACTTTCTTTTACCGGCCAGGGATTGTTGTCCCAGCCTCTTGATGGCTTGCCGCAGATGCAGCATCTGAACTCATGCACCATTGTCCCCCTCCTTTCTGTTGGGTTTCCACTCAATGGTCACGATGGCATCGACCTCGCCGCTGCCTTTGCACACGGGGCACTCGCACTTGGTGCGACGCCCATACTGGTCACTGCCCCAAAAGAAACCGTTGCCGCTGCAGTAGTTGCACAAATGCCCGCGGCTCACCAGGGTCTCTTTGCTGCCTGGACGGTAATGGTCGGGGTGACGCAGTTCAATCGTTCTTGTCGTTTTGCTCATTGGTCTCTGTATTTTGTTGGTGAATAAATGTGTTGTCTTTGCCTAACCAGTATTTGGCGGCGCCTTCTTCCCACACGGTGAACGGGACACCGGGACGGTCCATGTAGCGGCTCTTGCATGAGGCACGGAAACCCTCGACCAGAATCTTGATGTCGGCATCATACTCGACCTTCTTGGCGGCACGGCCTGCCGGACGCATTCCCTCGGCATGGCTCACAAAGATGAGCAGCTTGCCGGGCAGGGCTTCTTTCAAGGACTGGTACCCCTTGTAGGTGAGACCGCTGTACTGGAAACTGTCGATGATGGCGATGCCGGCGCTCTTGCGCTTGCGCAACCGCTCTATCAACTGCTCCACGCTCTCACGGTCCAGAACCTGGAAGCGGCGGTTGACCTCTTCCATGCGGTGCCGTCGCATCGACATCTGCACACTCAGACTGGTGCTCTCCTCCAGGCTATCATAGACCACCTTGTCAAACTGGCACAGGTACTTGGCAAGCTGCATCACGAAACTGGTCTTGCCGTTGCCGGGGTTGCCCCAAATCAACCATGTGCCGCTTTTGGCGGGCTTGCCCATCGACGCCTCCCAGGCTCCGTCAAACTCAAGCCTGGGTATTCGCATGTTCAATATCTCGGTGGGACTGTAGGCGCGTTTCTTCATTTTCTGCTCTTTTTAAGTTCGGCTATCAGGGCATCGGCATAACGCACGGCCGACTCACACACCAACTGGCAAACTTTGCCGTCGGTGAGTAAGGTGCTGCCGTCGATATTCTCAAACAGGGTGGGCAACATCCTCATGGCGACATCAAGACGGCAACGGTCGGTCGCAAGGTCATTGGCGTCGCGCATCTCACGATGAATGCCGATAAGGGCATTCATGGCCTGCATCTCAATCTGGGTCATGACTCACCCCCTTTCCTGATCTTCTCAATCTCGGTATAAATGCGGCGCAGACCGCCACCACTCAACGTCACGAGCTGGGCGATGTTAACGCCCTCGGGGGCGTTGACCTGGGCCACCATGGCGGCCTGGGCCTTGAGGAACTTCTGGCGCTCTTTCGCATCGGCGGGGGTGACTTTGCTGAAGGTGTCACCGAAGCGGCTCAGCATCTCGGTATAGCCCACTTTCTTGCCCTCTATGGCTCGCACAATCTTCTCTTGCAGACCATCGGCACCCATCATGTACCAGCCGCAAGCGTGCTCGGTGGCGTTCCACAGGGCTTTCAACTCGAGGAAGGCTTCATACTGCAGGTCGCCGGCCTCGTCAAGAATCACAAGCGGGGTGTCAATGGTGCGCAGGTAGGCGACAAGGTCCTCATACACGTCACCATACCGACCGTTGGCGTTCACGCCAAACTCCTTGGCTATCTTGCGCACGAGTTTGAGCTTGGTCTTGACCTGGCTGCAGTCGATATACACGGCATGCTTGTGCCCTTTGACGTAAGCGCGGGCGGTGAAGGTCTTGCCGATGTTGGGGATGTCGCACATGATGGCGCTCAGGCTTCCCTGCTGGCAAGTTTCGAGTTGGGTGGTGATGAATACCCAGGTCGGTGTCTGAGCGGCTGTCCAGGCCATTTCCTGGCGCAGCACCACACCGAGGCGGCGGGCTATGCCCACCCAGTTGGCGTCACTCACTTGCTTCTCATAGTTGCCCTTCTTGATGGCGTTGTAAACGCTGGGGGCGATGCCCAGGGCCACGGCGTGCTTGGCGTCACTGGGATAGTTCTCGCGGTCGGCGGCTATGGCCGACACAATGCGGTTTTTGATTTCTCTGGTTATCTCCATTGTTCTTATCGGTTTTGAATGTCGTTATACTGTCATTTATATGCTGGCTACGGCGGCACGAGCCACTTGGCTCACGTCAAGGTAGTCGCTGTAGTCGTCATCATCGTCAGGCTGCTCAACAACCTTGGGCACGGCAACAGCGGCAAGGGCAGCACGTTGCACCGCCTCGCGCTGGTCGCGTTCGATAACGGCGACCTTGGTGATCTTCTCCTCGCGCATCATCTTATCGAACTGGCTGACATACTTCGACTGTTCGGTGTAGGCATCGCGGTCGGCCTGTGTCTGCTCGGCTGTGGCCTCGTTGTATCGCTCCAGCAATTTGCAGGTGGCGATATATCGCTCACCCTGCCACAGGTATACCTCGGCAATGTTGCCCTCGGCATCGGCAAGCCAGTAGGCCTCGACCTTGTTGTTCCTGGGTTCAAGTTTTTCAATGTCACGGGGACTGGGTAAACGGAACTGCTGGTACTGCACCGTGCAGAACATGTTTTGCTTGATGGTCGTGGTCGTGCAGTTGCCAATGTAGCGGTACAGGTAGGGCTTATCCCAGGGCTTCAGGTCGGGGTTCTGGCGGCTGGCCAGCACGTCCCAGCGGCTCATGCCGGGGTACATCTTCTGGTTGGGGTGCAACTGGTGGTTGAAGGTCTCAATGGCGGCGAGATCGTCGGCAACGAGTTGCTCAAAGGTATAGGTGGCCTCCTTGTAGGTGTTGTTAAGTTCGTCATACACTTTCTCAACCTTGGGGCGGTTGGCCTCCAGCGAGGCGTACCACCGGCCTATGCCCACCTGCATCCTTTTCTCCACACCGTATTTTTTGGCGCGGTTCAGGTGCTCGGCACGTTTCTCGCGCGAGTTGCCGGGGTTACACCATCTGATCAGGGGGAACACCACACCGGCTTTCATAAGGCCGTCGGCGAAGTTCTGCACCAGGTGGTGCTCGACCTCGAGCTCGGCGGGCATATACCAGCCGTTGCGGTCAAGGGTCTGGAACATGTCACGCATGCAGTCCAGGAATAGGTCGGTGGTCTTGAGCCGGCTGTATGCGCGACCTACCACGCAGCCACTCACCACATCATAGGCATAGTAAGCCTTCACGCGCTGGCCGTTGCTCATGGGGCGAGGAAGGTCACGGTCGTCAAGCGAGATCTTGCTGAGGGCATACACGCCATTGCGGCGCACATGGTAGGGACGGTAGCGGTTGTTGAAGTCCCACTGGGTGTCGTGCAACTTGCTGCGCAGTGCTTTGTTCTTGGCGGTGTTGAGATAGTTGGCGATGGTGGCCTCACTCAGCACCAGCGGGTCACCGTTCTTGTCGGTGTAATTGGCGGGGTCATACCACTCGCCGGTCTCAGGGTCGGCGACGGTGAGCTCACCGCGCACAAACATGTTGTACATCTCGGCGACCGTCGTGTTATAGGGACGCTCAGGCCGACTGTCAAGGCTCAAGATCAGCCGCTCAATGCCATAGTTGACCTTGCGCGCGCTCTGGTTCTTGAACTTCTTGCTGATGAGAGACTCGTAGCCCTGTTTCTGGAATGTGGTGACACGTTCACGGAAACGGTGAGGCGACAGGGGCAACGTGTGGCCGAACTCGGCCTGGAAGTAACTGATAACACCCGTCATCTCACCCCAGTTGATGGTGGTGCCCTGCATGGCCTTGCGCATGATGTTAGTGTCGGCCATCACCGCCACCACAGCCTGCAGCACCGAGGCATTGACGGTGTACTCGTTGATCTTGTCGGGTGGCAAAGGACTGCCGTCGGCAAAACGAAACCGGGTGAACCATGACCGGGCCTCGGCATCAACTCGGTAGTGACGCTCAAACCAGTCACGCAGCACGTTCTGCTCCATCTCACCATACTTGGCGGTGACACGCTCACGGAAGCGGCGGGGCAATGTGGCGACCTCGATAAGGGCATACTCGCCCAAACCGCCGCCACGGCGCACGACGTTGATCTTCTTGCGCGCGCTCAACTGTTTGTAATTGGGTACACTCATAATAGGTGCGAGGGTCTCAACCGGCAAGTCCTGGGGGGCACGGCCATTCAGCACGCGACTGTGACTCCAGTCGGCGACACCGTCCACGACAACCGGACGGTCGTCATAGGTCAGGTCATTGACCGATATACACAATATCTTGCCGTAATACTCCATGTCACAAACTCATTGCCATGCTGCTCACACGCGACTGCAGACGCATGAGGTCGGGAATAGTGCTAACTCGCTCCTGGGTGTGCTGAGCACCGTCAACATACACCGTGGCAAGACCGCCATGGCGACTCACCACCAGCTTCACACGCTTGCCGAAGGTCTGAGTCATGGTGCCGTCTGAGGTCTCATGGGTGGTCTCCATTTCGTCTCCCTGCCAGTTGGCTACACCGTGCAACTGGGTCAAGGCAACATAACGGATCTTGCGGGCACGGTCACTGTTGAACTTGAACGTCAATGCGTTCCAAACGGTCACACGGCTGCACTTGAACAGCTTGCACAAGTGCTTCTTGGCATCCTCGGTCACATAAATTCGCTTATCCATTGTTCTCGTCTTTTGGTTGGTTGATAATCTTGTCTTGAAGGGCGTCGATGCGGGCAAGCAGCACACACGCACCGGTGTAGTAAGGGTCAACAGTCGCCTCGTAGTCGTTCAATACCACGTCGGCGATGTCAAGGTACTGTTCAATCTCATGACGAGCCGCCTGAATGGAGGCCGTCATCTTCAACCCCTGCGCAGCAAGGGTCTCCTTGTCAAGGAAGCTGATAATCTTCTTCTCGCTCATATTCTCGTTATTTAGTTACTTTTATTTGCCAATTTTCGCTTATCTCGCCAAATTTTCGTACCTTTGGCAGCCCTTAACATTGTTAAGACGCTGCAAAGATATAGCTTTTTTTCTATATACAAAACTTTTTATGTAGTTTTTTTTCTATATGGGCGAAAATTTTATAGAGAGACTGCTCGCTTTTATGGCAGACGCAGGCATAAACGACAACCAAATGACAGTTGCCGCAGGTTTGTCTGTTGGTGCTATCGGTAAAATCAAGTTAGGCAAATCAAAGGGCATGAACTCCGCTAATATTGAAAAAATTCTACATACATATCCTCAATTAAGCGGTGAGTGGCTAATGACCGGGCGAGGGGAGATGTATCGCACTGAGGACTCAAATGGTGTTGAAATAAAAGGCAACAACGAGTTAATAACAATAATTCGAGAGCAAGCAGAGGAAATAGGACAACTCAAGGAGCGGATCGCGCAACTTGAAAGGGAAAAGGCTGCCGGTGGCTCAAGTGCGCTCGATGTGGACACCGCTCGTTCTGCCCATGCAGGGTGATGCCTGAAATGCGCACCACACGGACGCACCCGTGACCCACACGCACCCACAAACTGGCCGCACGCACACATTTTAGAGCGACAATCTCGCCGTCAACGCCCGCAAATGCCTGATAATAGGGCTCTCACATGTTATATAAATAAGGTGAAAGGCAGTTATTTGGTGGCATTTTCCTCGCTCAATATTGGCAAAACCGCAAAATTTAGGGGGTTGCTCGGCTTGTTTCCTATTTTTTAAGCGGTCTCAAAATCTTGAAAATGTAACCCCAAGTGTAACCCCTCTCTCGCCAAAAATGTAACCCCTCTCTGTAACCCCAAGTGTAACCCCTCTCTGAAAATCGACCCATTTGGGCACAAAAATGGGGAAGCCTCACGACCTCCCCAAATCGACATTCAAAACAACACCGCCAGAATCGCCTTCTAACGGCGTTATATCTTCATTCTAATCAACCATTCCAATCGTCGCAAACATCGCGCCACACGCTGAATGTGCGCCATTTATGCCATCATGCCGCCGACACCGACGAATGGGCACCACTACCCTGCCCCAACGTAAAGATCTGGCTCGACGAACGTAAGCCAAACGTAAACTTCCAGGACGCTATCACTGGCCCAAACGTAAAGCAAACGTAAGCCCATGTAAACCGTTTCGTTTTTCTGGCCCACTTCTCCCCCACCCCTCTAACTCACTGACCGACAAATAAATTAAGCCCTCGACGTGGCTCCACCCTCAAACCCATTTCGTTTTACGCCCCTTATTGGGCATTGCTCGATAGTAGCAGTTGCTGTAGATATTGTCCTGTGTGCTTATCG
>CAMHQD010000013.1 GCA_946187345.1 uncultured Porphyromonadaceae bacterium | reverse complement strand
GGCGAGGCTCACGCGCTGCTGCCGTTCTACGAACTCAACGCCGCCAGCAATCCGGAAGTGCAGTTTGCCGCCTACCTTGAAGCGCATCGCGACAGTCTTGACTGGTGGTACAAGAACGGCGACAACGGCAAGCAACACTATGCTATCCGTTACGAGAACAGGACCGGGCAAACCACCCTTTTCTACGTCGATTTTGTTATCCGCGCCAAGAGCGGCCGCATCTATCTGTTCGACACCAAAGGCACCGGCGGTGACATCGACCCCGAGGTGATGAACAAGCACAACGCGCTCATTGACTACATCGCCGCCGAGAACGCTAACGGCAAGCAACTGAATGGCGGAGTAATAAAGGCTGACAAGTACGGCAACTGGCTATACTGCCAATTCAAGATTACCGACGCCGACGACCTGAGCAACTGGACGATTTTTGAACCCCGAAATGCATAACCACAATGAAAACATATCTTCTTGACATCATCAACCGCATCAAACGCTTCAGCGCGACACTTGATGCAAGGACAGCATTGTGCAATCGTCCATGGGTAGTTTTCAACGATAGCGGCGACAAAGAAGTGTTAATATTTGACACCGATGGTAGTGTGTTAATCACGGTGAACGGCATTGGCGTAAAACGTACCTGGCAATGGATATCTGCAAACAAGTCGTTGATTATCAGTCAGCCTGATGACTCAATCGTGATGTTGCACCCCGATTATTTCAACGATTTTGTCATCGCTCTGAATCGTGACGGTACCAGCGAGTATGCATTTTTGATTGATGGCAACAATCCTGTCGGCTTCGCTCCAAAGACATTGGCTGAATTAAACGATTACTTCACGACGATAGAGCAGAACCCTAATGAGGAAAAGCGTAAAGAAGACGAGAAAAGGCTTCATCAAGAGAAAGTTGATAATGCTCGAAATAAGTTTGAGGCAACAGTTGTAGAATGGATTCTATACCTGCTTGTTATACTGCCCCTAATGGGTGTAATTGCAATATGCCTTTATGGTTTTATTAATGGCTTTTAGACAACCGTATTCCACGTAAAAGGGCCCAAAATTATATTGATGAGCATCCTCATGATAAAGATGTTCCCTACATTAAAGAGGCTTTTGGATTAAAATAAAAACTAATCTTGAAAGATTTCCCACGCGATAGCGTGGCCTAATTACGATTGTCATCGCACCCGGCCGGATATCGAATTAATGAAATAATTCCCGTGCGAGGGGTGGCTATGGGAGGCATTGGGTGGCGGCGGCGAGGTAGGCGTCGAGGGTGCGGGCTTTAGCGATGGCTTTGAGGGCGCGGCGTGGCGAGTCGGGCAGGAAGTATTGCCACAGCGATTGCATCTTTGACAGCAGTTGGTGGTCGCCGCCGGTGAGACGCGAGCGGTAGCCCTCAAACAGACGGTCGTGAAAGTCGCGGTAATGCCGCGCGGAGGCGCGCTCCGGCACAAGCAACGCCGGGTCGGCGACCAACGCGCGCCCCACCATCACACCGGCAACCGCAGGGAACCTCCCGATAACGTCGTTGATATTGTCAAGAGTGTGCAACTCTCCGTTGTAGATAACCGGCCACGGGCAAGCATCAATCAGTGCCTCCATTTGACCAAGCGAGAGTTCTCCGCGGTAGCCTTGCCGGCCGATGCGCGGATGAACGGTGACGTGAACCGGGTGCAGCGGCTCCAAGGCGGGCAGCGCGTTGCGCCACTGGCTGTCATTATCCCAGCCGAGGCGCATTTTCACGCTGTAGCGCAGCCCGTCCACGGCAGCCAACGCCTCGGCCATATGCCGCAATTCATCCGGGTAGGGTAGCAGTCCGCTGCCCTTGTGATGTAGCGCCAACGGCGGGTGAGGGCAGCCGAGGTTGATGTCAACCTCGGTGTAGCCCATGTCGCGCAGGGTGATGGCGATAGAAACGGCCGCTTCTGGAGTGGCGCCCAACAGTTGAGGCACGAAACGCGGCAGCGAGGCGTTGGCCTGCGGGTCGATATCGCGGCGGTCGTGGCGGCGCAAGTCGCCGCGCTCGAGTCGCAGCAGCGACCCGTAGTAGCAGTCCACGCCGCCAAAGACAGCATTATGGACCTCACGCCACACTACATCGGTGTAGCCTTGCAGTGGCGCGCAGAAAAGTCTTTTATCCATAAGCATCAGTCGTCTTCATCGGGGATTTCGGTGGCGAGGATTTCGTCGTATTCGTTCCACTCAGGGTCGTCGTAGGCGGCAAATTGCAGCGGGAGCGTTTGCTCGAATGTGGCAAGTGCTTCGTTTATCTTGCGTTGGAAGATGTGCAGACTGCGTGTGTACACAATCCAGTCTCGTCGTCCGCCGCCGGTGTAGATGCCCACGATGACGGCTACCGGGTCGCGGCTGAAAGTGGCTTCCATCGCGTCGCCAACCTGTTCCATAAGCGTCGAGGTGCCCTCATCAGGCATTCCTTGTGAGTCGGGCGCGTAGTCCCACGAGATTTCCACACGGTAGTTATAGGCGCCTGTGGCGCGCACGCCGGCCATGTCGCGCCGTCCGGTAACAATAATCAGTTCGCCGCTGTCGCCTGCCGCCGGTGCGCTCCACCACTCGTTACTAATCTTCAACTTTGTCGCCATCAGACATAATGAATTATAATGAACTATTACGGCAAGATTTCTTGCGCCCAATTCTCAATCTGGTCAGTGTATTTCTTTGCAAGAATTCCGTCTGTCAAGCGAAATAATAGTTTTGCGTCGGCATTGTCTATTGAGTTGTCATAAACGTACAATCTATCAACAATGGTAGATATTATTTTGCAGTTGGCTATGGATTTTGTATAGCGTGATACTATTTTTGAAATTGGGACATCATGTCCTCCTTGCATAACGCGGTTTGCAACTCGAGCGGCGTTGATAGCGGGATGTTTTGTGGCAATGAAAAACACTCTAATAAAATAGCCGGCGAGTTTGGCGCGAATGATAAAATCGACTTTTGCTGAAGATGACATGACAGTCTCAAAAACGAAACTCTGTTTTTGTTCAAGACAATTCTCTCTTAATAATTCACAATAATTGGCGGCTTTAATAATAGCATCATTTGAGTTCCAATCTCCAAAAATATCATTGGCTATTTCATCAGGATTTATATATAGTAGCCCCTCACTCCATTGGTGTTTTAAAAGACGTTTGGTAACAGACGTTTTGCCGGACCCGTTAGGGCCGGCAATAATGATTATTTCCGGTCTGTATTGTTCAGTTCCCATGAACACAAGCAATGCGATCTGCCCAAAAACGTTGAGCGGCGGCTATATCTTCAAGTAAGATGGAATGGTATTTGGAATAAGCCGCTTGATTTAACTCATTTGCTTCGATTGCTACCTCATGCATTAGTTGTGATAGCAACTCATCTGAAGGTTCAGCGCCATGTCTGAAACGGAAGGAATTCATTTCTTGTTCTGACATATCAATGAATTATTGATTTTGTTTATGCAAAAGTAGCAAAAAACGGGTACATGACAAAGAAATTGATTAAAAATCGTGGCTGGTTGCTTGGGGGGTGGCTTGAAATTCGTAAATTTGCATTATAATCCAATAACGATATTTGGCTATGACAATAGAGGAGAGAATCAAGGAGATGATGAGTGGCGAGTTGTATCAGGCCACCGCTGCGGTGGAACTGCTCGAGTTGCTGGACCGTTGTCACGACGCGTGCGAGCGTTATAACGCGTTGCCGCCAAGTGACCGCGACGCGCGCGAGGCGGCAATTCGTCAACTGTTGGGCCGCACGGGTGAACGTTTCAAAATCCTGTCGCCGTTCCGCTGCGACTACGGCTTCAACATCGAGGTGGGGGAGGACTTCTTTGCCAACTTCAACATGGTAATCCTCGACGAGGCTCGAGTGACGTTTGGCGATCGTGTGTTTGTCGCTCCAAACTGCAGTTTCTACACCGCCGGCCATCCGTTGGACGTGGAGCGGCGCCGACAAGGGTTGGAGTACTCATGGCCTATCACCGTAGGTGACGATGTGTGGATTGGCGGCAACGTGACAGTGCTGCCCGGTGTGACGATTGGCAGCGGCACGGTGATTGGTGCCGGCAGCGTGGTCACTCACGATATTCCCGCGGGTGTACTTGCTGCCGGAAATCCATGCCGCGTGATTCGCCGTTTGGAGCCTGAAGAAAAACTTTAGATAATTCGCAACTTATATTTAAGCCGTTTGCGATAATTATTATCGCAAACGGCTTAAGTGCTAATTGCCCGAAGATATTAACGGATGAAATTTGTTCGTTGGAACTCTTCGAGTGATGGTCTTGTGAAACCTGCTGTCTTGCCGGCTTCAATGCAGCGCAGCAGCCACGCCATATTGCGACCGAGGGTGCGCATCGTCTGCAGTCCCTCGCGGTCCTGAAGCACTTCGTCGGGTGTGTTGCCGTGCACGCCGTTCCAATATTGCGATGTGACGATGGGCATATTGTTGATGGCGAAATATTTGTTCAGCACATCAAATGACGTCTCGTTGCCGCCGCGACGGCAACTGGCGATTGCCGCGGCCGGCTTGAAGGCGAGGTGGCGGCCGCCGCTATAGAAGAGGCGGTCCATAAACGAGAGAATCTGACCGCTGGGATGGGCATAGTAAACCGGTGTGCCGAAGATGAAGCCGTCGGCATCGGCGGCGAGTTCAGCAAACTGATTGACAACGTCGGTAAACACACAGTGCCCCGTCTCGTAGCACTGGCGACAGGCGATGCATCCCGTGATGGGCTTGATGCCAATCCAGAAGTCGCGCGTCTCGATGCCACACTCGTTGAGGGCGCGTCCCACCTCGGCGAGCGCGGTAGCGGTGCAGCCGTTATGATGCGGGCTGCCGTTGACTAATATTACTTTCATCTTAACTTGAAGGTTGTCGTTGTGGAAAATTGTAAAACAATTTATTGTGTAATTAATACTACTTGAAGTAAAACTTCATTAGTTGTTTCTCACGTATTCCTCCCAGCGGGCGATGAGGGTGGCCATATCGGATGGCAATGGACTGTCAAAGTCCATCTGCTTGCCGGTGGTGGGGTGAACAAAGCCGAGGGTGCGGGCATGCAGTGCCTGCCGCGGACAGATGTCGAGGCAGTTGTGGATAAACTGCATATAGTGGGCGGTGCGCACGCCGCGCAGAACTTTGTCGCCACCGTAGCGTTCATCGCCGAATAGCGGATGTCCGATGTGGCGCATATGGACGCGGATTTGATGGGTGCGTCCCGTCTCAAGGCGACATTCCACGAGAGCCACGTGGCGCAGGTTCTCCAACACTCGCCAATGGGTGACAGCGTGCTTGCCACGGTCGCCATCAGGGAAGACGGCCATGAGCACGCGGTCGCGTGGATCACGGTCGATGTTGCCGGTTATGGTGCCCTCGGGTTCCTTCATCTCGCCCCATACGAGGGCGTTGTAAAGCCGCTTGGTGGTTTTGTTGAAGAACTGCGTGCCGAGCGACGTCTTGGCGTGTGGTGTCTTTGCCACAACAAGCAGGCCGCTGGTGTCCTTGTCGATGCGGTGTACGAGGCCCAAACGTGGGTCTGTGACGTCGTAGTCTGGGTTGTCGCGGAAGTGCCATGCCAGAGCGTTGACCAATGTGCCGTCGAAGTTGCCGTGCCCCGGGTGAACACACATACCGGCCGGCTTGTTGACCACGAGCACTTGGTCATCCTCATAGACGATGTCGAGCGGGATGTCTTGGGCTACAATCTCGTTTTCATAGCGTGGGCGGTCCATCACGACGACGATGGTGTCGCCCGGGTGGACGCGATAGTTGCTCTTGACGGGGCGTCCGTTAACGCGCACGCAGTCAGCCTCGGCGGCGTGCTGGACGCGAGTGCGTGAAGTCCCCTTGATGCGTTCGACGAGGTATTTGTCAATGCGCAGCAATTCTTGACCCGGCTCAACCTCATAGCGGTAGTGCTCCCAGTAGTCGCGTCCGCCCTCGGTGAAGTCGGGCTCGGAAAAGTCGAGGCGTATTTGGTCGTATTCGCTGTCGGCCATGCTCATTGCGGTAGTTCGGCGTTTGTGGCGGCGATCTCTACTGAGTCGATAACGGCGTTGGAGGCGGTGTCGGGCAGGGTGTCGTCTATCTCGCCGTCACACACGATGAGCAGCACATGGCTCGAAACGAGCACCGGCGCGCCGTCGCGCACGCTGCGTCCGTCCACCTTGGCTTGCAACACTACGCCGCGGCTGCTGCTGGGCCCGTGCACGCTGTCTATTGTCACATCGCGGAAACCGTGAGTGCGCAGCAATGCCTGCGCTTGACGCCATGATATATCAGTGAGGTGCGGCATGGCTACCATACGGTCGTGCATAGCGTTGACCTTGAGATAGATGACGCGGATTGCCTTGACGTAACTGTCGGCCTTGGGGTTCTGGTCGAGCACGACTCCAGGCTTGTAGTTGGCGTCAAACTGTGTGCTGTCGCTGATGTCCCAATCCATACCGGCCTGCTCGATGCGTTCAATGGCTTCGCCGAGCGACAGATTGCGAACGTCTGGCACACGGCACTCCTGGCCATGGGCAGTGAACACGTCGATGAATAGCAGTGTCACGTACACCAGCACAACGCTTGCCACGGCCATCAACAACAGGTTGACCAAAATGGGGTGTCGCTGGCGGAAACTTTCTATTTTGTTATCTTTCTTCATAGCGTTTCAATCACAAAACGGCAAAACCGTTTTGCATATAACTCTTTTAATGTTATTAACTTGCAGAGGTGTTGGGGCGACGGCGACGCGGCTGGGCGACGTTGCCGCTGCTCACGCGCTCATAGACGGCGGCGTCAATCACGGCCATAGTCGTCAGGTTGACAATGTCGCGCACCGGCGTGTCGATGCTCGTGAAGTGTATGGGCTTGTTGAGTCCAATCTGAATCGGACCTATGACCTCGGCTCCACCCATGGCGTGCATCATCTGGAAGACGGTGTTGGCGGCACTCAAGTTGGGGAAGATGAGCGTGTTGACGTCTTTGCCCTTGATGGTGTTGAAGGGGAAAAGTTCGTCGCGCAGGTCTTTGTTGAGCGCGTACTGCAGTTGCATCTCGCCATCGATGGTGATGTCGGGATATTGCTCGTGAAGGATGTCGATGGCGCTGTGCAACTCGATTGGTCCGTGCTCGGGATTGGAGCCGAAGTTGCTGTAACTGAGCATCGCCATGACGGGGAAGTGGGCGTAGTTGCGCACGGCCTCGTGGGTGAGGCGGGCGATGTCGACCAGTTCGTCAGTGTCGTTGTTGTGGTTGACCGAGGTGTCGGCCAGGAAGAAAGTGCCTCGTTTGGTGGTGACGATGTGCATTGTGGCGAAGTGGTTGTAGCCCGGTTTGATGCCGATGACCTCCTTGGCAATCTTGACGGTGTTGCCGCCACCGGCAAAAGTGCCGGTGATGAAGGCGTCGGCTTCGCCGGTCTCGACCATCATCATGCCGAAGTAGTTGCGGTCATACATTTTCTCGCGCGCCTCACGACGGTTGATACCATCGCGCTGGTGCTTGCGGGCGAGCATGTCGGCGTAACGGTGACGGCGGCGCATTTCGCGGTCGTGTCGCGGGTTGACGATGGTGATGCCCTTGATGTCGATGTCGAGGCGTGCCGCGCGCTTGGCAATCATCTCCTCGTTGCCCAGCAGGATGGGGAAGCAAGTGCCGTGATGGTAGGCATAGGCGGCTGCCTGCAGCATATTGTCGGTGTCGGCCTGCGCAAAGACCACGCGCTTCGGGTTGCGCTTGGCGGCGTCGGTGAAACGGCGCAACAGTTTGTCGTCGTAACCCATCAGGCGCCGCAACTCAAGGCGGTAGGCGTCAAGGTCGTCAATGGGGCGTGTTGCCACACCGCTGTCCATGGCGGCCTTTGCCACGGCGCTCGACACGACTGTGATCAGGCGCGGGTCGAGTGCTTTGGGGAGGATATATTGCGGGCCGAAGTGGATGTTGTTCAGGCGGTAGGCGGCGTTGACGATGGGTGGCACGTTGCGCTTGGCCAGGTCGGCGATGGCTCGCACGGCGGCCAGTTCCATGTCTTGGTTGATTTCGGTGGCGCCGCTATCGATTGCGCCGCGGAAGATGTATGGGAAGCCCAGCACATTGTTGATTTGGTTGGGGTAGTCACTGCGTCCGGTGGCGAAAATCAGGTCGGGACGCGAGGCGATGGCCTCGTCGTAGGCAATCTCAGGGTCGGGGTTGGCCAGGGCGAACACGATGGGCTTGGCGGCCATGCTCTGCACCATCTCGCGAGTGACAACATCCTTGACCGACAGGCCGAGGAAGACGTCCGCGTCGACCATAGCCTCGGCAAGGGTACTTATTTGTCGGGATGTGGCAAATTGTTGTTTCTGTTCGTTAAGGTCGGTGCGTGAGGTGGTAATCACCCCACGGCTGTCGCACATCACGATATTCTCCTTGCGCACGCCCACGGCCATATAGAGTTTGGTGCAACAGATGGCAGCCGCGCCGGCGCCGTTCACCACGAGGCGGATATCTTTTGGCTTCTTGCCCTGAATCTCGAGGGCGTTAATCAGTCCGGCCGCGCTGATGATGGCTGTGCCATGCTGGTCGTCGTGCATGAGCGGGATGTCGCACTCGGCCTTGAGGCGCCGCTCGATCTCGAAGCACTCCGGAGCCTTGATGTCCTCGAGGTTGATGCCTCCAAAGGTGGGTGAGATCGCCTTGACGGCGGCGATGAATTTCTCAGGGTCACGCTCGTCCACCTCGATGTCGAAGCAGTCGAGGCCGGCAAAGATTTTGAACAGTAGAGCCTTGCCTTCCATGACCGGTTTGCCGGCCAGCGCGCCGATGTTGCCCAGGCCGAGCACGGCGGTGCCGTTGCTGATAACGGCCATGAGGTTGCCCTTGTTGGTGTAACGGTAAGCGTCCTGTGGGTTTGCCTGGATTTCGAGGCAGGGGTATGCCACGCCGGGCGAATAGGCCAGCGAGAGGTCGGTCTGCGATTGGTGACTCTTGGTGGGCACGATTTCGATTTTGCCCGGTTTGCCCTCGCTATGATAGTCAAGGGCCATCTTTTTTGTTATCTTCGCCATATAGAGTATAGAATGGATGGTAGAGAGTAGGGTGTACACTCAATCCGTGAAACAACCTACAAATGTACAAAAAAAGCGTGAAGTGACAAAATCATTCACGCTTTTTGAATTGTTAGAGGTAAATGTTGAATGCTAAATCTTTGTTATCGCGCTGACGGGTTGTATTGTGTTTCGTGTCAGAAGGGGTATCCGATGGCGAGATGGAAGGCCCACATATCCTTGAAACGTCCCATGTTGAAGTATCCGCTATATCCGGTGTCGTATGGCGCGTGCAGGGCGAAGCCCAGGTCGGCCCTGAGTACAAGCATCGATAGGTCGTATCGCAGTCCGAGTCCGGTTCCCAGGGCGAGTTCTTTGAAGAAATTCTTGAAACGAAACTTGCCGCCGGTGTAGTACTCATTGTTTTCCAATTCCCACACGTTGCCCGCGTCGAGGAATACTGCAGCGTGGAAATTGCCAAAAAGCGGAAAGCGGTATTCAAGGTTGGTCTCAAACTTGAACGAGCCGATTTGCTCAAAGTAACTATACTTGGTTCTGTTCTCCGGCCGGTAACTGCCCGGTCCGATAGAGCGCACCGAGAACGCTCGGATGCTGTTGGCGCCGCCCGCGTAGAAGTATTCGCGGTAGGGCGCGCCAATGTTCTTGCTGTTGCCGTAAGGGTAGAGTGCGCCGATAAATCCGCGCCACACCAGGCTTGACTGCGGCGTGAGCCTCCATGTGTGCACCAGTTGCAACTCGCCCTTGACAAACTGCGAGAACGGTGTGCCGAAGAGTTGCTTCTCGCCGTTCTTCTTGCCGGCGAGAGCCCAAAGGCCCGACATGAGGTTGCCGGCTTCGGCCACGGTGGCCGTGAATGTGACATGACGACGGCTCGAGCGGTCGGCGTCATAGGTAAACTTATACTCCAATTTGGGCACAAACTGGTCGTTGAAACTGAGGATGATGCTCGGATTCTGAGCCATTGCCTCATAGAACGCGTCGGTGGTCGACAACAGTTTGTTGTAAGTGAGTTTGAACGGCGATAGTTCGTGGCTGGTAGTGCGGCTGGAGTGCCATTCCCAAGTCATGGCGAAGTTGACTTGGGCGAGTCTGAAGAATTTTGGCCGGCTCATGATGCTGCCGCCGATGGAGAAGCGTGTCCAGTTGATGTAACGGCGGCTGCGGTCCACAAACCTGGGCGCGAGCAGCCGCGGAATGGCAAGTTTGATGTCGCCGCCGAACTCATAACTGTTAAAGCCGGTGGAGGCGATGCTGCTGCCGTGGCCGGTCTGCCATTCGTAGGACGCGTTGGCGTTGAAACTGAGTTGCTCGCCGCCGCCAAAGATGTTGTTGTGGGTGAGGCCAATCTCCAGACCAGGCCCGATGTAACTGTTGCTCTTGCTTGTCGCTTGCGCCTCGAGTTTCACTTCCCAGGGCTTGTCGAGCGTACATTCGATTTTAAGGTCGAGGAAGTGGTCTCCTTTTGGCGACACGCTGTCAACCGGCAAGGCTGCCATGTCAATATCGCTAAAGATGCCAAGTCTTGACAATCGCAGTTGCAACCGGTCCATGGTGTTGACGCGGAATGGCCTGCCGGTGCGCGCCGTCATGTTGGAAACGAACACGCTGTTGCGGATGCGCACCGGGTTGTGCTTGATGAGGATTACGCCGTTAGAGAGGACGGTGGTGTCGGGCGTGGTGCCGAATGGGTTGTTGGGCTTGACGTCAACAATCACACGTCGTGTCAAGAAGCGTTGGCGGGCGATATTCGGAATGTCGTTGCTCTCAACAAGTTTGATGTCGATGGTTCCCTTGTTGGAAACGCTGTCGGCCAAATACTGGAAATACTCGGGTTTAAAGTAGTAATACCCGCTGTTTCGCAGCCGGTTGGTGATGTCGATGCGCACATTGTTGAGCGAGTCGAGGCAGTATCTGCTGCCGGTGTGGAGGTAGGTGCCGGCGGTGGCCACGCTGTCGGCGATGTGGGCGATGGGGTCGTTGGGCTGCTCGAGGAGCGTGACCCGTCCGAGCCGGTATGGCTCGGCGATGTCCACGTCGTAACTGATGCTGGCCTTCTTGGGGTTCTTGCCAACGTTGAGTTTGTAGCGCGCGCTGCTGGTGAAGTAGCCGTTTTGCTGCAACAGCGTGTTAATCATCTCCACGCGGTTGTCGGGGTTGACGCGCCTGATAAGTACAGGCCTGGCCGAAAAGACCTTGTAGAACCAGCCTTTGAAGCCCTTTGCGTTGGGATCCATGTGGTTGTAGACCCACAGTCCGATGGGAAGCGGTGTGCGCAGGTAGGGCGAGTATAGCGGGTTGTTGGGCTTGACGTTGATGGCCTCGAAAATTTGGTCCTTCACATTGTCCGGCAATGGGACGGTGTCGGCTTTGTGGTATTTGAGGTACTTGACGCCGGTGTATAGAACATCATTGTCGCCCAAGCGGCTCGTGGTGGAGCATGCCGTGGCAATGATGAGGGCAAGAGCGGCCAACGCAAGTCGTGTCGCATATTTTAGGTCAAGGCATATCATCGTCTTTTTGTCGGATAATGGAAAGAGAGTCGGTCGGCGCGGTGTCGAGCGGCACAGTGAAGAATTGCTGCGACTGCCGCGTGGTGTCGGTGGGCAGGGTGACGGTGCGGTTCTTCTTGAAGCGGAAGAGTTGGTCGAGCCGCGCGAGTTTGTGCTTATATACAAAGCCCACGCCGATTTTAGAGACCTGTCCCTCGAGCACGCTCTCAAAGTCGGTGTGCCTGAATAGGCGCACGAGCATATTGCCGTTGCTATTAAGTAGATACTCAAGTGAAACTTCGCTCAGCAGATTGTTGGCAATGCTCTCGCTAGAGGTGGCGTCGGTGCTGTACTCGCCGCCTACAACAATCTTGAAGCGGTCGTTGAA
Organism: uncultured Porphyromonadaceae bacterium; assembly: GCA_946187345.1. GTDB lineage: Bacteria > Bacteroidota > Bacteroidia > Bacteroidales > Muribaculaceae > Sodaliphilus. The sequence goes on along the minus strand of CAMHQD010000013.1, from coordinate 45,203 downwards.
GAGCGATTTGGTGAGACGGTAACTGTAACTGGTCTGCACTCCTGACTTGTTCTGACCCTCATATTGGTTGATGCCAAGTTGGAGGTCGACGCCCTTTATGACTTTAGCGGCCCAATCGTTGATTTTGGAGTTTACGAACGAGAACAGTGCCGAGCCGGCGGTGAGGTTGTTGATGTTGTTGGCGGCATTGTTGCCACTATAGGTATTGTAGAGCAACAAGTTGATGGCCGTCTGCGAGCGTTGCTCGGCGCTCATTGTCTGGAGGTCGTTTTGGATGCCCATGTCGTCGGCACCCATGTCAAACGACAGTTTGAGGTTGTTGAGGTTGCCGCCCAATATCGCCGTGACATCAAAGGTGGCCAAGGTGTTGCCGTTTTCTTGACTGACGCTCGTTTTGACACGATTGGTGGCTCTGATGTCAAGTGTTGGGTTGAGGATGTCGCCGGTCCACGTCAACGTGCTGCCCGGTGTGATGGTGAAATTCTTTTGAGAGATTACCGGTGGCGTGTATCTGACCTCACCGCTCTCGATGGTGTAAGAACCGGTGAAATCAGACTTGCCGGCAAAGTCCATTCTGTATTTGAATTTGCCTTCTCCAACAATGTTGGCGCGGTCCTTGCCATCGGTCGACAAGAAGGCGTTGAGTTTCGCTCCCTGCTCCACGGCGAGGTTGGCGAGCACGTTGACCGAGAATTTCTCGGCAGCGGTCATCAGAATAGTCGATGTGTCGGTGCTGTCGTTCAGGTTGACAAAGGTTACCATGTCTTCATCGAAGTCATTGCCTAACGAGGTGACCTCCTCTTGCAAGACGTATGTGACGTTGGTCGTTGGCAGCACCGCGAGGTCGGCCCTGACGTCAAGACGGCGGCCGTAGGTGCGCACAGTGGCCGAGGCGTCGGCAAAGAGTTTGCCGAAGGCTTCGCTGAAACTGCGTTGCTCGCCGCCGACAAGTTGAACATTGCTGCCGGCGATGTCGAGGGTCACGGTCGGGCGGTCGAAGTTGCGGGCACTGATGTTGCCGTTGATGTCGACCGGAGCGTCGTTGATGCCGTATAGTTTGTAGTGGTCAAACCGTAACTCGTTGTCACGGATGGTAATCGGTTGGTCGCTAAGCCGCAGTTTAGCGCTATAGCGCGGCAGACTGATGGCGGCGCTGTCGCCTGCGAGGGTGCCGTTGAACACCGGCGCGTCCATCGTTCCGGTGGCGGTGAGGCTGCCCGTCGCGTAGCCCTGTAGCATCAACATCTTGCCGGGGATGAACGCCGAAAAGCGCCGCAACGGGAATCGCTCCATTGACAGCATCACGTTGAGCGGCGAGGTCGTCGTGCCGTCGTTGAGCGTGCCGCTGAGCACTGCCACGTGCGCGCCGTCCACACTGAAGTCCGCATCGATTGCCGTGCTTTGGCTCGACGGGTCCACGCTCAGCGCGCTCGTCATGGCAAGGTCGCCAACCTTGCGGCCATCGTATGTCAGGCCGCCAATCCTGAGGCCGGATGTTCCCTCGATGTTGGTGCCGTCAAAAGTGAAGTCGACATCGGCGTGCACGGCACCACTCATCGGTGGCAGCGACGGCAGGAAGCGCGTCCACTCCTCGATGAGCAGGCTGTCAATGTCCACGAGGATGCGCTCGGTGGTCGCGCCGGCTTGGCGCTCGGTGACAAACCTCACGGCACTGGCGTTGCTGCGCAGGTTCACGTTGGCGTCAATCATCCGCGTGTGATAATCCAGGTTGAAGAAGTTGTCGTCGTTGATAGCCCACTCGCGATACCCGATGATGGGGCGCGACGGGAAGAGGCGTGTGACGACGGAACTCTCGGTGAGTGTGGCGTTGGCTCCCACCCGGTAACCGGTGTTGCCGGTGATGTCGCGTTGGGTGACGAGGAAGTCGACTGTCGAGCCCTTGATGCCGCCGTTGATATCGACTTGAGCGAATTCGTCCCATGTGCCGCGCCGGTTGCCCATGTGGGCGTTAAAGGCCAGATAGCGGCCGCGCCATTGGCCGGCGTCGAGCGTGAGCGTGTCGATGGTAGTGGTGCCGATGCTCATCGAATGGATGGCCGCGTCGGCAAAGAAGGCAGTGTCGTTGCGCATATTGAATGCCGCGTCGCGGAAGTCGATGTCATAGTTGCCGGCCATGCGCTGCAGCACACCGTCGCGGCCCAGGGTGGCGCGCAGCGAGAAAGGCGGCAGCGCTTCTTGCAGCGTGTCGATGTCTAATGCTCGTTGCTCAATGAGGCTCATGGCGATGTCCGAGGCTCGCTTCAGGCGCGTGAGCAGCGTGTCGATGCCACAGGCGGCGTTAAAGTCGATGTGGGTGTCCTCGTTGATGAACGAGGCTGTGATGTCGCTGTCGCCGGCGGTGGCGGCGAGCGAGGCGCTGTCGGCCACAAAGCGGTTGTTGCCGAAGCGCCAACTGACATCAGTCAGTTTAACGTCCATCATGCCGGTCTTGCGGGCCACGTCCATGTCGCAACGCAGGTTCACCAGTCCCTTGCCATCACATCGTTCTGTGGTGAGACCCATCGTCTGGAGGTCGATGGCATAGACGCGTCCGGTGGCGTTGACGATGTAGCGGTCGCCATCGATGCTGCCATCGAGGTCGACGTCCATGTCGCAGTTGTCGTTTGACGACAGCAGGCGGCCGTCAAAGGTGCCGGCACCGAGTCGTCCGTCAAATTGCAGGTCACGGTATGTGATACCGTTCACCTCGGCGCTCTCAAGGTTGATGTGGGCGTCGATGGCGGAGGCGGGATTGGTGAAGTCAAAGCCGCTACCGCTGGCACGGATGGTGCCGGTGACGGCGCCGATACCGTAAGTGGGCAGTAGGGCTTTGACTGGCAGTGCCTGCGCGCTGAGGTCAATGTCGTAGGCTTGTGAAACTGTGTTCAGTGCGACGTGTCCCACGGCTTGGCCTGAGTTGGCAATCGCAATGTCGGCATCGGCGCTTATCGCGTCGCCGTGAAGCGTGGCGTTGCCGCTCACGCGCATCGGCGGCAAGGCTACTTGGTTTTGCAGGTCGGGCGAGAGGGCCAGAGGCTTGACGAAGTCAATGTTGGCAAGGTTGGCGTCAAAATTAACCGTTCCACCCATGCGGTCGGGGTCGAGTGGGTTGACTATCGTTCCGGATGCGGTGGCGGTGATATAACGTGGCATATCGGCGTGCACATCGGTGAACTTGATGCTGCGGCTGTCGCCGGCGATGCTACCGCTGATGGCCAACGGTCTCACTTGCGGTACGCCGTCAAGCAGTGGTTTGAGCGTCGGGGCGGCCTTGATGATTTCCTGCAGGGCGATGTTTCCGCGCGTGTTGAGGCGCAGTTGGCCGGTTGGGGTGTCATCGAGAGCGGCGTAGTCAAAACGACCGTCCACGGTGAGGTCGCTCAATTGTGTCGCGACACTCACGTTGTCGAGGTTAACACCAAGCGAGTCGACGACCACATGGCCGCCGGCGTCGGTCAGGCGCAGGCCGCTGCGGTCGGTTGCCGCCAAGTGGCGGATGGTGAGGTCGGTGTCAATGCCGCGATTGGTGATGCTATCTACGGCGATAGCGACATCTGTCAGCGAGATATGGTCCGGGTCGAATCCCCCCGTGCCCTCATGGCCGGAGAGTGCGTAAGTTGCGGCTGCGTTGCTGATGCGCACACTGTCGACAGTGACGGTCCATGGGCTGTCCGCCGAGGGCTCGCTCTGCGGCACGGGGTGGGCCGCGGCATATCGCGCGGCATCGGCGGCGGTGGGGTAGCGGTAGTCGGCCGATAGTCCATCGGCTGTCGCGCTGCCCACCTTGACAATCTGCCGACCGGTGTCCACCATGCCGTCAAAGACGTCGATGTCGCCGCTTTTTACGTCGAGTTTGTCGATTGTGGGCAATAGATCCATCGTGTAGTTCACCTCGCGCAGGGCAAGGTGGCGGGCTGTGATAAGCCACGGTGCTGACGGTTCGTCATCGGGAGTGTCAACGGCTTTATCGGCGAGGTAAGATAGGCTTACGTTTCCGCCGGTGAGCGTAGCGTTGTCAATATCAACCTTGTTGTCATTGAGATTCACTTGAGCACGGCCCACGTCAAGCCTCCGGCCGGCGGCGTGCAGCACGAGTGATGAGTCCTCTGTGATAAAGTGCACGCGAGCGCCCGTTAACCAAGCGCTGTCGGCCTCCACCTGCAGGTCAATCAACGGCAATAGAGCCAGTCGCGCTGTGAGGTTGTCGGCCGCTACAAGAGTGTCGCCGGTTGGTTGCACAACGCGCAGCCCGTCAACGCTCACGTCCAGCGGCCACTCGATAAGGATGCGGTCCAGACCGATGTCCATGCCGGTGGCTTCGCTGGCTTTTTGGCATGCGTATTGCGCGACCTTGTTTTGTACCCACGGAATGTAGAGAGTCAATGGCAACGCCACCACCAGCATCAATAGTGCCAGCAGTGTCCACAGTAACACTTTCCACCAACAGCGTGGCTTGACTGTCGTTTCCCCGGCTTGGTTAAGGGCTTGGGGAGTTGTGCCTATGTCGTGACTCTCGTCATTCATTGCTTTGTGGCTGCAAAGTTAGCACATTTATTCAATAAATCTAACGAATTTCGCTAAATTAAGCGGCAATAAAGTTTCTAAAGGCAATTTTTTTAGAAAAAGGACAAAAAGATTTGCGATCGTCTACGAGAACTCACGGGAGAAAAACATGATAGCAGTTGTGGCTATCTGCGTTCCACTGTCAACTGAAGCCATTTCATTTAATTGCTTCGTAGTCCATGTGTTCGGGGTTGAACCGAACCGAACCAACCGGAAAGACGTTGTTTAGTGTGCCATTGGAGATGAGGTCTGTGCTCTTGCCGCTATGGACGTGTCCCTCGCGGTCAATGACCCATAGGTCGTCAGTGACGGTGAGAGTTTGGCTGATGTCGTGGGTGGAGAGAAGAATTGTGCGTCCGAGGTCATCGGTGACGTGTCTCAACAGTCGCAGGATGTCGATGCGGCTGGCCACGTCGAGGAAGGCGGTCGGCTCGTCGAGCATGATGATTGGTGTTTGTTGGGCCAGTGCACGCGCGACCATGGCTTTCTGCCGTTCGCCATCGCTTAATGTAGCGATATATCGAGAGGCTTTGTCATTGAGACCTACGGCAGCGATGGCGTCGGCCACAATGTCGCGGTCGTCGGCGTCGAGCCGTCCAAGCAGTCCGGTATAAGGTTGCCGTCCGAGGGCAACGAGTTCGGTCACAGTGAGTGCTCCGGCAGCGATGCGGTCGGTGGTAACGATAGCAACGAGGCGCGACCATTCGTCATTGCTCAACGTGCCGATGTCAACGCCGCGCAGCATTATTGTGCCGTCAATCGGCTTGTCGCCGCGTGACAAAGCGCGCAACAAGGTGGACTTGCCTGCACCGTTGCGGCCCAGCAGGGCGGTGAGGCGGCCGCTACGCAACCCGAGATTCACATTTTCCAACAATCGCTTCACACGTTTGCCGTCGCGATAACCCACGGCGAGGTCGCGTGTGGTGAGAATTTCTTCCAATTCACAGTTCATATTTCACAATTCATAATTCATAATTCTTACATGCCACATGCTACCTGCTATATGCTACATGCAACATGCTAGTTGAAGTAGGAGATGCGGCGGCGGTTGAGGATGATATAGATGATTACCGGCACGCCGATGATGGGCGTGATAGCGTTGATGGGGATGATGCCGTGGTTGCCGCCGGTGCTGATGAGAGTGCAGAGCAGTGTGACTGACGCTCCGGCCACGGCACAACAAGGCAGAAGCCGCGTGTGGTTGCTCGTGGCTAAGGCCAGGCGGGCGATGTGTGGCACGACAAGTCCAACAAAGCCGATGGGGCCGCAATAGGCTGTGACGGTGGCGGTGAGTAAGCCTGTTATGGCGAGAAGTGCCACCCGTGAGTGCCGCACGTTCACTCCCAGGTTGGCGGCATAACGGTCGCCGAGCAGCATCGCGTTGAGCGGCTTCACCATCAAGGCGGCGGCAAGAAGGCAAAGTAGGATAATGGCGGCGAATAACGGCAGGCTATCGGGTCCCACGGCGTTGAAGGTGCCGAAGCCCCATGCCACATAGTTGTGGACACCTTCCTCGGTGGCGAGCGAGTTCAGCAGCGAGACAACGCTGCCCGTGAGGTAACTCACGAGCACACCCACGATGAGCAGCATCGTGTTGCTGCGCACCACGCCGGCCATGGCGATTAGCACGGCCAACACCGCCCCGGCACCGAGCCAAGCGGCCATAAGCACGCTCAAGTTGCTGCCGATTGTCAATCCCGCCAAATCGCCCACCGCGCCGCCGGTACACAACATCACCACGGCCACGCCCAGTCCGGCGCCGCCGCTCACGCCCAGGATTGACGGTCCGGCAAGCGGGTTGGCGAATGTCGTTTGTAGCAGTAGTCCGGCCACAGCGAGAGCGGCGCCGCTCAGCGCGGCGGTCGCGATCATCGGCAGGCGGCTGCGCAGCACGATAATGTCCCAGGCGGTATTGCCGCTACTGTGCCCGCAGATGATGTCCCACACGGCGCCCGGCGCAATATCCACCGACCCCATCAGCAGGCAGGCCACGGCCAATGCTACCATTAAGGTGATGCCGGAAGCCATTACGATAGCAAAACGATTTGTCATCATTGGGAAACTTTTTTGAAAAAGCGAGTCGCCTTATCGTTACCGTCAAAGATGTCGATATATTCCCGCAGCAAGATGTCCGGATGAAAAGGGAATAACTCATAGAGGCGAGTGCTGTTAGTGTCACACACGTAGACATTTTCCGTCTTGAACGCTCTGAACTCGGCGTGAAGCGGGTTGGCTTGTTGCAGGTCTTGCAGCGAGTGTATGTTGAACGACTTGATGAGCCAAACATCGGCATTCTGCGCCACGGCGAGTACGCGGTCAATGTCGAGACTGAGCGAGCCTGTCGTCTTGATGTCGGCCCAGGGGTAGATACCGCCGGCGTCGGCGATAATGGCTGCCATGTAACTGTCGCCGCCGGGCACGTTCCATACGCCGGCGATAACACTCTCGGTGAGTACACGCGGGTGGCGTATGGTGGCATTGTTGCGACTGTCGCGCAATGTCTCGTAGCGCTTCACCACAGCGTTATATATTGAGTCGGCCTCTTGCCTCCGTCCGACAAGCGACCCGTAGAACTTGATCCATTCGGCGCGCCCCAGTGGTGCGTTCTCCATATAGTCGGCACACTCGATTATAGGCACGTCAAGCCGTGCCACCTGCCCGAAGTTGGCGCTTTGGTAAGTGTCAAGCACGACGGCGTCCGGCGCGAGACGGATAATGCGTTCCACATCGGGTTGTGTACTCGAGCCGCAGTCGGTAATCTCGCCGGCGGCGACGCGCGCGGTGATGTCAGGGTCGGTGAAAAATTGCGCGTCGGCCACACCTGCGATGGCGTTGCCTGCTCCCAGATCTTTAAGCGCGCTCGTGTGCACTACCGAGTAGACAAGCGCACGGCTCACCGGTGTGCGCACCACAACTGTGCCTGCAGGCAGGTTGTCGGGAATGGAGGCTTGGCGAGGCACTAAGGCGTATCGTCGCAGCACGCCTTCGCCCCACGGATTGTCGATAGTTGCCAACTCATAGCCATCGCATTGCTCGAGAGTGAGCAGCCGTGCGGCCGGCGCAGTGTCGCCAGTTGCCGCTGGGGGGACGGTGGCGCCGTTATTTCGGCCCGTGCACGCCACAGCAGCGGTCAACAGGAGCCATACAGTCAATGTCTTAAATAAAATACCTTTCATTAGAAAAAGTGTCGGAATCGCTTTGTGAGTGCAAAATTACACAGAATTTTATTTAAGTTTGCAATTTTTGTGACTTATAATGCTATTGTTGTGACAAAAAAGTTGTAATTTTACACTTTCAAATGGATACAGATAATATTAAGCGATAATAATGATAAGAAAAATGATACTTGGCGCGATGCTGGCTACGGCCACTATTGCGTGTTGCGCTCAGCCGCCACGTCCGGTGATAGACTCGACCTGTGTGGCAGTTGAACGTGCCTATTTTCCCCAACTCTCTCCGGATACCGCTCATGTGGCTTATAGCACGGTTGATGGCTTGTGGCTTATCCTGCGCGACCGGGCCACAGGTAGCGACCTCGTGGTGGACAGTGTTGGCGCGCCGGGCTATGACGCCCGCTTTGGCGGCGATGGACGTCTCTACTATGTGACGATGGAGCGGCGCAAGAACAACCTTGTTTATCGCACGGCCCACAGCTTCAATCCGGCGGATAGCAGCCATCGAGTGGAACTTGAGGCGCAGCACGGTGCGGTTAGGCTCTGTCCAACGGCTTCAGGCATGGCCATCGAAGGCGAGCACAAGAGCCGTGTGATAGGAAACAAGCGTGACAAGTGGGTCTACACTGTGGGTAGCAAACTCGTGATAATGAATGATGGCCACAAGACGGAGGTGGCACCGGCCGGTAAGTGTGCCGGATACATTTGGGCCTCATTGTCGCCCGATGGCAAGAGGGTTGTGTTCGACGCTGTGGGTAAGGGTCTATATGTTTGTGACCTCAACGGTAAGGTGCTGGCACGTTTGGGATATTATCTAATGCCGTCGTGGCTCGACAATGACCATGTGGTGGCGATGCTCTCGAGTGCCAACAACCGCACGGTGAAGAAGCAGCAACTCGTCGCTTTGCCTGCCGACGGCAGCGGAGCCGTGATTGAACTTACAGATCCCGATGAGGACGCGTCCTATCCCATGTCGCGTGCCGATGGACGTGTGGCATATAGCGGCCGCCACAGTGAAGGCTGCGTGGCGGTGCTAAATCACACAAACTATAAAGTGCAAAGTGTGAATCGCGATGTGAAGAGAGAGGCGCATGACATCCCGGCAATGCGAGGACTTGATATGGGCAAAATCAGTCCACGCGTGTTTGTCAACCCCGGTCACGGCGGTCACGACAACAACGATCGGCCATGTCCGTTCCTCAACGATGCCGCCGGAGCCACGGTGCAGTATTACGAGAGCGACAGCAACCTCGAGAAAGGCAAGGCTCTGTGCGAGATATTGTCACATAAAGGCTATCAGGTGATGACCTCGCGAGTGAACAACACAACGGCTGACGACCTGCCCCTATTCGAAATCGTTGCCCTCGCCGCCAATAGTGGCGCCGATGCCTTTGTGGCACTGCATAGCAATGCCACCGGCGTGGCCAAGCGCATGAACTTCCCGCTGGCACTATACCGCGGCTACACCGGCGAGCCCAAGAGCGAAGGCAGCGACCAGATTGCCAAGGCAGTGCTCAAGTATGCCGGAGCCAACGAACTCGCGCCGTGGAGCGCGTCCGAGCGTGCAGCCGGCGACTATACATTCTATAATTGGGGATATGGCGTGGGCCTGGGCGTGCTGCGTTACAACAAACTGCCGGCGATGCTCATTGAGGGCACTTTCCACGACTATGTGCCCGAGAGGTGCCGACTGCTCAACACCGACTACTGTTGGCACGAGGCTTGGGTCGTTTCCAAGGGACTTGACGACTACTTCTCGCGACCGGACAAGAGCGGCAAGGGGCTTGTCGCCGGTGTCATCGCTGACAGCGAGGCAAAGCGTTCCTATAAGGGACAGTTGTTTGGTCGTGACAGTTACCGTCCGGTGAGCGGGGTTGAGGTAGAGTTGAAAGATAAGCACGGCCACCGTGTGGCGACATATAAGACCGATATGCGCGACAACGGCGTGTTCATCTTCCGCAATCTCAAGCCTGGCACCTACCACCTCGATGTACCCTCGCGCCCCCTCGATGAGCCGGTCGAGGTTGAAGTGAAAGCGGGCCACGACACCTATGCTGACATCATATATTAAATAAAAAGTTTACCGTTTACCGTTTACCGTTTACCGTGGGTCGGCGAATCGGCCAACGGTCAACAGTCAACGGTCAACAGTCAACGGTCAACGGTCAACCTTTCATATAGAACTAATGAGCGCGCCGATTGTCATAGCAGAGAGCAGCAGCATCCGCACCGAGTGGACCATTGTTGATGGCTCCACGGTGGTGGAGCGCGCTTTCACGGCCGGCATGAATCCGCATTTCCATTCGCGGCGCGACATCAGCCACATCATTCGTCTTGAACTGCCAGAGCCTTTCTTCCGCCACCGTTGGAGCCACGTTTTCTACTATGGCGCCGGTTGTTCGTCGCCTGAGAAGAACAAGATAGTCGAGGCATCTCTCGTGGCGCAGTTCCGTACCCCTGTGACGGTGATGAGCGATCTGTTAGGAGCTGCTCGCGGCCTGTTGCAACACGAGCCGGGTTTAGCGTGTATTATGGACACCGGCAGCAACTCATGTCACTACGATGGCGAGCGCATCGTCAAGAATGTGCGCGCCGGAGGTTTTATTCTCGGTGACGAAGGCAGTGGGGCGGCGTTGGGACGGCTGCTCGTGGGCGACTGCCTCAAGGAGGTTGCGCCAATGCCGCTGCGGCAAGCATTCTTTGACCACTTCCACATCACCGTGGACGATGTTATGGATGCCGTCTACAATAATCCTGAGGCAAACCGCAACCTGCGCTCTTACTCGTTTTTCCTTGCCGAGCACCTCGACAGTCCATACGTTCACGACCTCGTGTACGATGAACTGATGCGCTTCTTTACCCGTAATATCGCCAACTATGATTATATGTGTCATCCGGTGTGCTGCATGGGGGCCATAGCCACAACATATAGCAACATCTTGCTTGAGGTGGCTGCCGATTTTGGCGCTACTGTCCGAAAGATTGTTCGTTCATCGATGCCGGGCTTGGTTTCATATCATGGGGTGGTGACCGATTTAGGATAGTTCCCTATTATAATAATGTGTAAAGTCTCGACACTATGGAAACTTTGAGACGACTGTTTTTATTATCGCTGATGGTTGTGGTATGCCTTATCGCATGGCCGCAACGCATCGCCGTGCTCAGCGACACCCACGTCAGCCCCGGCAACGCCAACGAGCAACAGTTGCGGCTCGCCATTGACGAGATTAACGCTTCGTCTTTCGATGCGGTGATTCATAGCGGTGACCTCACCAACCAGGGCGCTGACGATGAGTTGCGCAATATCAAGTCGCTGCTCGATGAAGTCCGTCACCCACTCTACGTCGTCCCCGGCAATCACGAGAACAATTGGAGCCAGAGCGCGTGCAAGACATTCAACGACCTTTGGGGCAACGACCGCTTTGCGTTCACTGTCGACTCGCTCGTTGTGGTCGGCCTCAACTGCGGCCCGTTCATGAAGATGGGCGACGGCCACATCAAGCAGGAGGATCTCCATTGGCTCGACAGCACTCTGTGCGTCACCGTGCGCCCCGGCATGAAGGTGCTCAGCGTGAACCATTATCCGCTGCTCGACGATTTGGATAATTACCGTGATTACGTGGCTATATTGAAGAAATATCCTGTCATCACCCACCAGAACGGCCATTACCATCGTTGGTGCCTATATGAGACCGACGGTATAGCCGGCTTGATGGTGCGGGCCCTCGACATGGGCAACGGCGACTATGGTTATTCGATTATTGACTATGACCACCATCGCGGTGTGATGCGGGTGTTTGAGAAACGCATCGGCCATGAGCCGGAACTGCGTTATGCCTACAAGGTGAACACCACTTTTGACAACGCGCAGCCGCCGCTTGACCCGCCCGTGGTCGCCACTGATGACACTCTCGCGCGCATTGTGGTGAACGGTGTGGCGTCGATTTTCACACGCGTGGCTGTTGATGAGCGCAACGTTTACTACGGCACGTCGACGGGCAATGTGGTGGCTGCCGACAAGATTACGGGAGAATGCCGTTGGCAGGTGCACACCGCGTCAATGCTCTTTTCACGGCCGGCAGTATTTGGCAAATGTGTCATCATGCCCACCGGCGATAGCCGCCTGTTATGGATTGATAAAAAGACTGGAAAGGTCGCCTATGAGCGCAAGGCCACTGGCCCGTATGTTGCCGATGGCCTAATTAAAGACGGCATTCTTTATCAGGGAGGCTACAAGACTTTTGAGGCCTGGGACGCGAAGCGTCACCGCCTGTTGTGGCGTTACGACAGCATCGACAACTATTGTCAGGCGGCTCCCGTTGTTTGCGGCAACGACATCGTGTTTGGCGCGTGGGACACGCGCTTGCGCGTGCTCGACCGCCGTGACGGCCGTCTGCGCTGGCAATGGGACAACGGCCGCAGTGCCCGTTTGCTCAGCCCCGGCAACGTGGTGCCGGTGGTCAACGGCAATCATGTGCTCATCGTTGCGCCGGACCGTGTCGCGACGTGCCTCGACCGTCGCGACGGTCGCCAAGTGTGGCGTGAGAAAAACGAATTGAAAGTGCGCGAGAGCCTCGGCAGCAGCGCCGACGGTGCTGTGGCATACGCCAAGACGATGGATGGCGAACTCATCGCGATGGATGCCACGGCGGGGGAGTACCGCCTGCTGTGGCGCGAGGACGCGGGCTTCGGCTACGAACACGCTCCGTGCCCCGTGCTTGAGCATCGCGGCCGCATCTACACCGGCTCGCGTCGCGGTATGGTCGCGGTCTTTGACGCCGCAACCCACCGTCTGCTCTATCGCTTGCGTCTCGGCTCAAGTGAGGTGAACGGCTTCGAGGTGGACCCGGCCACCGGCAGCGTCTACTGCTCGCTCATCGAAGGCAAAATCTATAGACTCAACTAACGACCATCAACTGACGACTAACGACTATGATACAGAAGTGGAAAACCTTGAGTAGCAAGTATCTGATTCGGCGCCCGTGGCTAACGGCCCGCGTCGACGAGGTGCAGTTGCCCGATGGACGCGTCAACCCCGAGCACTATGTGCTCGAGTATCCTGACTGGGTGAACGTTCTCGCTATCACCACCGGCGGTCAATATGTGATGATACGCCAATATCGGCATGCCTTTGATGAGGTGCTCATCGAGTTATGCGCCGGCGTGGCCGAGGCTGGAGAGACGCCCGAGCAGGCCGCCCGTCGCGAACTGCTTGAGGAGACCGGCTACGGCGGCGGACGCTGGTCGCCGCTGATGACTATCGGGCAAAATCCGAGTATCTGCAATAATATGACCTATTGCTTTTTGGCCGAAGGCGTGGAGCGCGTCAGCGACCAGCGACTTGACGCCGGCGAGGACATTGAGGTCTTGCTCATGAGCCGCGACGAGTTGCTTGGCCTGCTCACGCGCGACGAGATGAAGCAAGCCTTGATGGCGGCCCCCCTTTGGCGCCACTTCGCCACAATTTGAGTAATTAGTTATTAGTGATTAGTAATAAGGATGACAACAGTAACATTTGACTACTATATGCAGGGAGAGAGCGGCAGTGATACCTACCGCCTGCCCTCACGTGAGGCGGCGCTCGAGAAGTTCACCGTCCTCAAGCGCCACATCGAGGCAGAGTTGCCACTCTCGCCGGACGGCATCGAACTCGTTGACGAACCGGATTTCTATGGCTTCCGTGACACTGCCACCGGTAACTATCTGCGCGTCTATCTTGACTGATTTCATCTCCAACCATTGCCCTCAATCAAAATAAAATCACTACCTTTGTAGCCGGATAATCAGAGAAACCATTAAGACAAAGAAAATTTAGACCTCTTAGGCATCTGAGATCTTTTAGACCTCTAAACTAACAGCGTGTAACTAATGATTAGCAATATGGAAAACGGATATTTTGACTTGAAGGGGCGCGTGGCAATCGTCACGGGCTGCTCAACAGGACTGGGCGTGCAGATGGCGCGCGCGCTGGCCAGCGCCGGATGTGCCATCGTGCCCGTTGCCCGCCGCCTCGACAAACTTGAGGAGGTGGCAGCCCGGCTGCGTGCCGACTTTGGTGTGGATGTGCTGCCGCTGCGGTGCGACATCACCGACACCGCTATGGTTGACGACATGGTGGGCAAGGTGCTCGAACGCTTCGGCCGCATCGACATCCTCATCAACAACGCCGGCACCGGTGCTGTGGCGCCTGCCGAGGATATTACCGACGACCAGTTTATGAACGAGATGCAGATTGACCTCTTCGGCACCTTCCGTGTGGCCCGCGCTGTGGCCAAACGGGCGATGATTCCCGCAGGCTTCGGTCGCATCGTCAACATCGCGTCGATGTATGGCCTCGTGGGTAACAAAATCGCTCCAGCCTCGCCCTATCATGCCGCCAAGGGCGGTGTGGTGAACCTCACTCGCGCGCTGGCCGCTGAGTGGGGCAAGTATGGTATAACCGTCAACTCTATCTGCCCTGGCTACTTTGTCACGCCGCTCACGCGTGAGACGCTCGACAGCGACTGGTTCAAAGAGTATTCGCGCGGTGCTATCCCTATGGAGCGCTATGGTCACGAGGGAGAATTGGACACGGCAGCCCTTTTCCTCTGTTCGCCAGCCTCAACATACGTCACCGGTGTCGCCCTCCCCGTTGATGGCGGCTACACCTGCATCTAATTAGTGATTGGTAATTCATTATTGGAAATAGTGAAGATAAGATACCGGGTGGTGATGCTGCTGGTGATGCTGCTGGCGGCCGTGAGTGTTGCCGCTCAGGAGTTGGACTTCATCAACGAGCGCGCCAACCACATTGCCCTCAATGGTGCCGACTGGGGTGCACTGCGCGCCTCGCTAAAGCAGCCACGCCAATGGCCTGGTGGCAAGTGGAGTGTAGTGCATATTGGCGACAGCCACGTGCAGCCCGATATGTTCACCGCGCCGGTGCGATTGGCATTGCAAGACCGTTGGGGCAATGGTGGTCGCGGACTGCTCCCCGTGCTCAAAATCGCCGGTACCAATCAGCCTGTTGATTACACTCTATCGTCAAGCATCACACCATTATCCACGGCCAAGTTAGTGTCGCGCGGTTGGTCGGCCCAGATGGGCCTTACCGGAGTGAGTGCTCACTATGCAGACAGCGCTTTCACGACATTGCGAATCGCCACAACCGGCGATGATGATGCGTTCTCGCGAGTGACGATATTGCACGCGCCGCACGGCGGGTATGAGACAGCGCGTCTCGACACCATCGCTGTGATTGTCGCAAGGAATACATGCAACTACACATCGCGGTTGGATTTGCCGCGTGCGGTGAGTGCCGTTGATCTCACTATGCCTTGCGGTGCCAGCGATCTTTGGGGCGCGATTGTGGAAAATGACAAGCGCGGAGTGTTGGTGCATGCAATCGGCAATAACGGCGCGCAATGCGCCAGTTATAACCGCATCGATGGCTTTGCCTCTCAGGTGAAAGAAGCGTTGCATCCACAACTTATCATCATCTCGTTGGGCACCAACGAGGCTTTCGGTTCGCTTGACGGTGTGTTGTCAAATCTGGACCGATTAGTGACATCATTGCGACGAGAGTGCCCGTCGGCGACACTGCTGCTCACCACACCCATGGAGTGCCACAAGCGTGTCGCGAGAAAGGTAACAGATCGTGTACCCACGGGTCGCGGTAAGCGGCGCCGTTACAAGACGGTGACCAAGACTGTCTCTTCATTTGCCGTTAACCCTGCCGTGCGTCAGGTGCGTGATATCATTCTGGACTACGGACGCAGTCATCACATCGCCACATGGGATCTCTACGACATCGCCGGTGGCAGTGGTGCCGCCGCGCGATGGCTTGACGCCGGCTTGATGAATAGCAAAGACCACCTTCACCAACTCGATAGCGGCTATGAGTTACAAGGCATCCTCCTTGCCGACGCCCTCCTCGAAGCCCTCACCACAAAGTGAAGGGCGAAGTACAAAGTGTAAAACGTATAGAACTAATTGCTAATTACTAATTACCCAAAATGATTAAGCCAACATCGATAGCGGCAATGATGATGGTAACCGCAGCGGCGATGGCCGGCGATGTGGTGGACGTGCACAGCCACATTATCACGCCGGACTTTCTCTCCGACTTGGACCATCACCACGCGCTCAATGACGAGGGCTTCCCGATACCGCAATATGACGTTGACACACATTTGGCGTGGATGGACAGTGCCGGTGTGGCAACCTCGGTGCTCACTATGGCCGCCCCTCAACCGTTTGACCCAGCCACAGTGCGCCGAGTGAATGAGCAGTGCGCCCGGCTCAAACGTGAGCACCCCGGCCGCTTCAAGTTCTGCGCCGCCTTGCCGCTACCCGATGTGGATGCCGCCATCGCCGAGGCCGTTTACGCGCTCGACACGCTTGGTGCCGACGGCATTAAGTTGGCAACCAACGTGCGCGGTCAGTATCTTGGTGACCTCGCGCTTGACCCGCTCATGCAGGCGCTAAATGACCGTCACGCCGTTATCATCCTCCACCCCCACCGTCCCGAGCCGGTCAACCACGATGTCATGCGCCAGACCCCGCTTGCCATGCAGGAGTATCTCTCCGAAACCACACGTGCCGTGGCAAACATGATTAGCCGCAACGTGCCCGCGCGTTATCCCAATGTGAAAATTGTTGTGCCGCATTGTGGAGCCTATCTGCCACTGGCCGTGCCGCGCATGAAGGCTCTCGCACCTGTGATGCAGGCCAACGGGCTCGTTGGCGACATTGATTGGGACGCCAATCTTGCCGCCCTCTATTATGATCTGGCCGGCAGCCATTCGCCAGAGGCGATACGCGCGATGCTCACCATTACGTCGCCCGACCATATCCTCTACGGCTCGGATTTCCCCTACGTCAAGCCAGCAGCGCTCACGGCGCAGTTGCGGCGTATGAAGACTTATTTGGCGGCCGAGGCCGACCTCGCTCCCTATGCCGATATGTTCCTCGGCGGCAACGCGCGGCGCCTGTTTGGCGACCGGACAGCCGACCCCGTGCCGAGGTTGCCAGATGATAGCGCGATGATTGTCAGGATTGCCGAGATAGAGATCCACGAGCAGTATCTTGACGACTACCTTGAGGCCGCGGCGACTGTGGGTGGCACGTCGGTTGCTGTTGAACCCGGCGTGCTGTGCATCTTCCCGATGCAGGTCAAGGACGACCCGTGCCGGGTGCGCATCGTGGAAATCTATCGCGACCGTGCCGCCTATGATGCCCACCTTGCCACCGACCACTTCCTGCGCTACAAGCAGGGCACAATGCACATGGTCAAGTCGCTCCGTCTGGTTGATGTCGACCCCCTCGACCGCGCCGCCATGCACCGCATCTTCCGCAAGAAACCATAGTGAAGTCGTAAGTATAACCGGCTCCGGTTGTAAAATACTTCGGACTTCGTACTTCATACTTCGTACTTTTTTTGTACCTTTGCGTGGCGAAATAGCCACGCATCGTTTTTATAATTTCTCACTTCGTACATTGTGCGCCGTACTTCGGTAGCCTATGCTGCTTCGTACCTCGTACTACGTACTTCGTACTTATTATGGCATTAGACGACATCGACAATATCCAGGACCCTGGTGAGGTTACCCCAGTTGAGAACCCCTTGACCGACGATAGCCAGACCCAAGAGCACAGTGCTTATCATGTGCCATCGGGTGGTGACATCACCGCCCGCGACAAGAAACTGCACCTGAGCGGCATGTACGAGAATTGGTTCCTCGACTACGCTTCCTACGTTATCCTTGAGCGCGCCGTGCCTCACATCGAGGACGGCTTCAAGCCCGTGCAGCGCCGCAT
This sequence comes from uncultured Porphyromonadaceae bacterium, assembly GCA_946187345.1. Lineage (GTDB taxonomy): Bacteria > Bacteroidota > Bacteroidia > Bacteroidales > Muribaculaceae > Sodaliphilus. Next base: position 27,669 of record CAMHQD010000013.1, on the reverse strand, counting down.
CATGCACGCCATGAAGGAGGCCGACGACGGCCACTTCAACAAGGTGGCAAACCTTGTGGGCCTCACTATGCAGTACCACCCCCATGGCGACGCGTCTATCTATAGCGCCCTCGTGCAACTCGGCCAGAAAGAACTGTTGGTTGATACACAGGGTAACTGGGGTAATATCCTCACGGGCGACGGCGCCGCTGCCGGACGTTACATCGAGGCGCGACTAAGCGAGTTTGCCCTCGAGGTCGTCTTTAACGCTAAAGTCACCGACTGGGGCCTGTCCTACGATGGCCGCAAGCGCGAGCCGCTCACGTTGCCAGCCAAGTTCCCGCTGCTGCTGGCGCAAGGTGCCGAGGGCATCGCCGTGGGGCTCTCGTGTAAAATCCTGCCGCACAATTTCAACGAGATTATCGACGCCGCCGTGGCCTACCTGCGCGACGAGCCGTTCCGTCTCATTCCCGACTTCCAGACCGGCGGCTATATCGACGCCAGCCACTACAACGACGGCGAGCGCGGCGGCAGCGTGAGGGTGCGCACCAAAATCGAGAAACTCGACAACAAGACGCTCGTCGTCAAGGATGTGCCATATGGCAAGACCGTGAGCACGGTCATTGAGAGTATAGTCAAAGCAGCCGAGCGCGGTAAAATCAAGATCCGCAAGGTGGAGGACAACACCAGTGCCACCGCCGAGATTATCGTGCACCTGCAGGCAGGCACCAGCAGCGACATCGCCATCGACGCCCTCTACGCCTTCACCGACTGTGAGACCAGCATTTCGCCCAACTGCTGCGTCATCATGGACGAGAAACCGCAGTTCCTCACGGTGAGCGACGTGTTGCGCGCCAGCGTTGACCGCACGCGCGACATCTTGCGCAGTGAGTTGGAAATTCAACGTGGCGAGGCGCTCGAGCAACTCCACACCATCTCGCTCGAGAAAATCTTCATTCAAGAACGCATCTATAAGGATCGCCAGTTTGAACAGGCTCCGGACATCGACAGCGCGCTGGCTCACATCGACAAGCGCCTCGAGCTGTTCAAACCGTCGTTCTGGCGTGAGGTTACACGCGACGACCTGCTGCACCTGCTCGAAATCAAGATGGGGCGCATCCTCAAGTTCAACGCCGACAAGGCCGACACGCAGATTGCCAACCTCAAGGAGCGCATCAATGATATCGACTATAGCATCGCCCATATCACCGACTACACTATCTCGTGGTATGAGGGCCTTAAGGCGAAGTACGGCGACCGCTATCCGCGGCGCACTATTGTCCGCGAGTTTGACACAATCGTCGCTACCAAGGTGGCCGAGGCCAACGAGAAACTCTACATCAATCGCGCCGACGGCTTTATAGGCACGGGCCTCAAGAAGGATGAGTACGTGTGCAACTGCAGCGACATCGACGACATCATCATTTTCTATCGCGACGGCAAGTACAAGGTAATCAAGGTTGCCGACAAAATCTACGTCGGCAAGAACGTGCTTTACCTCAACGTGTTCAAGAAGGGTGATGACCGCACTGTCTATAATGTGCTCTATCAAGACGGACGCGGTGGTGCCGTGATGATGAAACGCTTTGCCGTGACGGGTATCACGCGCGACCGCGAGTATGACCTCACTCAAGGCAAGCCGGGCAGTAAAGTGGTGTGGTTCTCGGCAAACCCCAACGGCGAGGCCGAGGTGCTGCGCATCACCCTCAAACCCAAGTTCCGACTCAAAGTGTTGCAGTTTGACGTCGACCTCGCCAATTTGGCTATCAAAGGCAAGCAGGCGCGCGGCAACCTTGTCACGCGCAATGAGGTGCACCGCATCTCGCTCAAGGAGCGCGGCGCGAGCACGCTCGGCGACCGCGAGGTGTGGTTCGACCCGGACATCCTGCGCGTCAACTACGAGCGACACGGTCGCTCGCTGGGACTGTTCGGCGGCGACGACCGAATCCTCGTGATTATGCAGAATGGCGATTATTACACCACAAGTGCTGAGGCCTCCAACCATTACGAGGAGGGAATCCTGCGCATAGAGAAGTATGATGCCGGAAAAGTGTGGACAGCCGTCCTCTTTGACGCCGACCAGGGTTATACCTACATCAAACGCTTCACCCTTGAGGACAACCCGCGCAAGCAGAACATCCTCGGCACGAACCCAGACTCACGTCTGATAGCTCTCAGTGACGCGCCGCTGCCGCGCTTCAAGGTGGAACTTGGCGGCGATGACGCTTGGCGTGAGCCCATCGAACTTGATGCCGAGGAGTTTATCGCCGTTAAGGGTTTCAAGGCCAAGGGCAAGCGCGTGACTAACTATAATGTGTCCACTGTCACCGAACTTGAACCGCGTGAGTTACCCGAGCCTCCCGAAACTCCGGACCAACCCGATTCTGCCACATATCCTGTAGGGGCTGACCTTGACTCGGCCGAGGGCGACGATGCCACCTCTGATACGGACCAGGGCGCGAGCGATGCCACCACTCCCGGCATTAGCCAAACCGGGTCAGAGCCCGCTGAGTCGGAAATCGACCAAGAACAGGTCCGCGACAGTCTCACCGGCCAGCAACGCATCATCTTCGACGACCTCGACGACCAATAGAACCCTAAACGCGCTCTTAGACTTCTAAGATTTCTTAGCCGATAGAAATATTGTTAACAATGAGGCGTTTTCTACTTGTGATAATTGCGGCAATAGCCTTGATGGCGGGTGCCGAGCCAAGTGATTCCGTGGCGCAGGCTTTGCGGCCGGCTCGGCGGGTGGTGGAACTCACCGGCGGCGGTGCCGCGGTGCTCGACAGTTACCTCTCGCCGGTGCGCTATCGCGGCTGGACCACCGGTCTGCGCTACGAGCATTTGCAGGCGACCGGCTTCGCCCCGCAGCACTGGATACGGCAACTCACGGTGGGCGCCGGCTACGCCCTCGTCCACAACCCCGCGCGTAGCGGCAACAAGATGCATGTGCTCGACCTGGCCGCCTCGTGGACCCTCATGCGGCGCTGGCGACTCCGTCCGGCATGGCAACTTGCCCTTGGACCGATGATTGACGCCGATGGGGGAGCGGTCTATAATCCGAGTGGCAGCAACAACGTCGTCAGCGCGCGCGCCCGCGTGAGCCTCGGTGCCGCCGCCAGGGTCTCGTTCGCCACGCGATTGGCCGGACGGCCGCTCACACTCTCCGCCCACTTCGCTCTGCCGGTGATAGGCATTTGGTTTTGTCCTGACGGCTATGAGAGTTACTATGAGATTTACCTGGGCAACCGCCGCGGTCTCGTTCACCCGGCATGGTGGGGCAACCGTTTCGATGCAAATATCACGGTTGGCGCCGACTGGCAGTTGGGCGGCACAATCCTCCGCTTGGCCTACCACGGCCACTTCGAGACTGCCGCATGCCGTGGCCTCGACACTCGCCATGTGCGCCACACCGTGGGCATCGGCCTCGGAGGCGACTTCGTCTCCCTCTCCCCGCGCCACCGCCTGACAGTCCGTCCATAATAGACGCTATTTTAATATGGCTACTCGTTTTCATTACATATTGATTGCTATAGTTCTTGCTTCGCTTGGGGGGTGCCATTCGCCGGGAGACTGGAGCAATGACCCGCGTGGCAACTTCGAGGCGCTCTGGAACGAGGTGGACCGCCACTACTGCTTCTTTGAGTATAAGGATGTGGACTGGCAGGAGGTGCACGACCGTTACGCCGTGCGCGTCCATGACGGCATGAGTGACTATGAACTGTTTGACTTGTGCGGGGCAATGCTGCGCGAGTTGCGCGACGGCCACGTCAACCTCATCGCGCCGCACGACGTGTCGCGCTACTGGATCTGGGAGCGGCGGCCTGTCAACTACGATGAGCGCGTTGTCGACGAGTTCTACCTCAACTTCGACTATCGCCGCGCCTCCGGCATCAAATATGCCGTACTCACCTCCAACATCGGCTATATGCACTACGGCGACTTTTCTGTCGCTATTGGCGAGGGCAATCTTGACCATGTGCTCAACTACCTTTCGACGGCCGACGGCCTCATTATCGACGTGCGAGGCAACGGCGGCGGATTGCTCACCAACGTGCAGACGCTTGTGGAGCGCTTCATTGACGAGCGCACCCTGGCGGGATCCATCAGCCACAAGACCGGCAACGGCCACAGTGACTTTTCGGCTCCTTACGACTACTATTTCGAGCCGCCGGTGAACCATATCCGCTACAACAAACCGGTGATAGTGCTCGCCAACCGCGGTTCCTATAGCGCCACCAACAACTTCGTGTCAATCATGAAGTCGCTACGGCAGGTCACCGTCGTGGGCGACACCACCGGCGGCGGCTGTGGCCTGCCATTCACCGGCGAACTGCCTAACGGCTGGCACGTGCGTCTCAGTTCCGCGCCCATCACCGGACCCGATGGCCGCCTCACCGAGTGGGGCGTCGCGCCGGACTCGGTCGTCACCATGACGCCGGCCGATGCCGCCGCAGGCCGCGACCCCCTGCTCGACACGGCCATCAGCCTCTTGACCTCGCACTAGTTTCTCTCTCGAAAATTCTCGAAAATATTAATTATCTCCCGTGAATTTCCGTGAATTATCGTGAACCTAAATTTCGCAACTCGGTATTTCTCTCTCGAAAATTCTCGAAAATTTCCGAAAAAATATTGTATCTCGTAAATTTTCGTAAATCTACGTAAATTTAATTTGGTGATAATATTCTGTGAATAAAATATTTACGACAATTTACGCAAATTTACGAGAAAATTATTTTCGATAATTTTCGGAAATTTTCGTGAGAATTTTCAAGGTTGCGGATTTTAGGTTTACGAAGATTTACGAGAAGTATATTGCGATTTTGCGTGGGAACTCATTTATCACAATACGATAGCACAACGCCGGAAGTCTTGCGACCCCCGGCGTTGAGCAGTTTCTCGGGTGAATAATGGGGCTCGAACCCACGACCTTCGGAACCACAATCCGACGCTCTAACCAACTGAGCTACACTCACCATCTGTTTGCGGGTGCAAAGGTACGCTTTTTTTTTCAATTACACAACATTTTCCGTTTATTTTTTACAAAATAATGTAAATGGAAGATTCTTGGCGCGATTTTAATCGTGTGTGTCTGAATTATTTGTATCTTTGCGGTGTGAAATTACTCAATCAATTGAGTAAAATTATGGAATTGGAAGCAGATAAAAGATTTATGGCACGGGCGTTGCAGTTGGCGCGCCTCGGCCGGGGTCATGTGTCTCCCAATCCGATGGTGGGTGCCGTCATTGTTGACCGCGACGGCCGTATCATCGGTGAGGGATTTCATCGCAGATATGGAGGGCCTCATGCCGAGGTGAACGCCGTGGCCGCGGTGGGGGACCACACGTTGTTGTGTGGTGCCACCATCTACGTCACGCTCGAGCCTTGTTCCCATTACGGCAAGACACCGCCCTGCGCGGCACTGCTCATCGAGAGCGGCTTCGCACGCGTTGTGGTCGGGTGTGTGGATCCCAATCCGCTGGTTGCCGGTCGCGGCATTGATATGCTTCGGGAGGCCGGAATCAACGTCACTGTGGGAGTCCTTGAGGCGGAATGTCGTCGTCTAAACAGTCGTTTTATGTATGCCCACTCCGTCGGTTTGCCCTGGGTGATGCTCAAGTGGGCGCAAACGTCCGATGGCCGCATGGCAGCCGCGCCGGGTGAGCCTCGACTGCTCATAAGCACTCCATTCACCACTGTGCTCATGCACCGCGAGCGCGCCGCCGTCGATGCTATTGTGGTAGGTGCCGGCACCGTGCGCAGCGATGACCCGTCGCTCACCGTGCGTCACGCCCCGGGCCGGAACCCCCTGCGCGTTGTGCTCGCTACCTCGCCCGACTCGTTACCACCCACAAGCCGCATACTCAATGATGGGTTGCCTACCCTTGTGCTCAACAATGAATTAGACAAAGATTGCGACAACGTTGAGTGGCGCCGCATTGACACGTCTTCCCCCGCGGTATGGCTCAAATGGTTACGGCAAGAGCGCGGCATCACAAGTGTCATGGTCGAGGGAGGAGCAACCGTCCTGCGCGGGCTTCTTGACAGCGGTCTTGTCAATGAGTTGCGTGTTGAGATCTCCCGGTAGAAAACAATCGAATAAATGATAATAAGGCTATCCAAGCCATTAGAATAGTTGGGAGGAAAACGGCCTCGTCGTTTTGCCGGTTTGCCGTTTTATAATGATTATCGAAAATTCAACTGAAAAATTGAGATTTTTTTGGTTGTTTCACCGAAAAGTCGTAAATTTGTCTGCCGCAATATATAGCGGTTTTAATCGCTAACAAAAAACCTATAACAAACGACTAACAACAAACCACTAATATTTCCATGAGCTATCTGAAGTTTGACAAGAACCTGATGATTAACCTTGAGCAGTCTCTGCCCAAGGAGATGTTGCGCACTAACCAGTCGGGGGCTTATCACTGCACGTCAATCGTGGGATGCAACACCCGCAAGCAACATGGTTTGCTCGTGATTCCCGTGCCGGAACTCGATGACGACAACCATGTCCTCCTCTCGAGCCTCGACGAGACAGTGATACAGCACGGTGCACCCTTCAACCTTGGACTGCATCGCTACAAGGGTAACGTCTACAGTCCCAACGGCCACAAGTACATCCGTGAGTATGACTGCGAGCGTGTGCCCACGACCACCTATCGTGTGGGCGGCGTGATTTTGAAGAAGGAAAAGATTTTCATCACACATGAGAACCGTATCCTTATCCGTTACACTCTCGTCGACGCCCATTCCAGAACGACGCTGCAGTTCCGTCCGTTCCTCGCTTTCCGCGACGCCAACGACCTCTGCGTGGAGAACAGTGTCGCCAGTCGCGACTACACCGAGGTGCCCAACGGCATCGCCACATGTATGTATGACGGCTATCCGACGCTCTATATGCAGTTCAGCCGCAAACCGACGTTTGTTTTCGACCCGCATTGGTACAAGGACATCGAATATATCAAAGACCAGGAACGCGGTATCCCTTACAGCGAGGACCTCTATGTGCCGGGCTACTTTGAGGTGGATATCAAGAAGGGTGAGAGTCTTATCTTCTCGGCTGGAGTGAGCCCCGTGAGCACGCGTTCGCTGGCCAAAATGTATGAGGACGAGATTGCGCCTCGCACGCCTCGCACGAGTTTTTACAACTGCATGAAGAACAGCGCCAAGCAGTTCTATATCACTAATGCCGACGGGCACTATCTGCTGGCCGGCTATCCGTGGTTCAAAATCCGTGCCCGCGACGAGTTCATCGGTCTGCCGGGTTGCACCCTCTCGGTGCACCACTGCCCTGACTTTGAGGCCATCATGGACACCGCCAGCCAAGCGCTGCAGCGATGGATGGCCGACGGCACCGAGGATCCCCACCTGCAGGATATCGACCAGCCCGACGTGCCGCTATGGGCAGTGTGGTGTGTGCAACGCTATGCCCACGACCAGAACATCGAGGTGGCGCGCGAGCGCTATGGCGAGTTGGTGAAACAAATCATCAACCACATCGTCGATGGCAAGCATCCGCACCTGTGGCTCGACGACAACGGCCTGCTGGCCGTGGAGGGCACGCGGCGTCCGATGTCGTGGATGAACAGCACCCACCCAGATGGCTCGCCGATGATACCCCGCACGGGCTATCTCGTGGAACTGAACGCCTTGTGGTACAACGCGCTCAAGTTTGTGCAAAAGGAACTTTACGCCGAAGTGCCCGAGCAGGCCGACTTTGTCGAGCAGTGTGTCGCACTGGCCGACAAGGTCAAGCCGGCGTTTATCGACACCTTCCTCAATGACTACGGCTACCTCTATGACTACGTGGCCGGCGCTTATACCGACCTGAGTGTGCGTCCCAACATGATTATCGCCATCGGATTGGACTACTCGCCGCTCGACCGCCGTCAGCGCAAGGGTGTCCTCGATGTGGGCACGCGCGAACTGCTCACCCCCAAGGGACTGCGCACCCTGAGCCCCAACAGTTACGGCTACATCCCCTGGTACGTCGGCAATCCCGCCGAGCGCCAGATGGCCTACTACAGCGGGTCGGCGCGTCCGTGGCTGATGGAGTTCTACAGCAAGGCATATATCCGTGTGTTCGGCATCAACTCAATAGCGTTCATCGAGCGCATGATGATTGGCTTTGAGGACGAGATGAAGGAAGGTTGCATCGGTTCGCTGAGCGAACTTTACGACGGCAACCCGCCGTTCATCGGCCGCGGCGCAGTGAGTTTCGCCCCCAATGTGGGCTGTATCCTGCGCGTGCTGCGACTGTTCAAGAACCTCCACATCATTGACGAATAACCTGTGAAAAGTTGAGAGGTTGAGAGGTTGAGAGTTGAGAGGTTGAGCCATTTGCTGGCGCAAATGGGAAGAAATGTAGGGCCTGACTTTGGCCTGGCCGCCCCTCCCACGACAAACCATTATCTCCGAGCGCTTTAGCGCGAGGCTAAACCACTCAACCTCTAAACGCTAAACGACTAATAAAAGAAATGAAAGCATTAATGTTCGGGTGGGAATTTCCACCGCATAGCCTCGGCGGACTGGGTACCGCCAGCGCCGGCCTCACTCAGGGCATGGCGCAGAACGGCGGCATTGATATCACGATGGTCATCCCCAAGCCGCAGGGCGACGAGTCGAAGGACTTTGCCCGCATCATTGGCGCCAACTGTGTGCCCGTGGCGTGGCGCGACGTGAATTGGGACTACGTGAACGGTCGCATCGGCAATCTGATGGATCCGCAACTCTACTACGACATGCGTGACCACATTTACGCCGACTTTAACTATATGGGCACCAACGACCTGGGTTGCATCGAATTCTCGGGTCGCTATCCGTCCAACCTTGTCGAGGAGATCAACAACTTCTCGATTGTGGCCGGTGTGGTTGCGCGCACCCTCGACTTCGATGTGATCCACAGCCACGATTGGGTGGCCTATCCTGCCGGCATCCACGCCAAGCAGGTGAGTGGCAAGCCGCTGGTGATTCACGTCCATGCCACCGATTTTGACCGCTCGCGCGGCAATGTGAACCCTACCGTGTTCGGCATCGAGAAGGACGGCATGAACAATGCCGACCACATCATCACCGTCAGTAACCTCACCCGGCGCACCGTCATCGAGAAGTATGGCATCGATCCGGCCAAAGTCACCACGGTGCATAACGCCGTGGAGCCGCTCAGCCGAGAACTGCTCGACGTTGAGGTGCCTCCCAAGCACGACAAGGTGGTGACCTTCCTGGGACGCATCACCATGCAGAAAGGCCCGGAGTACTTTGTCGAGGCCGCCGCGCGTGTGCTCGCCAAGGTGAACAACGTCCAGTTTGTGATGGCCGGTGGCGGCGACATGATGGAGAAGATGATTCGCTTGGCCGCGCGCCGTGGCATCGCCGACCGTTTCCACTTCGCCGGCTTCCTGCGCGGTAAGCAGGTCTACGAGATGTATAAGTTCAGCGATGTGTTTATCATGCCCAGCGTGAGCGAGCCATTCGGCATCGCGCCGCTTGAGGCAATGCAAATCGGCACACCGTCGATTATCAGTAAGCAGAGCGGTTGTGCCGAAATCCTCAACAACGTTATCAAGGTCGACTATTGGGACATCGATGCCATGGCCGACGCTATCCACTCAATCTTGAGTTATCCGGCGATGTATAACAGCCTGCGTGAGGAAGGTCTGGCAGAGGTGGACCAAATCCGTTGGGTCAAAGCCGGCGCCAAGGTAATCGACATCTACAAGAGCCTGATACATTAACGGATAGAGACGTTCGGTGTGCAACCACCCCGTGGCTTCTTTCTATAGACTAACAATTAACGACAAACGACTATACGACTATGAAAGCAATTTGTTTCTACTTTCAGATACATCAGCCCTACCGGCTGAAGACCTATCGCTTCTTTGACATCGGCAACGACCACTACTACTACGATGACTTTGCCAACGACGAGATTATCACCCGCATCGCGCGCCGCAGTTACATTCCTGCCTGCGAGATGCTGCTCGACATGATTAAGGAGAGCGGAGGCAAGTTCAAGGTGGCCTTGAGCGTGAGCGGTACCGCCCTCGACCAAATCGAGCAATATGTGCCGGAGTTCCTCGACACTCTCAAGGCGTTGGCCGACACCGGCTGTGTCGAGTTCCTTGCCGAGACCTACGCCCACTCGCTGGCCGCGCTGCAAGACCCGGGCGACTTTGAGTATCAAGTCAAGTTCCACAGCGAGCGCATCGAGCGACTCACCGGCCAAAAGCCCAAAGTGTTCCGCAACACCGAGTTGATTTATAACGACGAAATCGCCGCTATGGTCAAGGCTATGGGCTTCAAGGCGGTTATCACCGACGGTCCCAAGCACATCCTGGGCTGGAAGTCGCCAAACTATGTCTACACCGCTGCCGGAGCACCCAAACTGAAGGTGCTCATGAAGAACGACAAGTTGAGCGACGACATCGCTTTCCGCTTCAACAACCGCGACTGGGATGCCTACCCGCTGACGGCCGACAAGTACCTCGATTGGATCGCCTCCTTGCCGCAGGAGCAGCAGTTGGTGAACCTGTTTATGAACCTCGACGCCTTTGGCGAGACGCAGCCGCGCGAGAGCGGTATCTTTGAGTTCATGAAGGCACTGCCGCGTTTTGCCGCCGAGCGTGACATCCACTTCTGGACGCCGAGCGAGGTGATCGCTAAACTCAAGCCGGCCGACGTGATGACGGTGACGCATCCGATATCGTGGGCCGACGAGACACGCGATATCAGCGCCTGGCTGGGCAACGTCCTGCAGCAGGAGGCTATGAACAAACTCTACTCCATCTCGGAGCGTGTGCGCCTGTGTGGTGACAAGCGACTGTTGCAAGACTGGAACTATCTGCAGACGAGCGACCACTTCTTCTACATGAGCACCAAGCACAACAGCGACGGCTCTATGCACGCGATGTTCAGCCCCTACGATTCGCCCTACAGCGCGTTCACCAACTATATGAATGTGTTGAGCGACTTCATGGCGCGCGTCGATGCCCAGTATCCCGCCGAGATTGAGAACGAGGAACTCAACGCGCTGCTGCTCACCATCCGCAACCAAGAGCATGAGATCGAGATGCTCAAGCGCGAGGTGGAGATGATGCGCAACAACATTGTCAAGGCCCAGGTGGGCGACTTCGCCCCTGATGCCGAGGCCACTCCCGCCGAGGAGCCCGCCGAGCCGGCAAAGCCCGCTCCCAAGAAGAAGCCGGCCGCCAAGAAACCGGCCGCCAAGAAGAAGTGAGAAGTTTATAATCAAACATGAATTACCACGAATTATCCATGAATTAATGCCGAAACGCCAATTTATGGATAATTCGTGGTAATTCGCGTTTAATGATTATCAGCGAGCGGTAGAGAATACTATCGCGTTAAACCTTAGAGCCGCTTTTCAGTCAAAAACCAAAATGACATTAATGGTTGACTGTTGACTGTCTACCGTTGATTGAACGAAGACGCAACTGTAAACGGTAAACTTTTCAAAAAGATATGAAAACGAAATTGATGGCGGCGATGCTTGCCGCATTGATGATGATGACATCGTGCACCACGAGCGAGCAGTTCTATGGCACGACGTCGGGCGCCGCGTTGGGCGGCTTGTTTGGCTCGGCAATCGGCGGTGTTACCGGCGGCTGGCGTGGCAGCAGGGCCGGCACAGTGATGGGTATGGTAATCGGTGGTGCCATCGGCGCGGCGGCGACAGCGCCCAAGACCGACGACTACCGCACCAGCGACTATTACCGCAACCACAGCCGCGATGATTACCGCCCATATAACACCTACAATCCCTACGCCAACATCGAGATTGAGGAGGTGCGTTTTTTGGACAGCAACGACAGCCGCAGCATCGAGGCCGAGGAGCATGCGCGCCTTGTGTTCAACGTGCGCAATGCCGGCAACGACTATGTCTATGACATCGCTCCGGTAATAACCGTCAGCGGCACCAAAGAGATTTATCTATCGCCAACGGCTATTATCAGCGAACTGGCTCCGGGTCGTGCCGTGCGCTATAGCGCCGATGTGGTGGCCACGAAAAAACTCAAGAGCGGCACCGCCCACTTCTCCATCAGTTTCAGCGATGGCGATGCCCTCTACACGGTGCGCTCGTTTGACATCACCACCTACGACCGCAACCACCGCTACCAGCCTGGCGCTATCCGCTGACGCGCCCCGCCGTGAATGAAACGGGGACGGTTCTTGTGTCTCACTCGCCGAAACACAAGAACCGTCCCCCTGTTTCATTAATTATCCATTAGTTATTTTAGAAACTTAGTTTCTAAAGTAAGATCAGCCCGAAGGGCGTAATTTATATAACCCCCCACGCCAGTGGGGGGTAGATAGCGACCTATAAAGCCTCTGAAAGAGGCAACGAACGCGGTATGTAGGGCCTGGCCTTGGCCAGGCCGCTTGCATCGACATTGAAAGTAGCCTCTTCCAGAGGCAAACAAATTCTCAACCTACCCCCCACTGCGTGTGGGGTTATAGAAATAACGCCCTCCGGGCTGAAATTTGTCCACACTTTTAAAGAGATTCTAAGGAATATTGATATCTAACAAGGTAATTTATGGTAACTTACCTACTTTAGAAACTTGAGTTAGAAAGATAATCTCGTGTCCTCAAACTTCCTCTTGTTATCTTGTCTAAAATTTTATGGATAATTTATGGAAATTCATGGGGTTAGCGTCAATTCACGTCTATAACAACGTCAATTTCCGTCTATCTTAATTATTTTAGACAAAAAAATGACGATAATAGACGTTGTTATAGACGAAAATAGACGCGAAACAATTATTTATTTATCAGTCTTATCTATGCAAGTAGAAGACTTGCCCATGTGCGAAACCCCACGCGACGGAGCGCGTGGGGTTTATTCGCTGCATGAGTCGCATTTTATGCCTGTTGGTTGATTATTCCGGATTTTTGTGTATCTTTGCAGGCAGAATATCAACCTTTAATCATTGATCGGGATTATGAGAAACATATCGTTATTACGTAGCGCGTTGTCGCTGGCTGCGGTGATGCTGGCTGCGGCGAGCGCGTTTGCCTACGACTTCATGGTCGGCGGGCTGTGCTATAACATCAACAGCGGTGGCACGACCGTCAGCGTGACCTATCAGTTTGAGTTGACATATTATAATGACTTCCGCGCCTACTCTTCAATCTCGGCCAACGTCACCATCCCTGAAACGGTGTCTAATGGCGGCAAGACCTACAAGGTGACAGCCATTGGCGACGAGGCGTTCCGATACTGCAAGACATTGAAGAGCGCCACTATTCCATCCAGTGTCAAGAGCATCGGCAACAAGGCGTTTTGGCAATGCACTGCCTTGGAGAGCGTATCCATTCCCGGTTCGGTTACCTCGCTTGGCGAGTGGGCATTTTGCTGGTGCAGCAGTTTGAAGACCGCCACACTACCCAATTCGGTCACTTCGATTGGCACTTTCGCATTTTACCAATGCGGCAGTTTGACGGCGGTGAACATCCCCACGTCGCTCACCACCATCGAGACCAGGACATTCTCCAACTGCACTGGTTTGAAAAAAATCGTGATACCCAATTCGGTCACCACGATTGGCGTCAACGCCTTCGACTATTGCACGAGTGCGACGAGTTTGACACTCGGCAACAAGGTCCAGACAATCGGCTCTTCGGCTTTTCTCGGTTGCAGCGCCCTGACGGCGGTGAGTTTTCCCGCCTCGGTTGTGACTATCGGCGGCAACGCTTTTGCGGAGTGCAGCGGCCTGACGTCGCTGACGATCCCCGCCACGGTCACCACGCTGGGCAGCAACGCTTTCCAGAAATGCACGGGGCTGACCGCGGTGACTGTGCCTGCCACGGTTACCAGCAACAACTATTACATTTTCTCACAATGCACCGGTCTGAAGAGCGCGGTGGTCAATTGTGCCGACACAGGCTACAGGATGTTCTTTGAGTGCTCGTCGCTCACCGATGTCACCATTGGCAGCGGAGTCACTGTTTTGGACGCATCCACGTTTGAAAACTGTAAGAGCCTGACCAATGTAACGTGGAATGCAGCCAATTGCAGCGACTATACCTCCACGGATTCGTCGCCGTTGGCGAAGAGTGGCGCGAGCATCAAGAAAGTAACCTTTGGCAATGGTGTCAAGCACATTCCCGGCTACCTGTGTTCGGGCCAGACGTTGTTGACAGGAATCACGATTCCCAGCACGGTGACAACGATCGGGGATAACGCCTTCGCTAATTGCACGGGGCTGACCGGCAGCATGAACATCCCCACCGGAGTGACCGAGATAGGCGGGCAAGCCTTCTTGAGTTGCACGGGGCTTACCGGGGTGACCATCCCGAACACTGTCAAGTTCATTGGCCAGTCGGCGTTCAGTTATTGCAACGGCTTGTCAAGCATCACCATTCCGTCGTCGGTTACTACTCTGATTGAGTATGCATTCGCTAGTTGCAGTGGCCTGAAAACGGCGACCGTGGCCTGTCCTGAGATCGCCAGGCGGACGTTTTATGGTTGCTCGGCGTTGGAGAGTGTCACTCTCTCCGGCACAGTGACCATCGGCGGGAGTGCGTTTGAAGGTTGCAGCACATTGCCGAGCATCGCCATCCCCAGTTCGGTCACCAAGATTGACTACAGAGCATTCTACGGTTGCAATGGTTTGACGAGCGTCCATATCACCGACTTGGCAAAGTGGTGTGCAATCCACTGTAACGACAACCCCTTGCATTATGCCCACCACCTGTTCTTGAACGGCGAGGAACTGACCGAGGTGGCAATTCCCGACGGTGTCGCCGCGATCGGTCAGAGTACGTTCTACGGTTTAAGCGCGATGACCAAGTTGACGATACCCTCCTCGGTGACGGCGATTGGCGGCGGAGCGTTCCAAGATTGCACTGGCTTGAAACTCGTGGTCATCCCCGCCTCGGTGGGCAATATCGGCAACACCGCGTTCTGGAATTGCACGGCATTGGACCACATCTACTGCCGCGTCGCCGCCCCCTCAACGGTGGCACTGGGCAATGCCGTATTTGCGCGCGTGCCCGTAGCGACCTGCACGCTGCACGTGCCCGTGGGTACCGGCGACGCTTACCGTGAAGCGGAGCAGTGGAAAGCGTTCACCGTCAGCGACGACCTTGTCGACCCGTTGTTCCCCGATGTCAACAGTGACAGCGTTGTGGATGTGGGCGACGTGAACGTCGTGCTCGGGGCCATCCTTGACGGCGTCACCGACATGGTGTGTGACATCAACAGCGACGGCGCGGTCGACGTGGGCGACGTGAACGCCGTGCTGGACCGTATCCTCAATCCTTGACGAGTTTGCGGTAGCGGATGCGCTTGGGTTGCTCGTTGCCCAGGCGCTTGAAGCGGTTGGCCTCGTACTCCGAGTAACTGCCCTCAAAGAAGAACACGTTGCTGTCGCCCTCAAAGGCCAGAATGTGGGTGCAGATGCGGTCGAGGAACCAGCGGTCGTGGCTGATGATGACGGCGCATCCGGCGAAGTCCTCAAGGCCCTCCTCGAGCGCTCGCAGCGTGTTCACGTCGATGTCGTTGGTGGGCTCGTCCAGCAGCAGCACGTTGCCTTCCTGCTTGAGGGCGAGCGCCAGTTGCAGGCGGTTGCGCTCACCGCCGCTGAGCACGCCGCACAGTTTCTGCTGGTCAACGCCCGTGAAGTTGAACCGCGACAGATAGGCGCGCGCGTTCACGTCGCGGCCGCCCATGCGCAGCAGTTCCACGCCGCCCGAAATCACCTCATACACGCTCTTGTCGGGGTCAATGCTCGTGTGCTGCTGGTCAACATACACCGCTTTCACTGTCTCGCCCACCTCAAACGTGCCGCCATCCGGCTGCTCCAGCCCCATAATCAGGCGGAACAGCGTCGTCTTGCCGGCGCCGTTGGGGCCGATGACGCCCACGATGCCATTAGGCGGTAGCGTGAAATTCAAGTCGTCAAAGAGCAGTTTGTCGCCGAACGCTTTTGCCACATGATGAGCCTCAATCACTTTGTTGCCAAGGCGCGGGCCGTTGGGGATAAAGATTTCAAGTTTCTCCTCTTTCTCCTTGACGCTCTCATTTAGCAGGCGGTCGTAACTGTTGAGGCGTGCCTTGCCTTTGGCCTGTCGCGCTTTGGGGGCCATGCGCACCCACTCGAGTTCGCGCTCAAGCGTCTTGCGGCGCTTGCTCTCGGTGCGCTCCTCCTGTGCCATGCGTTGGGTCTTCTGCTCCAGCCAACTGCTGTAGTTGCCCTTCCAGGGAATACCCTCGCCGCGGTCCAGTTCGAGAATCCAGCCGGCCACATGGTCGAGGAAGTAGCGGTCGTGGGTGACGGCAATCACTGTGCCGGCATACTGCTGCAGGTGTTGCTCGAGCCAGTCGATGCTCTCGGCGTCGAGGTGGTTGGTGGGCTCATCGAGCAGGAGCACGTCGGGCTGTTGCAGCAGCAGTCGGCACAAGGCCACGCGGCGGCGTTCGCCGCCGCTCAGGTGTACGGTGGGGGAGTCGCCGTCGGGGCAGCGCAGCGCGTCCATAGCGCGCTCCAGCCGGCTGTCAAGGTTCCACGCGTCGGTGGCGTCGATGATGTCCTGCAACTCGGCCTGGCGTGCGAACAGGGCGTCCATCTTGTCCTGGTCCTCGTAGTACTCCGGCAGGCCGAACTTGAGGTTGATGTCCTCATACTCCTTGAGCGCGTCAACAATGTGCTGCACACCCTCCTGCACCACCTCGCGCACCGTCTTCGTCGGGTCGAGTTGCGGATCCTGCGGCAGATAGCCAACCGTGTAGCCCGGCGCGAACACCACCTCGCCCTGGTACTTCGTCTCGATGCCGGCGATAATCTTCATCAGCGTCGATTTGCCGGAGCCGTTCAAGCCGATGATGCCGATTTTCGCGCCATAGAAGAATGACAGATAAATGTTTTTGAGCACCTGTTTCTGGTTCTGCTCGATGGTCTTGCTCACTCCCACCATCGAGAAAATCACTTTGCGGTCGTCATTCGTCGCCATAGTTGTCGTCAGTCATTATAGATGAATGTACAAAGATAATGAAAAATTCCGATATGTCCAAAATGGCGCTTGCAGTGTAGAGTTTTTTATGTAACTTTGCGGTAATTATGCCAAAGGTGAGGATAACAGCGGTGCGCCAGACTGTCTATGAGGACTTGATGGCGCGATTTGAAAACCCGATTGAGCACGCTTGTGACGTGACGGTGGGGCAGCAGTGGGTCTCGCACCACGGCGAGCGCCCTGATGGCCTATGTCCGGCGGCGTGGGAAACGATGCGCCCGTTTGTGGAGGCGTTGGCTCGTGGCGAGGGCAATTTCTTTGACGGCTGGATGCGTGACCCGATGAGCGCGATGGTCAGTTGCAACGACGGCTTCCGCCCTTTCAGTTTCTACATCGAGGCGATGTAGGTTCCCACCCCGGTAGTTAATAATGGTGTGGTGGTATTTAGAACGCTAACAATATAAATATAAGATGAATAATTTGAAATTAAGTTTACTCGCGGTCATTATACTCACGATGGCTGTTCATGCAAATGCCGAACAGGTGACTGTCGCTGAGGCGATGAATACCGCCCGGACACATTTATTGAAATCTGCGCCGCATCGTGCTCCCGGTGCAACTGCTTCCTCACGAGAGCCGCGTTTGGCCCTTGCCGCGCGAGACGCGTCAGGTGCCGCCGACTACTACGTGTTCAATACTGACGAAGGCTTTGTGGTCGTGGCCGGCGACGACCGTGCTGTGCCTGTGCTCGCCTATGGTGACCGTGGCGCTTTAGACCCCGACAATATGCCTGACGGCATGCGCTATATGCTCGACTGCTATGCCGCCGAGATGGCTCTGCTGCGCGTCACTCCCGAGTTGCCGCGCAAGAGCCCGGCACTGCAGCCGGTGCGCGACACCGAGGTCAAGCCGTTGCTCAAAAGTAATTGGGGCCAGAGAGAGCCTTATAACCGCTTTTGCCCGGTTTATGAAGGAGACGAGAAGTGCGCGACCGGCTGTGTCGCCACCTCCGCGGCTCAACTTGCCTATTATCACCGCTGCCCGTCAACCGGCGATAAGACCTACGAGTGGGATAATATGCTCGACAACTACATCGAGGGCAACTACACCGACGAGCAGGCCGAGGCCGTGGCGCAACTCATGTCTGACCTGGGCAAGTCGGCCGGCATGAGTTACGGCAAGACGAGTTCCGTAAGCGACTTCAAGATGATGATGGCAATGCGTGACGAGTACGGCTTCAGCAAGGGTATGCGCTACAATTTGCGCGCCACCAAGACCGCGACCGAGTGGGAAGACATGCTCGTGGCTGAATTGGATGCCAAACGCCCCGTGCTCTATGGCGGCTTCACACAAACCGGTGGCCACTCATTTCTAATTGACGGATATAACAAAGACGGCTATTTCCACGTCAACTGGGGATGGAACTCGTTGAGTAACGGATATTTCCTCCTTTCAATCCTATCTCCGCGCGCTCAAGGCACCGGCTCATATAGCGGCGGATACAACGGCTGCCAGGCAATGGTGATTGGCATCCGACCCGATGATGGTTCTCCCGAACCCGAGAAATCCTTGATGGTGACCGTAGATGATTTCGGTCCCGAAAGAGAGAAAGATTGGGTAATGACGCTGGGCGAGGCTGTCACATTCAGTTTCACCAATCTTGCGGCCGCCGGCTACGGCTATGGCAATGGCATTGAGGCCTTTTTGGCCTATGTCCTCACCGACGTGAGTGATAACAATCCCAAAATCCTCAGCCAGGAGGCAAACTACAATCTGTCGTTCGGCAGCCGCAACGCTACCAATACAAACCGATTTGACGTCACCACACCTGCCGACCTGGCACCGGGCGAGTATCACCTTCACATGATGTACAAGTGCCCGAAAGCCGGTATAGACAACTTCCGACCAATAGACCGCAGCAAGGAACGTCCTGGCTATTTGGTCGCACGCGTGGCCGACGGAAAGATGACGCTCTCACGGCCCAATGCCGGCCATGCCGGACTACGCGTAGTCAAGTTTGACCTCCCGCAGACCGTAGTCGACCGTGACTTCATCCTCGTGCCTATAACTATCGCTAACGATGGCGAGGAATACTGCGACAACATTAACATCGCCGTCAAGGCACAAGGTGAAACCGAGTTCACAGACCGATATGTCGAACTGGTAAACCTGCCTAAAGGCCGCGAGATATCCTTTGAGATAGATCTCAACCTGCCGCGCCCCATCGGCACGCACTATATAATGCTGAGAGACATAAACGGCAGAGTGCTCGACGGACCGCGTACCCTCGTCACAGAGGCCGCTGACGCTTATACACTCGAGCCGGCGTCGCAACTGACAGTCGAGGAGACGACCTCCAACCATGTCAAGGCGTCTATTGATGTGAAAAACAGCGGCTCAAAGGATTTCAACGGCTATGTTTACTATCGCATCAAAGTCGGTAATCAGACTTGGGCCACCGATATGACCCAGCCCGTGAGTATCCCTGTCGGCGAAACGCGCACCGTCACTATCAGCACCCCCTTTGAGGGGCGTGCCGGCGTGGAGTACACCCTCACCGTCTATTCCCTCAACGCCGAAACGGCCGAAGCCCAAGCGCAGTGCGTCGCTACCTTCAAGATGGGCACCGTGACCGCTATCGATGACCTCAACGACGATTCCATCGACATCAGCGCGGGTGACGGTGTCATCTCAGTCCGCGGAGCCGATAACGTCGCCGTCTACAACGTCGCCGGCGCTCTGGTGAGCACCGCTCCCGTCACCCGCCTGCCGCGCGGCATCTACATTGTAGTGGCCGACGGCATCTCCCGCAAGATTGTGGTTGATTGACGGCGAGTTCTTGTTTTTTGATAATAAAAAGCGGTTGGCTCCATCAGAGGTGTCAACCGCTTTTATTATGTGCCATCAGTGGCATTACTCCTTCGCGTTGCGAATCAGGTTGTCAAACGCGTGACGATAGTCTTGACCGAGGAAGTAGGTCAACTCCTCCTCGTAGAGGTCAAGTGTGCCGCCTTCGGTGCTGAATATCGTGCCATCGCGGTAGTATAGGCGCTTCTCAATCAGCGAGCCCTTGCTATCTCTCTCCTGCTTTACCGAGAACACGAGTTGACCGGTTTGGCTGTCGTAGAGGTACTCCTCATAGGATTTGTGGCCGCCAAGGCTCAGTTGGCGCGTGACAAAAAACAGTTGGTAATTGACAAACTCGCCAACGGGACCAAATTGCTCAACTTTGAAGAAGAAGTGCAGCGTCTCGACTGCCGCACCCTTGCCCGGAACGTCATAGCGCATCGTGGTCACCATGTCGTTTTTTGCTTTCGTACTCTTGTTCTGCTTGATGGTCGCTTGCGCTTGATTGTACTCGCTGCGGATAGAGGTGATCACATCATCACCGGCGCTCATGGCGAGCGCTATAGCCATACAGACCAGCGCGAGGCTTTGTCTCAATGTCTTCATAATAGTTGGTGATTAAGGAAACGACAGAATAGTTTTCGTTTGCAAATATACTAAAACAAACTGATATTAGCCAATGTTACTGACCGAAAAATTTTTCTATCCATTAATTTAGCGCAACTTTCCACTGAAATTCAGTAGGTGGATTTTCCAATCAATAAACGCAACAGTGGGAATGAGCCAGATTATACTCATTCCCACTGCTGCGTCTATTTGAGCGGTAAACGGGGCTCGAACCCGCGACCCTCAGCTTGGGAAGCTGATGCTCTACCGACTGAGCTACTACCGCAAATATAGATGTTAGATGTTAGATGTTAGTTTTTGCTATATGCTATATGCTACATGCTACGTGCTACATGTTACTTGCCGGGGCGAAGGCTGAGGACGCTGTCGGTGGCGGTGTCGACAACGATTGTCATCGTGTCGCCGGCCGTCCATGTGACGTGCTCCGGCAGGTCGGGGAAGTCAAACGAGAGTGTGTCTTTGCCCACTACCATGTCGATGCTGTTCATGCCGCCGTCAACGGCGATGCCGGTGATGGCGCGCACTCGCTCGACGGGCTCGGCGATGGTGTCGGCACGCGATGTGGTGTCGGCAGTGGCCGTGCTGTCAGTGGGGCTGGCGATGCTGTCGGTGGCATCCGTTTGGCGTGAGCAGGAACAGCCGTCGGTGCAACTATGCGTCATGAAGGCCGCGATGGCGATTATGGCAAGTGGCTTAATGTTCATTCTTATTAAAAAAACCTCCCGTGAATTATCGTGAATTGCCGTGAATAAATTATACGGTTATTTACGAGCATTCACGGGAGGCAATTAAAAGATTACTCACCCTTCTCGAGGCGCTCCTTCAGGGCGGCGAGTTCGCTGATGTCGCCCAGGGTGGTACGCTCCACCTGGGTGCTGGCGATGATGGGCTCGTCGGCCTTCTTTGCGCTCTGGCGCTTGGGCTTACGCTCGCTGCGCTCGCCCTTGGCCTCATCCTCAAAGATGCGGCTGTGGCTCAAGATGATGCGCTTGGCCTCCTTGTTGAACTCGATCACCTTGAAGTCAAGGGTCTCGTCCTTCTGGGCCTGGCTGCCATCCTGCTTGACCAGGTGCTTGGGCGTGGCGAAGCCTTCGACGCCGTAGGGCTGCAGGTTGATCACGGCGCCCTTCTCGAGCATCTCGGTGATCACACCCTGATGCACGCTACCGACGGTGAAGATGGTCTCGAACACATCCCACGGGTTCTGCTCGAGTTGCTTGTGGCCGAGGCTCAAGCGGCGGTTCTCCTTGTCGATTTCGAGCACGATAACGTCGATGTCGGCACCGTTCTGGGTGAACTCGCTGGGGTGCTTGACCTTGCGGGTCCAACTCAGGTCGCTGATGTGGATCAGGCCGTCGACGCCCTCCTCCAGTTCGACAAACACGCCGAAGTTGGTGAAGTTGCGCACGCGAGCGGTGTGCTTCGAGCCCACGGGGTACTTCTCCTCGATGTTAGCCCACGGGTCGGCCTTGAGTTGCTTGATACCCAGCGACATCTTGCGATCGGCACGGTCGAGAGCGAGGATTTGAGCCTCAACCTCGTCGCCCACCTTCATGAAGTCCTGAGCCGAGCGCAGGTGCTGTGACCACGACATCTCGCTGACGTGGATCAAGCCCTCGACGCCGGGAGCAACCTCGACAAATGCGCCGTAGTCGTACATGACCACCACGCGACCCTTGATGCGGTCGCCCACCTTGAGGTTCGGATCCAGGCGATCCCAGGGATGCGGCTGGAGTTGCTTCAGACCGAGGGCGATGCGCTTCTTCTCGTCATCGAAGTCGAGGATAACGACGTTGAGTTTCTGGTCGGGTTGGACGATGTCGGCGGGGTTGTTGACGCGGCCCCACGAGAGGTCGGTGATGTGGATCAGACCGTCCACGCCACCCAGGTCGATGAACACGCCGTAACTGGTGATGTTCTTGACGGTACCCTCGAGCACCTGACCCTTCTCGAGTTTGCTGATGATCTCGCGCTTCTGCTGCTCGAGTTCGGCCTCGATGAGAGCCTTGTGGCTCACCACCACGTTGTGATACTCCTGGTTGATTTTCACAACCTTGAATTCCATGGTCTTGCCAACGAACACATCGTAGTCGCGGATGGGCTTGACGTCGATCTGCGAGCCGGGCAGGAAGGCCTCGATGCCGAACACGTCGACAATCATGCCACCCTTGGTGCGGCACTTGATGAATCCCTTGATGACCTCGTTGTTGTCAAGCGCTTCGTTAACGCGATCCCAACTCTTGGCCATGCGCGCCTTGCGGTGCGAGAGGATGAGTTGACCCTTCTTGTCCTCCTGGTTCTCGATGAACACCTCCACGGTGTCGCCCACCTTGAGGTCGGGGTTGTAACGGAACTCGTTAAGCGGAATGATGCCGTCCGACTTAGCACCGATGTTAACCACAACCTCGCGCTTGTTAATCGAGATCACGGTACCTTCGGTCACTTCCTTGTCACGGAATGAGCCAAGGCTCTCGTCGTAGGTTTTTTCCAGTTCTTCATGCGACTTGTCGCTCCGGGACTCGCCACGCTCGTAGGCGTCCCAGTCAAAGTCGGCGATCGGAGAATTAATTAATTCTTCTGCCATTGAAATTAAAAAGTTAATAAATATGAGTTAATTACGTGCGTTAGTGCCGGACACGTTCCCGACAAACGCGACTGCAAAGTTACAACTTTTCTGTGACATGACAAGCGTTTGTCTTAACTTTTTTTATTAAAAATTTAAGTAGATAAATTGATAGTTGTGAGAAATGTAGGGGCAGAATTATTCTGCACGTTTGCGGCAGGCGGGCAGAATAAATTCTGCCCCTACAAGTAATCGCTTGTTATTAATATGATTATCAATTACTTTTACATCAGGAACTTGAGTTAAAAAGACAATCGGGGACAATGGATAACAAATCCATTGTCCCCGATTGTCTTATAATAATATAGTGCGGATCAACGGCGGACGACGTAGTTGACGACGGGGAAGGTCTGTCCGTTCAACTTCATATTGTAGCGGCAGAGGTTCCAGCGGAACGAACTCATAGTGCCGGAGAACTTCTTGGGTGCCGGCACCTCACCGGCGATGGTGTGTCCCACGCCCTCGGAGTGCTTGCTCGTCCAGTTCTCGCTGTGTCCGTAGCCAAAGCCCACTTTTGCGCTGCCAATGGTGTTGACCAACTCGAAGTTGACGCTCATCTCGTGGTCTTGGGTGTAGGTGCTGCTGTTCTCGACGCTGTGGGTGAGCGCGGTGGCCGTGCCGCCCTGTCCGAGTCCCTGCAGTTCGCCCTTGGGCAACGCCCAGTAGATGGTGCTGCCGCAGTTGCTCTTGATCTCGTCCTCATACTGCGGGTAGGTCATCGGGTCGCCCGGCGTGTTGTGTAGCACGCTCGAGAGGTCGGGGATCTCGGCATTGTCGGCGCGCATGAGCATATAGTCGGTCATGGCGACGTTCTGCTCGCTGCTGTAGTAGGGGCATCCCACGGCGAGCATCGTGCCCACGGCGTCCTCGTTGTCGCTGGCCACGCATTCGTAGTTATAGACGAAATAGGGCGTTAGCGTGAGAATCACCGAGTTGTCGTCATAGGTGGAGTACTCCTTGCCGTAGGTGATGACCTCCTCGCTCTCCTCGCCGAAGGTGTAATCGTACTCGACGCTGGCGGTGATATCAAGTTCCCATCCCTTGGTGATGAGTCCCACCTCGTAGTTCAAGCCGGTGATGAGTTTGGCGCTGTTGCTGCTCAAGCGTCCGCTGCCGGAGCCGCTCGAACTGCTCTTGCCCCAACTGGTTGCCGCCGTGGCGTTGCCGTAGTCGGCGTCGGTGTAATAGGGTGCCGCGGCCATCACGGCGTGGATCTGCGGATTGGTGAACGTCACGTTCATGTCGCGGAAGCGATATACGGCGCGGCGGGCATCCTTGGCGGGAATCGGGCAGAATGCCGGGTGGGTGTAGCTGTCGGACACTTCTTGCCTCTCTTTTAACATGAAGACGTTACCCACACGCACGCCCGCTCCATGACCATCCTGACTCGTCTCGATGTTTCTCACCGAGAAGACGCCGTTGCTTGGGCTGTACATACGGATGAGGCCGCGCAGTTGTGAGCCGACCCAATACACGTTATTGGCCCATTCATACCAACCGGTATAGGCATCAATAACCGAGAGGACCGCAATGTCGTCGGCTCCGTTGGGCGACCCGTATTTGAACTTTCCAGCCACTACATTGTCGGCAGGGAAATAGATGAAGTTATTGCCCTGGTTGTGTCCCTGGAAACCGCCGGGATTGGCTATCGAAGTGATGCCTGTGCCGTCCTTGCTGAACGCGTTGGTGCCGTCAAAGCGGTACAGTCCGCCGGCGGCGAGGATGTCGGCGGGGAACCCCATGCCGCGAGAGTGGACGACGGTGATGCAGGTGTTCTGCAGATAGTTGGTCTGTTCTTCGATAGTGGCCCGGGAGATGGGCGGCACGAGCATTGGCGAGCCTTCCTGCCGCATCCATACCGATGTTTTCGCCACATAGTTGCGGTTCTGGTTCACGTCACCCACCTGGCAGATGAGGTCGTTGCGTGTGGCGACCACCACGTCGCCAATCTTGATGTCGAGCCATGGCTCACGGTCAGTGTTGAGCCTGGCGCCGAGGCCGACGTTGTAGGTGGCGGTGCCGTTGAGTTTGTCGTTGTCGATGCCATCGCAGAACACCATTGCCTGAACCTGTCCGTTGTTCTCGGTGATGACGGCCAGATCGGGTTTGCCGTCGCCGTCAAAGTCACCCGTGGCGGCACGTGTGGCGGCGCTGGGGAAGCTGCGCTCGGCAATCACGGTGCTGTAGTCAGCGCCGTCGATGACCAAGAATCGTCCGCCGATGCCCACCACAAGGTCGTCGCTCTGGTCGTCGTTGAAGTCGGCCGTAACGATTTGTATCCGTTTGGCATAATACTCATAGACATCGAAATAGTCGGTCCATGTCGACTCGTTGTTGCCCCAGAAGCGGAACGGGTAAGCCTCCAAGCCGTTAGGCATATAGAAGGTTCCCGGTAAGGCGACTGTTGTAGCGGTCGAGCCGTCGCGGTTGAAGACTTCGATGCGAGCCGAGCCGTTGCCGGACCACGACGTCGTGTTTGAGGTTGGTGGGTTCTTGGGATTGGTTGTTCCCGTGTTGTTGCGTTCAAACACCAGTTTGGCAATACGTTCTCCCTCAGGCACATATTGGAGAGCCATTTTCTTGAGGTTTCTTGAGGCGTCGGTATTGGAGTTCAGGTTGGTGAAATTGCCGTTGAGATCCACTTTAAACATGCCTCGGGAAGCAAATACGTCCCCTTCCATCCAACCATAACCAATGGACGATGCACCCATGTGCGTTGCATATCTATCGTTGTACCAGTCGAGAACCATCTCGATTGTGCCGGTCTGAACCGTGTATAACTCGCCGATGGGCTGGCCGCTGTAAGGGTTGACGGGGGCCTTGGCCATGGGGGCGCGCTGCCTGGCCTGCTGCATCTCGCTGGAGAAGAACTCGTCCATCATGCCCTTGTAGGGGCTGAAGCCCACGCGCACGCCACGGATGTGGAAGCCGTTGTCGACCGGCGCGCCCATTGAGGAGAGCGTCACGGCGTCGGTGCCGTCGCGCAGTTCGGCCCACATCGGCCGCTTGGAGAGCGTGGTGGAGGTGAGGATATATCCGCGCTGGTCATGCGAGGTGACGTTGCCGCCGGTGTTGACGTATCCGTGGGCGTTCAGGCGCAGGTAGAGCGAGTCGACGTTCTCTTCCCACGTGCCCCAGTTGCTGTCGTCGCCGTGTGCCTTGAGAAGCGCTCCGGCATGATTGGCTCCGCCCAGTTTGCGCAGCACGGTGTTCACCTCGTCGCCGGTGGGCAGGCGCCAGCCTTCGGGCAGCGCCTTGAGTGCGCCCTCGTAGTTGTAGTAGGCATCGGTGACGTCGTTATTCACGACCCTACACTTGGTCACCGAGGCTTCCTGCCAGTCGTCCGCGCTGCTCACCTTGCTCACACCGCTGCGTCGCACGTAGCGCAGGTCCTCGGCCATCCAGAGCAGGCCTCCGGCCTCGACGATGGGGTAGTTGTATCCGTCGGCGTCCTTACACTCAAAGAAAGAGAACACATTGGTGTGGCTGTTGGCGGGCTGCTGCATCATGATGGTGGTCATGTCGCCGCTGGTGGCGGTGAAGCGCAGCAGGTCGCCGGCGTTGAAGTTCATCGTCACCGTCTTTCCGGTGGCGCGTCGCGCCGCGCTGCGCCACTGCGTGGCCTGCACGCGTCCGGCGGCGTCGGTGAGGCGCACGGTGTATCGTCCGGCCTCCATCGCATTCAGTTTGAGTGAGTTGCGGCCTGCTTTCGCCGTGACCACGCTGCGCGCCGCCACCTTGCCGTCGCGGTCAATCACCTCGATGGTGGCCGCGCCTGCCTTGGCGACGTCAAACGTCAGCCGGGCGTCGGCCATCGATACGGCCGGACTGATTACCGGGCGCGGCAGCCGTCCCTTGTTCTCCTTTATGGAGTGCGCGCGGCGCTTCGCCGCCTCGCTGCCTTTGACGGCGAGCCGCAAGATGTCGTTGCCGCCCAGTTCGAGCGTCTCGCCGGTGGTGATGTTGACCACGGTCACGGTTTCCACCGTCGGGGCTGTACCATCGGCCCCCTGGCCGGCAAAGTCGATGTCGATATACTCGAGGCTTTCGACAGAGGCGTCCACGTCGCCGCTGAGGATAACCTCCAGAATGAGGTTCACGTCGCCCACATCGACGGCGCCGTCGCTGTTGGCGTCGAGGCCGGCGTCGTTGCTGTCGGCGAGGATGCCGGCGAGCACGGTGTTCACATCGCCCACATCGACGATGCCGTCGTGGTTCACGTCACACTTGACGGCGAGCGGCGACAGCAACGGCGATGCCGCCGCAATGCCTGTCCAACATGCAACTGCGGCTACAAGAATCAGTCGTAGTAGTCGTTTGTCCATAATGCTATTGATTAGATGAATAATTTATAGCGCAAATTTAACAATTCCCGCACTCTCGCGCGCAACGTCAAGTTGTAGAGTTTTGTTTTTTGAAACAAAACTCTACACTATTTTCTACAAAACTCCACACAAAATGTTGTGTTTTTAAAAGCCGGCATCGGGAACCCACGAAGTGGGTGACAGTTCATGGGCGGTACCCGGATTGCCCGGACATAATACCGCCTTATCATTAATACTATTGCTGTCCGGTAAAATCCATTAGGATTGTCAAAGACTGTAGGGCCTCGCCTT
>CAMHQD010000012.1 GCA_946187345.1 uncultured Porphyromonadaceae bacterium | reverse complement strand
ATTTCTCTCAGTTTTTTTTGCACCACTAAATTAGGTGAAATTCTCGACATGGCAAAATCCTGGGGAACTTTTTGTTCCTCAGGATGTTATAAAGTTTGTTAATCTAAAATGGTGCGGATTTAAGGACATAAGGACACAAGAAACAGAAGAAACGGGTGGGGACTCTCAAAATACTTTTGTCCCTTTTGTCCTTCTGTCTAAATCTTAGGAACCATGAATATCTTGTTCTCTTAAACCCCGTGTTCAAAAAAAACCACAGTCAACATCGCATTTCCAAAAAAAAATCCGTACCTTTGTAGCCACTATTCCAACCGATAAAAACCACGAGTATGGACCTCAAGGAATTTGCCCAAAAAATTCAATACTTAGAGGCATAAAATCTACTCTCAAACGGCTTATAATTTTTTGATGGCGAACAATCGAAGTTTATATATTGCTTCTTTTAGGGAATTTATTTCTACCGACCCGAAAGCGGTACTTGGCTCTCTGCACGACAACTTTCATGGCGAATCGTTAACAACAACGAATGAAGCATGGAAAGGCGAGATTTCAATAATGCAGGAAGTGTTGAGGCCGTGGGTTGACGAGAACGCACAAATCCTGTTTGAGTATGACATTCCGCGTCTGGGCAAACGCATTGACGTAGTATTGCTGCTACGTGGCATGATTTTCTGTCTGGAGTTCAAGGTTGGACAGAAACAGATGCTACAACAGGACATTGAGCAAGTTTTAGACTATGCCCTCGACTTGAAGAATTTCCACAAGTTCAGCCATGACAGGAAAATTGTTCCAATTCTGGTGCCTACAGAATACGAATCATCAACAACTGCTTTTAATCCATCAGTTTACGATGACGGTATTTACAACCCGTTGACATCTGGTGCATCAGGCCTGCAACAGACGATTTGCAATGTGCTTGAACATGCCAACGCCAAGGTTAACGCCAAACCGTTTGAGAGTTGGGACATAAGCCCATACACGCCCACTCCCACCATTGTAGAAGCCGCAAGGACACTATACGAACATCATTCCGTTGAAGATATCACAAGACACGAAGCCGATAAAGCCTCAACAGATAAAACAATCCAATATATACTCGAGGTCATTGAGCAAACCAGACAGAAAGGCTCAAAAAGCATTTGTTTTGTCACAGGCGTTCCCGGTGCAGGCAAGACGCTGGTTGGACTTGATGTTGCCATCAAGCAGACCTACCGTAACGGAGTGAAAGATGAAGAAAACGGCGCTGTATATCTGTCTGGTAATGGTCCGCTGGTTGCTGTATTAACCGAGGCGCTGGCACGTGACAACTACAAAAAATCAAAAGAAAAGAAACTGACCGAATCGCGGCGAGAAGTAAGGAGTTTCCTCCAGATGATTCACCGCTACCGCGATAATATGCTCGCCAAAATCAAGAATCCTGTTGAAAATGGCATTTTGGAGATAGACCCAAGCAAAGCGATAAAGCAAGACGAAGCCGGCTATGGCGAAGTCGAGCACGTAGCCATTTTTGACGAGGCACAACGTAGTTGGACTCATAAGCGACTGGCCGATTACCTGAAAAGAGGCGGCACTTACGGCAACAAACTAAAGGTGCCCAATTTCCCAATGTCCGAGGCCGAATTTCTCATCTGGTCGCTTGACCAGCGCGAAGACTGGTCGGTCATCATCTGTCTGGTGGGAGGCGGTCAGGAGATCAACACTGGCGAGGCCGGTATCATCGAGTGGATAAAGGCATTAAACGGCCAGTTCCAACACTGGGACGTATTCATCTCACGTAATCTCACCGCACCTGAATACGCCGAAGGCGGCTTGCAGGAGTTACTTGAACTCAATCCACGTGTCCGATACTGCGACAACTTACATTTGGCAGTTAGTATGCGGTCTTACAGAGCCGAAAAGTTATCGGCTTTTGTACATTCACTGTTATCGTTCAACAATGACGCAGCGGAAATCTATCGCGAAATTCAAGACCGCTACCCTATCGTTCTTACCAGGGATATGGACGCTGCTCGCCAGTGGTTGCGCGAGAAAGCACGCGGCTCAGAGCAAACGGGCGTTCTCGTCACAAAAGTTGCAGCGCGCTTCAAACCGCTAGCTGTCAACATACTGGCACAGGGTGACGAAAATGCCGTTCACTGGTTTCTTGAGGACAAAACCGACATTCGCTCTTCTAACTACCTCGAAGATGCGGCTACTGAAATACAAGTTCAAGGACTTGAACTTGACTTTGCATGCGTCCTGTGGGACGCCGATATGCGATGTGATGGCAACAGATGGAGTTTCCACAAGTTTAACGGCCGCGACAAATGGATACCGGAGAACAATGTTGACAATCAAAAGTATATGCTCAACGCTTATCGTGTTCTCCTCACACGTGCGCGCCAAGGCATCGTTATTTGTGTACCCTATGGTAACGACAAACTCGGGCACGATGGCTTCCCCGAAGACCCTACACGCCTGCCGGAATTCTACAACGGCACCTACAACTACCTCAAATCTCTGGGGATTAAATGTATTTAATGCAATTTAAGTTGTGTTCTATTCATGACTATTGTTGTTCTAATCATTATAGCAATCTTTACGATTTTTGTTACAATTAAGCGAAAAAAATGGATTGCAAACTTTAAGGGATATGTGGGAGAAAGAAAAGTTTCATTTATTTTAAATAGATTACCACCCGAATATATCACCCTTAACCCAACTTCAACGCTGAAAATTTTTTTCAGCGTTGAAGTTGGGTTAAGGTTAAAAAAGAATTTGCGGTATGAGACTATGTCTTTTTGCAGAGGACTCAATTATGAATAATTTATGGAAATTTATGTTTGAAAACAAACGGATTAACCGGATTAATCCGGACTCTGTTAAATCCGTTGTTATAGATGTGACAGCAGGCAAAAAAGTAAACCGCCGCGGGCGTTGTGGCCTACGGCGGTTTGCTTTGTGTATATGTCCTGCCTTGTTGAGGTAATGGCCAAGCCAAAGCCAGGCCCTCCATCAGGCGGATTGATGTTATTTACTTCTTGAGGTATTCGTTGACCTTGTCGTTGGGAACCATACGCTCCTCAAAGACGTAGGCGCCGGTCTTCTCTGAGCGCACCAACTTGATGACCTTGCTGAAGGTGCGGCCCTTACCGGTTTGCAGCGTTGCGACAACTTTCTTTGCCATATCTTAGTGAATTAGTTGTTAGTCGTTAGTTGTTAATTGTTAGTTATCTTGCTAATAACCAATTACTTGATTTCCTTGTGAACGGTGTAGCGCTTGAGGTAAGGATTGTACTTCTTCAGTTCAAGACGCTCGGTGGTGTTCTTGCGGTTCTTGGTGGTGATGTAACGCGAGATGCCGGGAACACCGCTGGCCTTCTGCTCGGTGCACTCCAGAATCACTTGCACGCGGTCACCTTTTGCTTTCTTTGCCATATTCTTTTTTTAGTCGTTAGTCGTTAGTTGTTTAATGCAGCCCACGAGGTGGCTGCAAACGGAACGCGTTAGTCGTTCGGTTGTTAATTAGAGGTAACCCTTGTCGGCAGCCTTCTTGAGGGCGGCGTCGAGGCCGATGCGGTCGATGATGCGCAGGCCGGCGGCAGAGACGGTGAGTTCAATCCACATATCCTGCTCAGCCCAGTAGAGTTTACGCTTGTGCACGTTCACGTTGAACTTGCGCTTTGTTCTGCGCTTGGAGTGCGACACGTTGTTTCCTGTCGCAGCCTTGCGGCCGGTGATTTGACAAACTTTAGACATTGCTGTTTAATAATGTTTGATAGTTGTTGTTCGATAGTTGTTCTCACGTGATTTAGCGGCTTCAACACTCAGCACAACGCAGTAGCACAATATTGTCGGCATCATCGCTTTGCCGCGGTTGGCCGGTAAGCCTCTTGCGGCAAAGTAACACGCTTTTATATATCGTCCTACGCTTTATGCAATTGGCTTGTAGCATCATTGCCAATGCATCGAAGTTTCAACGACCATGTTACCGGACACAGAACATGACTAACAGCAGTCAGATCGCATTGTGGCCCTAAATCGGCCGCAAAGGTACAAAAAAAGTACGAAGTACTAAGTACTAAGTACGAGGTTTTTTGTCCATTTATGAATTTTTAACAGTTTAGCGCGGCCGGATTTATGACCTTATTAAGATTCAAACGAATTTGCATTGGTGCAGAACTGCAAAACCGATGACGCGCCTTGTGGAATCTAATTCCGGCAGGCGCGTCATAGGCTTGTTTACTCACTATGTGCTTTACAATACTACTATATTCATCTAAATCTTCACGTTGCAAAATTACTGCCGTTCCTGTTGGTGGACAATCACCATTTTGGGCGATTTTATGCCCGCCGCCTCATCATTTGCGGTTAATGCCGGGTTGTAACGTGGCGTGATAGTTTTGTTCGTCAGTTTTTTAACGTTTACTCTCGCTATTATTGCTGACAGAAAGCGCGGCTCAGTAGTGCGCTGCAGGTGGCGGCGGTGGGATGGCCGGCGTGGTCGTAGTAGGCGCGCGGGTCGTTGACCAGAGCATGGTCGCCGCTATAGTCGTGGAGGATTGTGTCGCCCAGGACGGCGCGCAGTGCCATCAAATCTGCGGGCATCACCGGCCGGCGGTGGTATCGCGGCACGATGATAACGGTTGCTGCTGTATGCTCCCGCTTGAGCAACCAGGCAAGCCGCTTGAGTTCTGAGAAGCGACGCTCGTTTATTGCCGGTTGCGGTGGCGTGAGGTCTTCGTTATACTCGATGCGTCGCAGTCGTTCGGCGGTGAAGTAGGCATCAGGGTTGACGGCGATAAGCGAGTCAAAGGTGGTGTATCGGCTCTCGTTGCGCGATGGGTCGCGCGTGGGCAGGTCGGTAGTGAGGAACGCGCGTCGCGCCTCGGTGGCCCCATCCAGATATCCGCCGGTGGCGGCCCACATCAAGAATTCCGGCTCCTTGAACAGTTGGAAGGCGGTCAGTTGGAAGGCGACCTCTTCCCACAAATCGCGTGGCGGACGGGCGAAGAGGAAGTCATTGTCTTGTGGGTTGCGGTGGAGCATCGCCTCCTCGATGATGATTAGGGCATTTTTCACTTGATAGCCTTGTTCGGCGAGCCATTCCACCTTGTCGGCGATACCCTCGAGTGTTTCCATCGACTGGTCCATGTGGTAGACGCTGGCGCCGTCGGGAAGGTATCGCTCCCAGTCGCGAGCGTGGAAGTTTTGCGACATCGATGAGCCGAAGATAAAACTATCCGGCCGGACACTGTCGCCGTACTGCTCCAAATTTTTCATAGCCACCCAGCCGGCGTTGCGGCTGAGGCGCGCCGTGTCGCCGGGCATACCAAGGGCGTCATCGCCATGGTCACGCAGCACCCAGAACGGGTCCCACAGCGCGTAGGCAATCGGTAGCAGCAGCAATGGCAACGCCGCCAATGCTGTCCGCCCTATAAACCGTAGTATAGATGCCCTGCTTGCCATAATGATTACTTAAAATTGGAAGTAGATGTACTGGCGGGTGATGCCGTGGCTGTGGAGGATGATGAGTAACGCCAGTAGCCAATAGGTGGCCCATCGCGCCCATGTGGGCAGTGGCAGACGGGCGATTGGGAACTCGTCGCGCCTCCCGAGCCACTCGACGATAACAAAGGGGAGGACGTAGAGCAAAATCTCGTGTGCGCCATATATATAATGTATAGACCACGTGCCGCTGAACAGTGCGGTGGCATACTCCGCAAGGTGCGAAATGCTCCAACACCGGAAGATGACAAACGCGGCGGCAAAACCTATGAAGACCAGTCCCGCATCCATCATCGTCCGGATGGAGGTGGAGCAAGAATCCATGCCCTCCTCCTTTAGGAGGGCGGTGGTGGATGAGTCACGAGTGGCGGATGGTCCGCGAATAATCGAAGGCATTAACAGCATTCCGCCGATGATGCCCCAAAGGATGAACGTCCAGTCGGCACCGTGCCATAGGCCGCTGAGGGCGAACACCACCATCGTGTTGCGCGCCGTTTGCCACCGGCTGCCACGGCTGCCGCCCAACGGGATATAGACGTAGTGTTTAAACCACGACATGAGCGAGATGTGCCAGCGCTGCCAAAGTTCGCGCCACGACCGTGAGAAGAACGGGTAGCGGAAGTTGGGTGTCAACTCAAAGCCCAACAGACGAGCCGAACCGATGGCGATATCGCTATAGCCCGAGAAGTCGGTGTAGATTTGAAAAGCGAATAACACCGCTCCGGCAACAAGCGCGGCGGGATTCATCGCGCTCGGGTGGTAGAAGATGAAGTCGACGCGTCCGGCAATAGTGTCGGCAATCACGATTTTCTTGAACATCCCCCAGAGGATTTGCCGCATACCGGTGACGGCGCGGCCGTAGTCCCACCGGCGCGGCGTGAGCACTTGCGGCAGCAGGTGGGTTGATCGCTCGATGGGTCCGGCCACGAGTTGCGGGAAGAAACTCACGTAAAGCATGAACTCTATTGGCCGCCGCGTTGCGCGGATGTCACCGCGATAAACGTCGATGGTGTAACTGATTGCTTGAAAGGTATAGAACGAGATGCCAACGGGTAGCACGATGTTGAGCGTGCTCCATGTGGCGTGCAGGCCCATCGCGTTGAGAGCCGCTGCCGTCGAGGCGGCAAAGAAGTCAAGATACTTGAACGCGGCGAGAATAGCCAAGTTGGCGGCGATGTTGAGCGAGGCCCAAACTTTGTCAGCGGTGCTGCGATCGCCCTTGATGGGCAGCGCTGTGAGGAACGTGGTGAGCGAGGTGAAGGCAATCAGCCCCAGAAAGCGCCAGTTCCACCAGCCGTAAAAGACATAACTGGCAACGAGCAGCAGCGCGTTTTGCCACCGCAGCCGGTTCCTAAGACACCAGTAGAGCAGGAACACTACCGGCAGGAACAGTGCGTATGCCCACGAGTCAAATTGCAAAGCGATTGATTATTTCGGCGATGGCGCGTGCGTCGTCCACGGTGATGGGCGGTGCGATGGGGAGGCTCACTACGCGGCCGGCGAGGGTGTCGGTGACCGGTAAATCCAGGTTGCCAAACTCGTTACTATAGCATGGCTGGCGGTGGGGCGGCACGGCGTAGTGAATGTCTGTCCCCACGCCGCCAGCGGCGAGGTGCTGACGGAAGGCGTCACGCATCGGCGATGCCACTTGCACCACATATTGGTGCCACACCTGCGTCATGCCGGGGTCAATATCGGGCTTGATGACGTAAGGGCTCATGATTGCCTCGTTGTAGGCCTCGGCAACGGCCTGTCGTCGTGCTGTTTCCTCGGACAGGTGGCGCAACTTGACGCGCAGCAGTGCGGCCTGCATCTCGTCCATACGGCAGTTGAAGCCGCGGTAGATGTTATGATAGCGGGTGTCGCTGCCGTAATTGGCCAGCGCGCGCACTGTCGCAGCCAGTTCCGCGTCATTGGTGGTCACGCAGCCGGCATCGCCCAGCGCACCCACGTTCTTTGTGGGGTAGAAACTTGTGGCCGCGGCATGACCAAGCGATCCCGTCGTCTTCGTGCCATGCAGCCCCGGCCATGCCGCGCGAGCGCCGATTGCCTGCGCGTTATCTTCAAGCACAAGCAGGTTGTGTTTTTCTATCAGTTCGCTCATTCCGAAACCCCAGCACGGTGTGCCGTAGAGGTGTACCGGCATCAATGCTTTTATGTCCGGCTGCTTTTCCAACTCCAACTCGAGCAGTGCAGGGTGGAGGTTGAACGAACGGTCGTAAGGGTCGATGAGAACCGGGGTGAGCCCCGAGTCTGTGATGGCAAGCACGCTGGCAATGTAAGTATTGGCTTGCACGGCCACCTTATCGCCGGGTTGCAGCCGCCCCATCTCGAGCCATGCGCGTAGCACTAACCGCAACGCGTCCAGCCCGTTGCTAACGGCTACGCAGTGGGCAGTTTGGCACAGCGTTGCCATCTCGCGCTCCAAAGCCGCGGTTTCCTCTCCGCGCAAGTACCACCCACTGGCTATAACTCTTGTGGCGGCCTCTTGCAGTTCCTCCATCAGTGGCGCGCCGGCCGCCTTCAAGTCAAGAAACGGATATCTCATTGTCTCCTATATGTCGTTTTCTCTTGTTTCCTAGATACCCTAGATGGTATTCTTGAATTCCTCGTAGTCGCGGATGTAGTCACCTTCATCGTAGTGCTCACTGGCGATGACCAGGCACACGGCACCTGACGAGAAGTTGTCGAGGGTGCGCCACACGCCCGGCACGATGTGCAGTGCCTGATAGGGACGGTTGAGGGTCACCGTGCGGCGGCGTGCGCCATCGTCAAGGGTGACGTCAAAACTCCCACTGATAGCGATGAGGGCTTCGTGGCACCGGCGGTGGCTGTGGCCACCTCGCTCGGCGCCGGCCGGCACGTCGTAGAGGAAGTAAACTCGCTTGATGTCAAAGGGTAATGCTTCACCGGCGCTTTCTATCACAGTGAGGTTGCCGCGTGGGTCGTGGATTTTGCCCAATTCCACCACTCGCGGTTGTGGTTTGTTATTGTCCATTGTCGGCGAGATTGAGAAGGTATTGTCCATAGTCGTTTTGGCTCATCGGTTGAGCAATGGCACGCAGCTGCCTCGCGTCTATCCACCCCTTGCGGAAGGCGATTTCTTCCAGCGACGCCACCTGCACGCCCTGCATCGTCTCGATGGTTTGGATATAGTTAGCCGCGTCAAGCATCGACCCCGGGGTGCCGGTGTCGAGCCAGGCGAAGCCGCGTCCGAGGGTCGTCACCTTGACGCGTCCCCGTTCCAAATACCACTGGTTGACAGTGGTGATTTCCAGTTCGCCGCGCGCGCTGGGCTTGATGACAGATGCCACGTCCACAACGTTGGCGGGGTAGAAGTAGAGGCCGGTCACGGCGTAGTTGCTGCGCGGTTGCAGCGGCTTTTCCTCGAGGCTCAGCACGTTCCCGTTGTTGTCAAACTCCACCACGCCAAAGCGGTTCGGGTCTTTGACCGGATAGGCAAAGAGGGTGGCGACACGCTCGGCGGATGTCTGCTGTGCGGCGGCCTTGAGCATCCCGGTGAAGCCCTGACCGTAGAAGATGTTGTCGCCAAGCACAAGACACACGTCATCATCGCCGATAAACTCGCGGCCGATGACGAACGCCTGAGCCAATCCCTCGGGCCGCGGCTGTGCCGCAAACTCAAAGTGGACACCCATCTCGTGACCATCGCCCAATAGCCGCTCAAAGGCGGGCAGATCGTGCGGCGTGCTGATAATCAAAATCTCGCGGATGCCTGCCAGCATCAGCACCGAGATTGGATAGTACACCATCGGTTTGTCATAGATGGGAATCAACTGCTTCGACACGCCGCGCGTTGCCGGATACAGCCGTGTGCCGGAGCCTCCGGCTAATACGATGCCTTTCATTTTAATCGTTCGTTATTGTTCCTCGAATGGTCGAATAATCGAATAGTCAAAGTTATCGTCGCTCGCTGTATTGCCTGTCGTAATAGAGTTGATATTCGCCGGAGGTGACCTCGCGCACCCAAGCCGCGTTGTCGAGGTTCCAACGGACGGTTTTCTCAATGCCGACCGCGAACGGCGTCTCGGGATACCAGCCTAATTTGGAGGCAATCTTTGTTGGATTGATCGCGTAGCGCATATCGTGACCCGGACGGTCGGTGACGAATGTAATCAGGTCATCGCTGACCTTTTCCAACGGGCATTGCAGCAGCGAGCGGTATTGTGGCTCGTCGCGCATAATGCGTGCGATGGTCTTAATAATCAACTTGACAATGTCGATGTTGCTCATCTCGTTCAAGCCGCCCACGTTGTAGACTTCTCCCACCTCGCCGTGACGCAGCACCAAGTCGATGGCCTTGCAGTGGTCCTCGACATAGAGCCAGTCGCGCACGTTGAGTCCGCGACCATAAACAGGCAGAGATTTGCCGTGCAACACGTTGTTAATCACCAGCGGGATGAGTTTCTCGGGGAAGTGGTAGGGGCCGTAGTTGTTGCTGCAGCGAGTGATATTCACCGGCAGACCATAGGTGGCGTGATAGGCCATAGTGATCAGGTCGGCGCTTGTCTTGCTGGCACTGTAAGGTGAACGAGGTGCCACGGGCGTTGTCTCGGTGAAAAAGCGTGTACCGAAAGTGATGAGCGACTGCGGGTCGCGGCCCGCAATCACACGCGCGAGCGCATCGTCCACCACAAGCGGTTGTGGCGCGTCATAGTCCTTGGCCAGTGAGCCGTAGACCTCGTCGGTGCCAATCTGCAAGAACTTGCGGCCCGCCTCGCGGCCGCGCCAAGCCTGTCGGGCACATTCAAGCATATTATGAGTGCCCAGCACATTTGTCTCGAGGAATAGACGCGGATTGGTGATACTGCGGTCCACGTGGCTCTCGGCGGCGAAGTTGACGATGTAGTCGACATCGTGGAGCGTCAGTAGCCGCATCACTAATGCCGTGTCGCCGATGTCGCCGTGTACAAACGTTACGTTGCCGCGCTCCATCTCTTGCTCGATTGAGCGCACGTTTCCGGCATATGTCAAGGCGTCGAGGATAATGATTTTCACATCATTGCCCCACTTGCCTAAAACATATTTCACGAAGTTGGAGCCGATGAAACCGGCTCCGCCCGTTATCAGATAAGTCTTCATCAATTAATCGTTCGGTCTTATTCAACCTGCAAAGTTACAAAAAATATATCACAATTCCACTCTTTTTATCAACATGATTTTGATTGAGCAAACGATGTGTCACTCTAAAGGCAAAGTGGCAGACTGAATTTGTGACAAAATGGCAGAAAACAACCGATTGTCAGCACTGGCATGTATGTTGCTAAAAGACGGGTGACAGACCGCGAAGTGCGGTAGGTTATAACAAATATTATTAACAAGACAAAATTAAAAACAAATACAATTATGGGTAAGATTATAGGTATTGACCTTGGCACGACTAATTCGTGCGTATCGGTTCTCGAGGGTACCAACCCCGTGGTGATTCCCAACAGTGAGGGCCGCAACACCACCCCGAGCGTGGTGGCTTTCAAGGATAATGGCGAGCGCATTGTGGGCGACCCGGCAAAGCGTCAGGCGATTATGAACCCGACTGGCACCGTGTTCTCAATCAAGCGTTTTATGGGTGAGCAGTTCAACAACGTCACCGGCGATGTGAACCGTATGCCGTATAAGGTTGTTGACAATGGCGCCGGCCAACCCCGTGTGCTTATCGGCGACCGCCAGTACACGCCGCAGGAAATCTCGGCAATGATTCTCCAGAAGATGAAGAAGACCGCCGAGGACTACCTGGGCACCACCGTCGACGAGGCTGTCATCACCGTGCCTGCCTACTTCAACGACGCGCAGCGCAAGGCCACCAAGGAGGCAGGTGAGATCGCGGGCCTCAAGGTGCAGCGTATTATCAATGAGCCTACAGCCGCCGCGTTGGCCTATGGCCTCGACAAGGAGAGCGACGACAAGAACATTGCCGTGTTTGACTTGGGTGGCGGCACGTTTGATATCTCGATTCTGAACATCAGCGGCAATATCATCGAGGTGAAGTCGACCAACGGCGACACCCACCTGGGAGGCGATGACTTTGACCAGCGCATCATCAACTGGCTGGCCGAGGAGTTCCAGAACGACAACCCCGGCATCGACCTGCGCCGTGACCCGATGGCTATGCAGCGCCTTAAGGAGGCTGCCGAGAAGGCCAAGATTGAGTTGTCCAGTTCAACCAGCACCGAGATTAACCTGCCCTACATTATGCAGGTTGACATGATGCCGAAGCACTTGGTGAAGACCCTGAGCCGTGCCAAGTTTGAGCAACTCTGCGATGACCTGATTCAGGCTACGATGGAGCCTTGCCGCAAGGCATTGAGCGACGCCGGTCTCTCCACCGGCGAGATTGACGAGGTCATCCTCGTGGGTGGCTCAACACGTATCCCCGCCATCCAGCAGACGGTCGAGAAGTTCTTCGGCAAGGCACCGAGCAAGGGTGTGAACCCCGATGAGGTGGTCGCCGTGGGTGCCGCTATCCAGGGCGGTGTGATCACCGGCGAGGTGAAGGACGTGTTGCTGCTTGACGTTGTGCCCCTCTCGGTGGGTATCGAGACTTTGGGCGGCGTGATGACCAAGTTGATTGATGCCAACACCACCATCCCGACCCACAAGAGTCAGGTGTTCAGCACCGCTTCTGACAACCAGCCCGAGGTGGAAATCCATGTGCTGCAGGGTGAGCGCCCCATGGCGCGCGACTGCAAGACGTTGGGCCGCTTCCACCTGGACGGCATCGCCCCCGCGCCGCGTGGCATCCCGCAGATTGAGGTGAGTTTTGACATCGACGCCAACGGCATTATGAACGTCAGCGCTAAGGACAAAGCCACAGGTAAGGAGCAGAGTATCCGTATCGAGGCATCCAGCGGCCTGACCGACGAGGAGATCAAGCGCATGAAGGCAGAAGCCGAGGCAAACGCCGCCGCCGACGCCCGTGAGCGCGAACGCATCGACAAGATTAACGAGGCCGACGCTCTCATTTTCCAGACCGAGAAGACTCTGAAGGAGAATGGCGACAAGTTGCCGGCCGACCTTAAGAGCAAGATCGAGGACGCCCTCAATAAACTCCGCGAGGCTCACAAGGCGCAGGATCTCGCTGCCATCGATACCGCCAGCAAGGAACTCACAGAACTCTTCCAGACGATGTATCAGCAGGCTCAAGCCGCACAGGGCGGCCAGCCCGGTGGCAACCCCTTCGGCGGCCAGAACCCCTTCGGAGGTCAGCAAGGCGGCCAGGGCGGCAACGACGGCCCGGAAGATGTCCCCTTTGAGGAAGTGAAGTAAACGAGATAATCATTTCAATACACCGCGCCTCGGCCCTTACCAACGGACCGAGGCGCTCTTTTTCCACCGGCGCCAGCCCAGCCGCGTAGATAAATTGATTGTTATGAGAAATGTAGGGGCAGAATTTATTCTGCCCCTACAAGTAACCGCTTATTATTAACATGATTATCAATCACTTTTACATTAAGTTTGGTCAGTCGGTCGTGGGCGAGGCAGGGGAGGAGGCTATTGTCGATAGTTGGGCTTTGATAGTGGCGATGTGACTGCGGGAGACGGGCACTGTCTCATCGCATTGTCGCATAGCCAGCCGCATGTTGCCACCGCTTGAGGTTACTTGCTCAACCAGACCCAAGTTGACAAGAAAAGCGCGGTGGCAACGCACTATCATAGGATAATCGCGCAGCGCATCCTCAATCTGCTTGGAGGTGGCGCGCAACATATCGGCCCGCACCTTGCCGGCGCTACAATAGCACACCTTCACATAGTTGCCCACAGCCTCCACAAAGAGCAAATCACTCACGTTGAGAGTCACCGTGTCGCTCGTGCTGCCGGTGAGGGTGATAGTGGAGGGCACTTCTGCATCGCCACTCAATGAGGATGGATCGGCAGGCACAGACCGCAAGGCGAGGTTGAGCGCTTTCACCTCACGCAGTTCCGCCTCGAGATAGCGGCTGCGGAATTTAAAACGCCAATAGAGACCGATGGCAAATGAGCAAAAGGCGATGAGCAGCACAGTCTGGCCGATGCCTCTAACCGATAGCGGATCGGGCAAACCGGCCGTCGTCATCGGCAAATGCAGATAGGCACACATCATAATTGCCTCCAACGGTGAGTTGATGAGTTGGAACCGCAAGTTGCGCTTGATGATGTAGTCGACACCGTGGTCAAGCGAGGCGGGCATACCCACAATGTGCCTCATGATGGCCTCGGTGATGTAACACACACCCACGCCCAATAGCCACACGATGAGAAGATGCGCGTATAGCATTGTCGCCAAGCCATCCATGCCGAGAGGCTTGAACACGGCAAAAGCCAGGCAAGTGAACCCCACGCTGACGACACGCACGGTCAATGTTTCTTTCCAATTGTTGCTCATAATAAGCGCAAAGGTAGTATTATTTTTCAAAAATAACGTTATTCGTCACAGAATTGTGCCGAATATCCCACTAATTTGCGTGAGCCGACCACCGGCACTAATTTTGCCGCGTCAACAAAAATCGAAAAATTTATGATGGAAAAAATTAGAATCAGATTGGCGGCGATTGTCGCCGCGGCGATGATGACGCAGGTGGCGGCGTGGGCCACGCCGGCGGATGTGCAAGGACGTGTAGTGGACGCGCGCGGTGAGGCCATGTCGTTTGTTAATGTGGTGTTGCTGTCGTTGCCCGATAGCGCCATGGTGCAAGGCACTGTGACGGACGAGGCCGGAGTGTTCCACATCGCGGCCGATATGGACAACCGCGTGTTGAGGTTGTCAAGCATCGGTTACAAGACTTTATATGTCGACATCCTGCCATCCGGCCCTCTCACAATGGAGGAGGACGCGCAGTTGCTTGGCGAGATAGTAGTGAAGAGCCCCTTGCCGAAGACTCACGTCAAGGGCGACGCGATGCGCACCACCGTCGAGGGTACCATTCTCGAGAAGGCCGGCACGGTGAGCGACGCGCTGGCCCACATCCCCTCGGTCGAAGCCGAGCGCGACGGCGCGGTGAAAGTGCTCGGCCGCGGAGATGCTGAGGTGTACATCAACGGACGCCGCGTGCATGATATCAAGGAGTTGTCGCGCCTGCGTTCCGACCAGATACAATATGTAGATGTGGTGCAGAACCCCGGTGCCCGTTACGCGGCATCGGTCAAGGCGGTGGTGCGCATCACGCTCAAGAAGTCGCAGGGCGACGGCTTCAGTTTTCAAGAATACGTGGGTGCGATGTACCAATATGGATTCACAATCACCAACAATCTTGACGTGAACTACCGCACGGGCGGCCTGGACGTGACCGCCTCGCTGTGGGCCGGCCGGTATGGACACTCCAAGTCGTTGCAGGCGCACGACCTATTATACTACGTGGGTGCCGACCGCTACGACGCGATTAGCACCCAAGAGTCGAAAACCATATGGAAAGGGTGGTCGCCGCAACTGCAACTCAACTATATGGTTAACGAAAATCACAGCATGGGCGCTTTCTATAAGTATGACCGTCATCCCAAAGGCAGTTTCAACGGCTGGTTTAACACCGACAACTACCGTAACGGTGTGTTTACCGAGCGCTCCGAGAGTGACATCACGCAGGAAGACAGTTTCGATAAGCACATTTTTAACGTCTATTATACCGGCAAGGTGAACCGCCTGAGCATCGAGTTGAATGTTGACGGCCTGTTTGATGACACGCGTTCTCCGGGTAGCACACGCGAGACGACGCTGCCTGCCGACGGCGCGGCAACCGAGCGCGGCATTGAGAGCAACACGACGAGCGGCAACAAATTCTGGGCGTCAAAACTCATCCTTGGCTGGCAAGTGGGCAACGGTAACCTCTCGTTTGGCGCCGAGTATTCCCACAACTGCCGCACTGACGCCTATTCATTCACGGCAACCGATGCCGTGCCCGTCACGGCGACCGACACCAAGATTAACGAGACGGCAGCGGCGGCATTCGCCGAGTACGGTCACCGCTTCGGCCGTGTGTTTGTGCAGGCCGGACTGCGATATGAGCACTTGGCGAACGATTATTACAACTTCGGTGCCAGAGAGAGCGAGGTGTGCCGCAACTATGGCGACTGGTTTCCCACGGCGGTGGTCTCGCTGCCTGTGGGCAAGGTGCAACTCTCGTTGTCCTACCGCCGTGACATCGAGCGTCCGCATTACTCTAACCTCACCAGTTCAACAATCTATATCAACCGTTACACCTACCAGAGCGGTAACCCCTACCTGCGTCCCACCTATACCCATAGCCTCGTGTTCAACGCCGGTTACAAATGGGCTAACCTGACCGTGAATTATGGCCGTATCAAGGATGCCGTGACGATGAGCACCGAGCCGTATCCGGGTGCCGAAGACCCGTTAGTGAGCCTCGTGAGGCCCGTCAATAGCCGTGACGCCTACAATCAGTTGACGCTGATAGCGTCGGCGCGGCCCACCGTGGGCTGCTGGCATCCCACATGGAGCGTGGTGTCGATGTTCCAAAACTACAAGTCACTCACCGCCGCCGGCTCGATGATTACCCTCAATCGTCCGTGGGTGATGCTCGATTGGAAAAATGTGATCGAGTTGCCGCATGACTTCCGCCTCAGCGCCGACTTGCATTGGGCCTCAAAAGGCGAATACAATAACTACCGGCTCACCCGGACGCGTTTCAGCGCCACCGCGGGAGTGCAACGCGACTTTAGCCTCGGTCGCCTGGGCACGCTGACGGCCGACTTGCGGTGCGTGGACATCTTCAACACCAACCGGACATCAGCGACAATCTTCGGCCAACGTGACATCACGTCGCGTAATCCAGGTCGACGCACTTTCATGTTCGACCTCACATGGAAGTTCAACGAGGCTCGCTCCAAGTATCGTGGCAGCGGCGCCGGCGACAAGCAGAAGGCTCGAATGTGACAGCAATGGTGCCGGCCGGCAAGACGC
Organism: uncultured Porphyromonadaceae bacterium; assembly: GCA_946187345.1. Lineage (GTDB taxonomy): Bacteria > Bacteroidota > Bacteroidia > Bacteroidales > Muribaculaceae > Sodaliphilus. Next base: position 42,919 of record CAMHQD010000012.1, on the reverse strand, counting down.
GCCGACCGGCATCGGTCATCAGTCCGCGACGCTCAAGGTCAGCACATCGTTGCTTGTTGAGTTCAGTCCAATGGCTGCCTTTGCGCCTCGGTGATAAACGCTGCGCAAGGCGGCCGTCAGCCATTCTCTTCTTGGTGGAATCAATCCAACCAAAGCAGAGTGCCTCTTCCACAATATCAATGTAGGCAAGTGCGCTCCACGATGGTTTGTGCTTATGGTATGCCACCACCCAGCATTGCTTCTCGATGTTATGGTTTGCGGCGAGCCACGTCCGCAGTTGTGACCGGTCAACAAATTCAAGTAGATTGATTATTTTCATACGCCGCAAAAGTACTAAAAAAATCTTAATGCGAGTGTGAAATGGGGTGAGATATTGATATTTTTTGTAATTTTGCAGTCTCAATGCTGTGGAAGTTTTCCACGACAGCCCTTCAGCCGTGTGCTGATAGGCGTTCCGCTAAGAAACTGTATATGCTAGACTTATTGTTCGAGACAAGTTGGGAGGTCTGTAACAAGGTGGGCGGCATTTATGCCGTGCTCTCCACCAAGGCCAAGACGCTCCAAAAACAATACAAAGACAAAGTGATTTTTGTCGGTCCCGACATTTGGACCGATGATATGCCATCTCCATACTTTCTGGAGTGCAAAACCCCGCTTGACAGTTGGTTGCGCAGCACAGTGCTGCCTGACGGCGTAAAGGCTCGCGTGGGTCGTTGGGACGTCCCCGGCAAGCCTCTTGTGGTGCTTGTAGACTTCCAATCGCTGTTCCCGTACAAGAACACTATCTACGCCGAGATGTGGCAACACTATGGCGTTGACTCCCTGCATGCCTACGGCGACTACGATGAGGCGTGTATGTTTGGAGTGGCGGCGGCAATCGTCATCGAGAGCATCACCGCGTGCACTAACGCCGGCCAAGTGGTGGCCCACTTCGATGAATGGACAACCGGTATGGGCCTGTTACACGTCAAGAGCAGGCTGCCTCGCGTGGCAACTGTCTTTACCACTCATGCCACAAGCATCGGCCGCAGTATCAGTGGCAACGGCAAGCCGCTTTATGACTATATGGCGGGATATGATGGCGACCAGATGGCTGTAGAATTGAATATGCAGTCAAAGCACTCGCTCGAAAAGACGGCAGCGCTTGAGGCCGACGCGTTCACCACCGTCAGCGAGGTGACGGCTCGCGAGTGCCGTCAACTCATCGGACGAGACCCGATTGTCACTCCCAACGCTTTTGAGCAGAACTTCGTGCCGCGTGGCGAGAAAATGCCGCGTGCGCGTGCCGCGGCTCGCGAGCGTTTGCTGCGTGTGGCAGAGGCTCTAACCGGCGAGACTTTTGGCGAAGACACGTTACTTGTGGCAACCAGTGGTCGCTGCGAGTTCCGTAACAAGGGCATCGATGTCTATCTCGACGCCCTCAATATGGTGCGCTTCTCGTTGGGACAACTCAGCAACACACTCTCGAGGCGTATTGTGGCATTCACGCTCGTGCCGGCATGGGTAAAGGCTCCGCGCGCCGATCTGGCTGCCGCGATGACCAATCGCCGCCAGCGCCGCCGCTTGTTCAACCCTGTGATTACCCACACGTTGAACAACGAGGGACAGGATGCCATCTATGGCCGCATCAATTCGCTTGGCATCCACAACGAGCCGACTGACCTGCTCAAGGTCATTGACATTCCGTGTTACCTCGACGGCAACGACGGCATCGTCAACTTGAGTTACTACGATGTGCTGCCCGGTTTGGACCTTACGGTATTCCCCAGTTACTATGAGCCGTGGGGCTACACTCCGCTGGAGAGTGTCGCCTTTGGTGTGCCCACCGTGACAACAACGCTGGCCGGCTTTGGCCAGTGGGTACTCGACAAGTACGGCACGGACGCCGGACGCAGCGGAGTGAAAGTGCTGCCGCGCGGTGACGGCAACTATGGCGAGACGGTGACCTCGATTGCCAACTCAATCATCGCGATCTACATGGCTCCGGCCGCCAAGATGCGCGCCCTGAGCAAGGCCGCCCGCGCCACCTCGAAAGAAGCATCATGGGACAACTTCATCGTCGCTTACGATGGAGCCTATGCACGCGCTCTCGACAACGCGAAGTTAAGAGTGGAGAGTAAAGAGTAATGCGACTTAAATGTCTATAGATCTATTGAATAATAAAACGAAAACAAATAACTAATATATTTAACAATGAAGATTAAAGTCAGTAACAGCAATGCTCCCGTGTGGCGGAGCGTCACCGTCAAGAGCGAACTCCCCGGACCGCTCAAGAAGCTTGACGAGCTGTGCAAGAACCTGTGGTGGGCATGGAACAGCGAGGGCAAGACCCTCTTCCATGACCTGGACCGTGACCTGTGGCGCGCCACGGGCGAGAACCCCGTGATGATGCTGCAGAAGATGAAGCCGGCGCGCTTTGAGGAAATCCTCGCCGACAAGGCGATGATGAAGCGCATCGATAGCGTCTATGCCAAATTCAAGGAGTATATGAGCGTGACCATGCGCACCGACCTGCCCTCGGTGTCCTACTTCAGCATGGAGTATGGCCTGTGCAACGCTCTGAAGATTTACAGCGGCGGCTTGGGTATTCTCGCCGGCGACTACATCAAGGAGGCCAGCGACCGCTGCATCAATATGACGGCCGTCGGTTTCCTTTATCGTTACGGCTACTTCACCCAGACGCTTGCCCTCGATGGTCAGCAGATTGCCAACTATGAGGCGCAGAACTTCAACCGTCTGCCCATCGAGCCGGTGCTTGACGAAAAGGGTCAGCAGATGATTCTTGAGGTGCCCTACACCGAGCGCATCATATATGCCAATGTGTGGCGCGTCAACGTGGGTCGCATGAAACTCTACCTGCTCGACACCGATATCGACCTCAATAGCGAGTTTGACCGCCCCATCACCCACAAACTGTATGGTGGCGATTGGGAGAACCGCATCAAGCAGGAGTATCTGCTGGGCATCGGTGGCGTGTTGATGCTTAAGAAGTTGGGCATCAAGAGCCAACTCTACCACTGTAACGAGGGCCACGCCGCGCTGCTCAACCTGCAGCGACTGGTTGACTACGTTCAGGACGAGGGCTTGACGTTCAACGAGGCATTGGAGGTGGTGCGCGCCACGTCGCTCTACACCGTCCACACGCCCGTGCCCGCCGGCCACGACTACTTCGAGGAGGGCCTCTTCCACAAATATATGCACGAGTTCCCCGCCAAACTGGGCATCGAGTGGAGTGACTTGATGAACATGGGTCGCGAGAACCCTGACACGCCCGAGCGTTTCTCGATGAGCGTGTTTGCGCTCAACACCACGCAGGAGAGCAACGGCGTGAGTTGGCTCCACGGCGAGGTGTCAAAGCGAATGTTCCAGGGCATCTGGAAGGGCTATGCAGCCGAGGAGAGCCATGTGGGATACGTCACCAACGGTGTCCACATGCCAACGTGGGCTGCCAGCGAGTGGAAAGAGTTCTACAGCAAGATCTTTGCAGACGACTTTATGGAGCATCAGGGCGAGGAGAAGGCTTGGGCTCCCATCCTCAGCGTGCCCGATGAGAAGATTTGGGAGATGCGCATGCGCTTGAAGAACAAGTTCATCAACTTTGTCAAGCGTGACTTCACGGCCAACTGGCTGCGTAATCAAGGTGACCCCACGCGCATCATGAGCATTGTCGACAAGATCAACCCCAACGCCTTGCTCATCGGCTTTGCCCGCCGCTTTGCCACCTATAAGCGTGCTTATCTGCTTTTCAACGACCTTGAGCGCCTCTCGCGCATTGTCAACAACCCGCAGTTCCCCGTGCAGTTTATCTTCGCCGGTAAGGCTCACCCGGCCGACGGTGCCGGTCAGGACCTGATCAAGCGCATTGTCGAGATCTCGAAGCGTCCCGAGTTTGAGGGCAAGATTATCTTCCTCGAGAACTACGACATGACCTTGAGCAAGCGTATGCTCACCGGTGTTGACGTATGGTTGAACACCCCCACCCGTCCGCAGGAGGCCAGCGGCACCAGCGGCGAGAAGGCCGAGATGAACGGCGTGCTCAACCTGAGCGTACTCGACGGATGGTGGTATGAGGGTTACCGCGAGGGAGCAGGCTGGGCAATCACCGACAAGCAGACCTATACCGATAGCAAGATGCAGGACAGCCTCGACTCGGCAACAATCTACTCGCTGCTCGAGAACGAGATTATCCCGCTCTATTTCGCCAAGAACAGCAAGGGTTACTCGCCCGAGTGGGTGCAGTACATCAAGCGTTCGATGGCCCACATCGCACCCAACTACACCATGTCGCGCATGATGCGTGACTACCTCGACCGCTTCTACAAGCCGCAGGCCGCCCGCGCCTCTAAACTCGTCGCGTCCAACTACAAACTGGCCCGCCAGATTGTGGAGTGGAAGTTGCGCGTTGCAGAGCGTTGGGACAGCGTCCGCCTCGAGGGCGACATCCAGATTAGCGAGAACATGAACACCGCCACCAGCAACAACGAGGATGTTGACATCACCATCAGCCTCAACACCGCCGGCCTGGGACGCGATGTGCGCCTCGAGATGGTTCTCTATCGCGAGGAGGACGGCACGCCGCACTTCCGCAAAGCGTTACCTATGGAGGTTATCGACCAGCAGGGCGATGTGGTGACTTATCGCATCCACAGCCCCATCAAGTACAACGGCGTATTCCGCTACTCGTTCCGCGCCTATCCGTGGATTGACAAGTTGCCGCACCGTCAGGACTTCGCTTACCTCAAGTGGTTCTGATAATAAATAAGAAATAGATGACGAGCGTCCCCGCAACCGGTAGAAGGTTGCGGGGACGCTTGTTATAAAGACACGGGTTGTCAAGAGCCGGATATACTCATACCATCACAATGCTCTTCATTAAGTCGACAACCCGTGTCAACCGCTGTTCGGCCCGTATCTCACAGCGGGTTAATCTGCTTGAAGTTTTTCCATTGCTTGGCGTTCTTGTAGGCGGCGATTGACTCGGCGGGAACAAAAAGTGGCACTTTGCTGTCATTCTCCTTCTCAAGCACCGGTGGCGTGATGGCGCGGCACTCGATGCGTTGCAGTTTGCACTTCTCGGTGATTTTCTTGCCGATGTTGGTAACAGTAGAGGGCAGGATGAGTTCAGTTAACGCTGTGCTGCGGAAGGCGTTTGTACCAATCGAGGTTACACCCTCGGGGATGTCAATGCTTTGGAGGACTTTGCAGTCGCGGAAGACCTCAATTCCGATGCTGCGTAGCGATGCTGGCAACTGAACGGATTGGAGGCTCTTGCAGTTGCGTAGCGCTTCCTTGCCAAGTGTCGTTAGGTGGTCACTTAATGTAATATCAGTCATCGCTGTGCAGTCTTGGAAAGCACTTTGCGGCAGTTCGGTGATGCCCTCCGGGATGTCGATAGCTTGCAGGGCGTAGCAGCGATAGAAGGCATGCTCATTGATGCTTGAGAGGCTCGCCGGCAACTCGATAGATGGTAGGTTGTGGCAGTTGGCCAGAGCATAACTGCCGATGGTGGTCACTCCATCATGCAAAGTGACGCTGCGCAGGCCATCACACTCTTCCAGCGCATGAGCCGGCAACACGGTTACGTTTTCCGGCAACTCAAAGGCGGTAACACCCGAGTTAGCAAAGGCATAACTGCCAATGCGAGTTATAGAGGCAGGCAGTGCGACATAGGATATACGCGAGCAGTTGTAGAAAGCATATTGTCCGATGGCTTCCACTCCATTCGGTATATTCACCTGACCCGAAATGCCTTCCGGGCAGGAGATGAGCAAGGTTCCGTCGGCATTATAAAGCAGGCCGGCGTCTGACATATAACGTCTGTTGCCACGTTCCACCACATAAGCCCGTAGGGTGCTAATATTGCCGGGATTGTTGTTACCAATCTCGGTGTCGGCGGGGATATAAAGTTCAACAAGTTTGGTGCCGGACAGGGCGTTAGTGCCAAGGTAGGTGAGCGATGTGGGCATCTCTAATCGTGTGATTGGCACGTTTTTGAAGCATTTGTCGCCAATAGAGCGCAGCCCGCGCGGCAAGTAGACAGCGGTGAGCCTTGAGCAGTCCTCAAAACAACTGGCGCCAAGTTCCTCCACATAGTCGCTCATATCAAGATACTTCAGGTGGGAGCAGCCGTAGAAAGCGTTATCGCCGATGCGCACTACGCGTCGGCCCATTACCACCTCCTCGAGGTTATAACAGTTCGAGAAAGCGTAGTTGCCAATTTCACTGGTGTGCTCCGGCAGAATCACCGTGCGCAGATTGCCGCAACCGGAAAAACAACTTGATGGCAGTTCGTCGCGGCTTGTTCGCGAGGACGAGAAGAACCCACCGCCGCCGCTCTCGATGTAAGCGTCACCAAGGTCCAGATCGAGATAGTTGTCCACTTTGCGGTTGTCGTAATCATAGACGCTGGAGCGTTGAGCGATCTTCTTAATGAAAGCCAAGTCCTTACCGTTGATCGGTCCGCTGAGAATGAGCACACGCACGCTCTTGAACTCCACGTCATCAATAGCCTCTTCAAGTTCGCCGGCGCGATGCATTCGCATGTCGACTACGTCATATCCACTTGTGCGGAAACGCGTGCGTGACCGCCGACTGTCGGCCGTCGCCACAAAAGCGAACATTAATGCAAGCGCAACAATAAAAGCGCATCGCAGTGTTAAAAACGGATTTTGTCTCATTATAGAAAATTTTCAATTGTTATTTCAATTCACAAAAATACGCAAAAAAAATGATTACCACCCCAATATCTCAACAATTATTTATATAATTGGTGAATATTATGCAGGTTTATTAAAACCATGTAATTGAAACGACAATATTCATAAACTCTCGTCTCCTTATTGGCGTGGGAATATTGTTAATGTTGTTCGATGGCGGTGAGGCGGTCGGCGAGGCCGAGGCGGTAGTAGATGTCGCGCAGGGCTTCGCGAACGCTACGGCTGTTGCTGTTATGCTTGTAGGCGTTCTCGAGCAGTGGCATGGCTTGGCGGTAGAGGTCGAGACTGGCTTGCGTGTTGTGGAAGCGTTGTTGGACGGCTTGATTGTAGTAGTAGCGACCCATATTTAATTGTGCGATGTGGTTGTCGGGAGCGCAAGCGAGGGCGCGTTGGTAGTAGGGGAGCGCGGCATTAATATCGTGCTGTCGCTCGGTGATAAATCCTTTGGAGTTGAGCAGTTCGGCGTTGGTGCTGTCGTTAGCGATGGCGGTGTCGAGTAGCCGGTTGGCGTCTTCAAATTTGCCGGTTGCGATGCAGTTGTTGATGATGATGCGCAGGTAGCGTGGGCGTGTCGTTCCCAAGGCGGTGAACGCTTCGTGGGCGAGATTGACAATGGCGGCGGTGTCGCCGATTGCCTCGAGACACGAGAGAGCATAGTCGAAAGCGTCGGCTTTTTTATAACCGGCCTGCCTTGCCGCGGCAAATAATGCTGACGCCGCTTTATAGTCTTGTCGGTGCCATAGTGAGATGGCCTGATAATATCGTATTGAGGGCACTAAGGTGTCGGAAGCCACGGCATGGCGGCAGTAGTGTTGCCAGGCATCGTAAGCACCTTGCCAGTCGCCGAGGTTAAAGAGCCGGTTGCCGGCTGTGTAGATTTGCGGCAAGTATTCGTTGATGAGCCGGGCGGCCTCACGGCTATGTTTTGTCTTGAATCGAGGTTGTCCTGTCTTTTTGTTGAGTATAGGAAGGCCGTTGTCATCTTTGAGCCATATGGTGTCGATACTCATGCAGTGGTCGAGGCTGGAGTAAGCGTCAACGAGGGCGTGTTCCATTTTAGCCACGTCCACTTTCTTGCCAACTCGCGCCGCGTCTCCCATGCGGTCGTGCAAGCCGATGTGGATTTTTGCGTCAATGAGCCACGTCTCGCTGCGGTTGGCGGTTTGCTCGTGAGTCAATGCCGGTTTGAGTTTATTAATCGCATTGGTATAGTCAGCGGCAGATGTTTTCAACTGATTGACAGCCTTCTTGACATCGTTCACAACGGCCTTCTGCCCAAGAGCAGCAACGGCCACAACGACCGCGACACACCACACAACAACCCTCTTCATCATTTTCTTGATTAATTAGAAGACAAAAGACAATAAGGTCAATAAAGACAATGAATTCTTAATATACCTAAAATCCATAGGGCTCCTTGTTTGCCTCTCAAAAATTAAGATTTCTCTCGTCTATTTACGTCTATTACCTTAATTCCGCAACTCTATATTTATCTCTCGAAAATTCTCGAAAATTTCCGAAAAATTTTTTCGCGTCTATTTTCGTCTATTTCCGTATATTCTTTTATTAATCCGTTTAAATAAATTAAGATAGACGTAAATAGACGTAAATAGACGAGAGGTTGTTAGGTTCACTATAAAACCGGCGCCGTGCCGGCCTTGTTTGGAGGCACAGGCGCGGCGCCGTGATTGGGTTCTGGATTGACGTTAGTTACTTCTTGTGGCCGAGGAGCTCAAACTTGTAGTTGATGTCATCAATGAGGCTCTTGGCTTGTTTCTCGAGAGTTTTGTTCTCGCTCTGGTCGAGCTGGATGGCGCGTTGCAGATAGGGCATCGCCTCCTCATAGATGGGGATGAGGGCCGGCTTGAGTTGCACGTCGGTCATCTGGCTGTTGGCGGCGATGTAAGCGTTGGCCTCCTCATAGAGAGCGCGACCATAGTTGAGGTAGGAGTCGCCGTAGTTCGGGTCTTTCTCCATCGCCGTCTTGAACAATGCTTTTGCCTCGGCAACTTTCTCCTCGCCCAGAAGCACCTGCCCCTTGATGTCGTAGAAGTTAGGAGCCTCAGGGTCGGCCGCAATCGCGCTGTCGATAAACGGGATGATGTTGTCCTTCTGGTTCTCGTGCGTCATCATGTTCTGCACGTTGCTCAAGAAAGCAGCGTTGCGGAACTCCTTGCACTGGTTGCCGGTGTAACCCAGGCTAAGTGCCTTCTTGAAGTAATTGAACGCCGTCAGGTAGTCTTTCTCCTCCACATCCGAGAAGTAGGTGCAGTAACCGGCCAGGAAGTTATAGTTGCCCAGCACGGTGTCGGCCGGCACGGGAGCGCCGGCAAGGGTCGCCAGTGGCGACTGCACAAAGTCGATATAGTTGATGTAAGCCTTGGCCGCATCGGCATACTTGTTGTCGCCCAGGAAGATGTCACCCATCTGGGCCAGGTCACCCACGTGTCCACCCAGCAGCGAGAGAATCTCCTTGCTGTGCTTGGTTTTCACCTTCACGTTGCCGTTCTTGTCCAACTTGGGTTGGCCGGTCTTCTTGTCAATCTCCGGCACTGTGTCGAGGGGCAATGCCGTGGCAAGCATGGTGTAGCCGGCATCGAGTGCCGCGGCAAGCGCGTTGTTGTCAACGGCCTGACCCAACACCTTGAGTTTGGTGTACTCGTCCACGATGCCCAGTGCGAGTTTGCCGCCGGTGAGCCACGTGTTGGCGTTGTTGGTCGTCTCGGGGTCGGTCAGCGCCGGCATTAGTTTCTCGAGAGCGGCCGCTTTGGCCTCAACGTTGCCGCCGAAGGCCTTGGACGCTTCTTTAACCACGGCCTCTTGTGCCGTGGCGCTTGTCGCCATCACAGATGCGCAGGCAAGCACAAGAAAAAACTTTTTCATTTTCATTAATGCTTGTTTTTAGATTATGGTTGATTGTTTGTTCTGTCGTGTTAGACTGTCGGAGACCTCAAAAGTTAAATCTCATCGCTCTCGTTGTTGTCAGCATCGAGGTCGGCATCATTGTCAATGTTGTCGAGGCCAAAGTCAAGGGCCGTCTGAGTGGCTTGTGACGCTTCGGCGTTGAATGCCTCGGGCTCATCGGTGGCCTCTGGCTCGGTGTCGACCTTGCAGACTGAGGCGATAACGTCGTTCTTCTTCTCGAGATTGATTAGGCGCACACCTTGCGTGGCGCGGCCAATCACGCGCAGCGAACTAACCTTCATGCGAATCATGATGCCGCTCTTGTTGATGATTACCAGGTCGTTGCCGTCGTTCACGTTCTTGATGGCTATCACCTTACCCGTCTTGGGTGTGATTTGCAGCGTCTTGACACCCTTGGCGCCACGCTGTGTCGCGCGATAGTCGTCAAGTTTGCTACGCTTGCCCATGCCTTGCTCGCTCACGACAAGCACGTCGTCGTTGGCGTTGCGGCGCATACAGATCATCGCAACCACCTCGTCCTCACCATCGTTGTCAAGTTGCATGCCACGCACACCGGTCGCGGTGCGGCCCATCACGCGCACGTCGGTCTCGCTGAAGCGCACGGCGCGGCCGTTGCGGTTGGCCAGCAAAATCTCGCTGTCGCCCTCGGTGAGCACGGCACCCACCAGGCGGTCATCGTCCAAAATGTTGATGGCGTTGATACCCATGGCCCGCGGACGAGAGTAAGCCGCCAGGCTCGTGCGCTTGACGGTGCCGTTCTTGGTCGCGAACATGATATAATGGCTGCCGTTATAGGCCGGGTCGGTGAGGCGTGTGGCCCGCACAATGGCCAGGATGCGGTTGTCGGCGTCAATGTTGAGCAGGTTCTGGATGGCACGGCCTTTGCTGTTCTTGGTGCCCTCCGGTATCTCAAACACGCGCATCCAGTAGCACCGGCCCGCCGCCGTGAAGAACAGCAGGTAGTTATGGTTTGTCGCCTCATAGACGGTCTCGATGAAATCCTCATCGCGAGTGTCGCTGCCTTTGGCGCCAACACCGCCGCGCGTCTGAGTGCGGTACTCGCTCAGCGGCGTGCGCTTGATGTATCCATAGTGGCTGATGGTAATAATCATCGGGTCATCAGCGTAGAAGTCCTCGGCGTTCATCTCGCTTGACGAATACACAATCTGGGTGCGGCGCTCGTCGCCGTACTTCTCTTTCACCTCTCGCAACTCGTCCTCGATCACGCCACGGCACACGTCCGGGTCGTTGAGGATTGACTCGAGATAGGCGATGGTCTTCATCAACTCGGCCAACTCCTCGCGGAGTTTGCCTTGCTCAAGGCCGGTGAGTTGGCGCAGGCGCATCTCCACAATAGCGCGAGCCTGCACATCATCGAGAGAGAAGCGCTCGCATAGGCGTTGAATCGCATGCTCGGTGTCCTTGCTGGACTTGATGATGGCAATCACCTCGTCGATGTTGTCACTGGCTATGATAAGGCCCTCGAGGATGTGGGCGCGGTCTTTGGCCTTGCCAAGACGGTACTTCGTGCGGCGGATAACCACCTCGTGGCGGTGGTCAAGGAAATGTTGCAACATTTCCTTAAGGTTGACCGTGCACGGGCGACCGTTAACCAGACATACATTATTGACGCTGAAAGACGATTGCAACTCAGTGAGTTTGAATAACTTGTTGAGCACCACATTGGCGTTGAAGTCTTTCTTGACATCAATCACGATGCGCATGCCGTCCTTGTAGTCGCTCTCATCGTTGACGTAGGAAATGCCGTCGATGCGCTTCTCCTCGACGAGTTGGGCTATCTTGAGAATGAGTTCGCGACGGTTGACGTTATAAGGAATCTCGGTAACGATGATGCGGTCGTGCTGGGCGGCGCTCTCAATCTCGCACTTGGCGCGGATGACAATGCGGCCGCGACCGGTCTCGAAAGCCTCACGCACGCCCTGCGTGCCGTAGATAATGCCGCCGGTGGGGAAGTCCGGAGCCTTGATGTATTGCATCAGGCCGTCCACATCCAACTCGGGGTTCTCAAGCAAAGCGATACAGCCGTCGATACACTCACCCAGATTGTGCGGCGCCATATTTGTCGCCATACCCACGGCGATACCGCTGCCGCCGTTCACGAGCAGGTTGGGGAACCGAGTGGGCATCACGGTGGGTTCCTTGAGGGTCTGATCAAAGTTCCAGTCCATATCGACGGTGTCCTCGTCGAGGTCACTCATCATCTCCTCACCCATCTTGGCAAGTCGAGCCTCGGTGTAACGCATGGCAGCGGGGCTATCACCGTCAATCGAGCCGAAGTTTCCGTGACCATCCACCAGAGGATAACGCATCGCCCATTCTTGGGCCAATCGCACCATAGCGAAGTAGACCGACGAGTCGCCGTGGGGATGATACTTACCCATCACCTCGCCGACGATACGCGCGCTCTTGAGGTGCGGTGTGTTGGAAAAATTGCGCAGTTTTGCCATGCCGTAGAGCACGCGGCGGTGCACCGGCTTGAAGCCGTCACGCACGTCCGGCAAGGCACGTGCAACTATCACCGACATGGAATAGTCGATGTAGTCCGACTTCATCTGATTCTCGATATTAATATCGATAATCCGATCGTTGTTTATGTCCATTTATACGTTAAAAAAATTATTGTCCACGCAACGCAATGCAGGCCACATATCGCCCAAGGCTATCACGAAGTCGCGGTGTTAACTTTCCACCCACAAAGTTACTATTTTTTTGTCATACAACAATCATTTTTTTGATTTTTTAATAACTCGACATCGAACTCACGTAAAACAGCGTAAAAAATCAAGAGAACTAAAATCCGCAACTCGATGTTTCCCTCTCAAGTATTATAAATTCTCTCGTCAATTTCCGTCTATTTTCGTCAGTCTTTCTCATGTAAAATATTTAAAATCTTTCTCATCATATGTTATGTGGAAATTCATGTCTTAAGTATAGTGGATTTGTTCAATAAATGTTGTAACTTTGCGCCAAGTATATTTAACAAGTGTCGGTTGTGAATGTTTTACGATACATAGCTATATTGATTTTGGCATGTTTGCCGCTATTGGCGGCGGCACTGACGCGCTATAGTGCGGCATATAATGGTTTTGCCGGCACTTCACTTGGCCGGTTTTGTGTTGACGGCAACGGGCTGGTGGAGGTCGCTAATGAGGCCGATACCACCGCACTCGTGCCCGACACGGCATTGATTTCGCAGCGTCACTATCGCTATATGGCGCGCATGAGCAACAGTCACAATCGCGTTGGTCGCTCCTATCGCTATTATACTGCTGATGGCGACAGACATAGCCGCAGTGACACGTGGGTGGGAATTGCGGTGAACATGACAGATGGTGACACGACAATGGTCATGCTTGGCGAGGAGGATACGGCGCCATATGACGACATTAGGGGTGAGCGTCGCGGCATTGTGAAAGTTCTCCGTCATCGGGGTCGTCTTGGAGTTGATACACTCGCGACATGGACATTGATGGAAGGATTGGACTTGCGTGGTGGCTTCAATGCGATTGCGGCCGATGTGAATGACAGTGTGCTTACGGTTATGGTTGGAGACAGGCGGCTGCGTGTGGTAGGCAGTGTCTGCATCGGGTCCAGGCATAGGGCCGCTCGTGTGGCTGTGGCGGTGGGTAGCGCGGCGATGGCGCGGCTTGAAAGGACAGTGCTTTTCACTGGTGATGACGTAGTGATAGAGCGAGACACCGGTATGGACGCAACGTCGCTTGAGCGTTATTTTGCCGGCTCACACGATGCGTTAGAGGGCTTCTACACTTACCTTGACCGCGACATGAACGAGAGGCACGCGAGATTGGGCGGCAAATATACAGTCGCTCTGATAAGGAGTGACGACGGATACATTATCATATATGTGGATGGGGCTCAGATTTGTCCCGGCGAATGGTATATGGGGCGCGTGAAAGGTTATCTGAAGCGAACGTCATTCACAGCCAACTTCAATCTCACATGGATTGATGCGTTGGGCGCGCCGGCTCCCGAAGAGTCGTTCGCGACGATTGAGGGCGGCTCGATTCTGTCGCTGCATTTTCCGTTGCTGAATTCTGTCATCCGCCTGCACAAGACGAGTGTTGCCCCATAACGCGCCATCAGAAGCCCCACAATTCATAATTGGCGGTTCATGTAAATAAGCGATTCAAATTGGGATGTCGTTTTGCTCTGAACTCATTTTATAAATTGGCGGTTTTTTTGTACCTTTGCGGTTTGAAACTATAAAATTGATTAATGGAGACCTTATTCTCATTGATAATAGGCTGTTTTTCAATCGGTGTGCTACTGTCGGCTCCGATGGGTCCCATCGGTATCCTGTGTGTGCAGCGCACATTGAACAACGGCCGTCAGTCAGGACTATACACGGGCGTGGGCGCCGCAATCAGTGACCTCTTTTATTGTATGTTGACAGGCTTGGGCTTGAGCATTGTCACTTCGTGGATTGAGGCCAACATGAAATTATTGGAGATTTTCGGCAGCGCGTTGCTCATTGGTTACGCTTTGTTCATGATTCTTCACAAGCCGCAGCCTCACGACGAGAGCAGTTTGCGGACGCGTCGCGAGCACTCGAGTGAGGGCGGCGAAGGCATTAAGGGATATCTCAAAAACATCCATGATTGGCTGGAGCGCAATGAGCGTGTGCGTGACGTGATAACGGGCTTCTTCCTTACTCTGAGCAATCCACTCATCGTATTCCTGATTATTCCGCTGATGGCCCGGTTCTCATTCCCGTCGGCAGAGCATAGTTGGTATCACATTGTCTTGGGCTTTGTGTTTATAGTCGCGGGCGCCTTGCTCTGGTGGTTGGTAATCACATGGGGAGTGGAAAAGGTGCGTTCCCGCATTAATATTACAATCAATAGCATGTGGACTATCAACCGCGTGATGGGCACCATACTGCTTATCGTGGCCGCCTACGGTCTCTATGACGGCACTCATGAGTTCATCAACCAACTCGGCGTGCTGCCACCTCTACCCACTCTAAACTAACTCTTTTTTCAGACTAACGACTAAAACGACTATAATGGGACTATTTGACTTCTTCTCACGCGAGAAAAAAGAGACGCTCGACCAGGGCCTTGACAAGACTAAACGAGGCCTATTCGGCAAGATTGCTCACGCCATCGCAGGCAAGTCGACAATCGACGATGATGTGCTCGACAACCTTGAGGAAGTGTTCATCACCAGTGACGTGGGAGTGGACACGACGTTGAAAATCCTCGACCGCATCCAGGCTCGCGTTGCTCGCGACAAATATGTCGGCACCGGAGAACTCAACGACTTGCTCTGTGACGAGATAACGCAGATGCTCGTCGACAACAACAATGCCGATGCCGCCGACTTCACCGTGCCTGAGGGCAAGCGCCCCTACGTGATTATGGTCGTTGGCGTGAACGGCGTTGGCAAGACGACTACCATTGGCAAACTGGCCTACCAGTTCAAGAAAGCCGGCAACAAAGTTGTGCTCGGTGCCGCCGACACCTATCGCGCAGCCGCCGATGAGCAACTTGAGATTTGGGGACAGCGTGTGGACGTGCCGGTGATTAAGCACCAGATGGGTACTGACCCGGCAAGCGTAGCCTTTGACGCCTGCCAGAGCGCAGTCGCGCAAAATGCCGATGTCGTCATCATCGACACTGCAGGACGATTGCACAACAACGTCAACCTGATGCGCCAACTCACCAAAATAAAAGATGTGATGCGCAAAGTGCTGCCTGACGCGCCTCACGAGGTACTGCTCGTGCTGGATGGCTCAACCGGTCAGAACGCCTTCGAGCAGGCAAAGCAGTTTGTGGCCGCCACTGAGGTCAACGCGCTGGCAGTCACCAAACTCGATGGCACAGCCAAGGGCGGCGTGGTGATCGGCATCAGCGACCAGTTCCAAATACCCGTCAAGTATATCGGTCTTGGCGAAGGAATGGACCACCTACAAGTTTTCCGTAAGGCAGAGTTCGTCAAGTCACTCTTCGGCAAATGAAGCGTGGTAAGATAGACATTATTTCGCTGGGCTGCTCCAAGAATCTTGTTGACTCCGAGCATTTGCTGCGTCAACTGCAAGCCGCCGGCTATACCGTCGAGCACGACCCCGAGCGTGTCAACGGCGAGACTGTTATCGTCAATACCTGCGGTTTTATTGCCGATGCACAACAGGAGAGCATTGACACAATCCTTCAGTTGGGTGAAATGAAACGCCGCCACCACATCGGGCGCCTCATCGTCATGGGCTGCCTGGCCGAGCGCTTTCGTGCCGAACTGGTCGATGAACTGCCCGAAGTGGATCGCTTCTACGGCAAGTTCGACTGGCGCGGCATCCTCGACTACCTCGGCAAGGCCTATCGCGACGACCTCGCCGCCGAGCGTGTGCTCACCACCCCCGGTCACTATGCCTACTTGAAAATATCTGAGGGCTGCAACCGCTTTTGCGCCTTCTGCGCCATACCGCTCATCACCGGCCGTCATCACTCCGTGCCCATGGCCAATCTTCTTGATGAGGTGCGCTACCTGCGCGACAAAGGTGTGCGCGAGTTCAACGTCATTGCACAAGACTTATCGAGTTACGGCCTCGACCTTGAAAACCGCATGATGCTGCCCGAACTGGTTGACCGCATCGCGGACATCGACGGTGTCGACTGGATACGCCTCCACTACGCCTATCCGGCACAGTTCCCGATGGAATTGCTCGATGTGATGGCCTCCCGGCCGAACGTCTGCTCCTATCTCGACATTGCTTTGCAGCACATAAGCGACAAGGTGCTGACGGCTATGCGGCGCCATATCGACCGCCAGGCCACCGAGCGCCTTATCACGGCAATGCGGCAGCGTGTGTCCGGCCTGCACTTGCGCACGACGTTAATGGTCGGCTTCCCGGGCGAAGGCGAGGCGGAGTTTGACGAACTGATGGAATGGGTGAAACAAACGCGCTTTGAACGCATGGGGGCGTTTGCCTATAGTGAGGAAGCCGGCACCTATGCCGCGCAACACCTGCGTGACATAGTACCTCCTGAAGAGAAACAGCGGCGTCTTGACTCATTGATGGCCCTGCAAGAAGATATTTCGATGGAGATACAGCAAGAGAAAGTGGGACGCAGTCTGCGAGTGATTGTCGACCGTGAGGAAGAAGACTGTTATGTGGGCCGCACGGAGTGGGACTCTCCCGAAGTCGACCCCGAAGTGCTCATCGACAAGTCGCAGCCACTCAGCGTAGGCGAGTTTGCCACTGTGCGCGTCACCGAAGCCCTCCCGCACGAACTCATCGCCATCCCCATTTGAATTTCCTTCCCTCAATTACCGTCAACTATTGTGTGTAGGATATTGATTATAATAATGGCGGTGGTGTTGGCGCCATCGATGAGTGGCACCGATGATGTCGCCGCACTGTTGCAAATGTTTGAGACGGCCACGGGGCAAGACCGTGTGGCTGTAGCGAACTCATTGATGAAGACGTTTGCCGAGGCGAAACTCACCGAAGGCGTAGTGGTTTTCAATGATACGACATCGGCCGGCACAATAACGCAGCAGGTGAACTACTGGGCGGGGGAATACTATTACGCGACTGCCGACTATGCCGCTTCTCGCGCTCACGCCGAGCAGGCGTTGCCGCTATGCCGCGCAACCACGGTCGAGGCAGATTGCCTCAATTTGCTTGCCCTTGTGTGTTTCCGTCAAGCCGACTATAATGCCGCTGCGGATTATGCCCGGCAATGCTATGCGCTTGATGAGAAAAGCGGCGACCCCGATTTGATGAGTGCGTCGCTGAATACTCTTGCCGGAATCTACTTGGGTGCGAACCGTCCGCAAGAGGCCGAGAAGTATATACTCAAGGCTATCGAGCAAGCGCAACAGGCCGATAATTCCGTGCGTCTTGCTGTGCTGCAAGGCACGGCAAGCGAGGTATATCACGCTATGTTTGACGACGAGAAATCTTTGCGATATGCTATGCTTGCCCATAAGACCGACAGTGTTGACGGCCGTATGGATCGCGCCGCTGTGCGTTCGGTGCAGATCGCATCTGCACTCATTGGCCTCCATCGCTATAGCGAGGCGGAGGCGACTTTAGACCGAGCGATTCCGGTGCTGCGTGAGAGTGGCGATAGCCATTCGCTTGGCATTGCCCTCAATAAGTTGGGGAAATCGTTGTTGTCGCAAGAGCGTGATGCGGAAGCCGTACCCGTCTTCCGTGAGGCCGCGGCACTTTTTGTCCGGATGGGTGACGTGGGAAACGAGTTGCACGCCCGGCGAGGACTTTACGAGAGTCTTTGGACAATTAATCCCGATAGCGCCCACATCGAGTTGAACCGTTTTGACCTGCTCAAAGACTCGCTTTATAGCCACTCCACTGCCGAGAGTCTCTCGCGCTTTAACGCCGAGTTTGACAACGAGTGGTTACGGCAAGAAAATGAGCGCCATCACTCCTTGCTCAATATATTATTTATTGGCGTAGGAGCGCTAATCGCTATAACAGCCGCTTTCTTGTGGTGGTATCGCCGCCGCTCACGGATGCGTGTGGCCGCATTGCAGGCGATTATTGATGCCTATCAAATCGAAAGGCACACTACCGCTAACAATGTGACTGAAAATGATAAGGACTCCATCGTTGCCGCTGACCGCGAGTTCCTTGATAATGTTGTTGCTCATGTGCGCGATGCTATGGGCGAAGGAGATCTGTCACTTGAGACGCTCGCCTCGTCTCTTTGCATTACGCGAGGACACCTTAACCGCCGCATCAAGGAAATCACCGGGGTTACCGCTCAGCAATATGTGTTGCGCGTCAGATTGGAGCAGGCGAGAGCCATCTTGCGCGATGAGCCGACGGCGACGGTTGCTGATGTCGCCTTCCGGTGCGGTTTTGAGGACGCGGCCGGTTTCTCACGGGCGTTCAGACGCACATTCAATCAAACCCCTACTCAATTCCGGCAGCAAGAAATATAAAGAAAAGTCGCCCTAAACACCCGATAATGCACGATTGTGGCAAGAAATTGCACGATTGTGCATATTTTTTTTGTGCCGAATTTCGGAAATTTGCAACATGAAATTATTAACTGATAATATGTACAATATGAAACAGACATTACGACTTTTCTGCCTCGTGCTTGTCACGCTCGCGTCATCAGTGGCGTTACAGGTGCGCGCCGATGTCACTATCAATGAGACATCGTTTCCCGACGCGGCGTTCCGCAACTGGCTGTTGAAGCAATCTTACGGTAGTGACGGTGTGATCACCACTACCGAACTCGAGAGCGTCAAAGAACTTGACCTGCACGGTCTGGGCATCTCCAATCCTCAAGGCATCACTTATTTCCGGCAACTTGAGAGACTATATCTTAATGATAACAACATCAGTGGTTATCTATGGCTTTATGTGTTCACCAAGTTGGAAATTCTCAACGTTGGCGGGAACGAACTCACTACGTTGGACCTTAGCAATAAACTGTCGAAACTGAGTTCGCTTTATGTTTACGGTAACCAACTGACCTCAATCAATGTGACGCCGTTCAGCAACTTGCAGTATTTTGACTGTTCCGGCAACAAACTGTCAAAATTGAACGTTAGCAACAATGCTAATCTCTCTTGGTTGGACTGCAGCGACAATGCCATTACCGAACTTGACCTTAGTTCTTGCACAACAATCAACAGGATTTATTGTCAAAAGAACCGGATTGCGTCGGCGCAGATGGCCTCGTTGGTCAATAGCCTGCGTTCGGGGGCGACATCGTTATGCGAATTTCGCGTGATTTATCCCACCGATGAGGGCAATGAGATGACCGTAGCACAAGTGGAAGCGGCCAAGACCAAAGGGTGGACACCGCTGGCTTATAACCAGTCAACTCGCAAGTGGGAACCGTATGCCGGCAAAACCGAGAAGATTATCGCGATTGACGCCACTAACTTTCCGGACGCAGCCTTCCGCACCTACCTGACTGGTTGCTTCGGCTCGGACGGCATCTCAGAGGGGGAGATTGCCGGCGCGACCGACATCGATGTAGCCTCTAAAAACATCGCGGACTTGACTGGCATCGCGTTCTTCACTGAACTCGAGAGTCTGAATTGCAACTTCAACAACCTCACCGCGCTCGATCTCTCGGCCAACGTGCGACTGAAGTCGCTGCAATGTGCCAGCAATCAAATCGAGACGCTCACTTTGCCGGAAAACTCACCGCTCATCACGCTGCTGTGCCAGGTCAATAGGCTCACGGCTATTGATGTGACAAAGCAACCGGAACTTGTGACACTGAATTGCTCGTCAAACCGGTTGAGTTCGTTCCTCAATGTGCAAAATAACTCAAAATTGGAAACACTCGTTTGCGGCAATAACGAATTGAGTAGTCTCTTTGTTGCCAGGAACAATCTGCTTAAGAGACTTGACTGCAGCGAGATGTTCACGTTGGAGAAAATTGAGTTTAGTTGGTTGGGGGTTGTGGGCACCTCGCTTCAAGAACTAAAGGCCGGCCATACCTCAATTACCGAACTTGATTTGCAAAACCTCAATAAACTCATAAAAGTTGATATCGATGGCACATCATCGGCCAAAGGGCTTGTATCAACGATTATTATGGGCGATAATACTGCTTTGGAGGAACTTCACTGCAAGTATAACAAAATCACGGCTCTTGACCTGAGTGGCTGTCCTAACCTGAAGGTACTCGACTGCTCAGTCAATAATATTGCCGGGCTTGACTTGAGCGGCTGCAGTAACCTCACGTCGCTTAAATGCTACTCCAACAAATCGATCTCTGCTCTGGATATTTCGGCCTGTACCGCAATAAGAGAACTGGATTGCTCATACTGCGCGTTGAGCGAACTCGATTTGAGCGAGAACTCTGCTCTGACTCAGATTGACTGTGAGCACAATGGAGAGAACTTCACAAGCCTTGTTATGCCGACTGACCCCTCCAAACTGCAGACGGTCACAATCCGTTGCAACAACCTCAGCCGTGCGGTCACAATGGCAATAATGGAAGCGCTACCAATGATGGATGCTGTCTATTATGGCGTGATTAATGTGATGCGCGTTGATAATAATATGCAACCCACAACGATGGACTTCGAGAAGAATCAAGTGAGCAAAGAGGCTGTAAATATTGCGCTTGCCAAAAACTGGCACGTTCGCGCCATGCTTCCTAATGGCGGTTGGGTCGACTTTGCCGGTTTGGACGAGCAGTATATCCCTATTGATGAGGAGCATTTCCCGGACGAGGCTTTCCGTAATTTTCTTCTCGCTCAAGAGTATGGTTCCGACGCGAAACTCAGTGACACCGAGCGTGCGTCTGTCACATCGATAAATCTCTATAATCAGAAAATTGCCGACCTCAGCGGTATTGGCTATTTCGAGATGCTCGAGTCGCTTAATATCGGACAAAATAGTGTATCGGTTATCGACCTGTCGTCGTTGAAGAGACTGCAAACAATTGAGGGTGAAAGTTTGCCGCTGCTTGAGGAACTCATCGTCAAGAACTGCCCACATCTGCGCAAGATTGATATTACGCTCTCGCCTCTGACGAGTCTCGACCTGAGTGGCCTTGCCGAGTTGGAAAGCGTTAAGGTGGCAGGCAACTTCCGCTATGACTATATTGGCAAACTATCATCAATTACACTCGACGGCAACGATAAACTCGAGACATTAGATGTTTCTATCAACAACCTGACTGAGATTGAATTGGCAGAATGTCCGGCACTCAAGAAACTCATTTGCAACCACAACAAGTTGTTACGCCTTGACCTCAGCGTCAACAAAGCGCTCGAGAATGTGATTTGTAACCACAACGGAGAGGGTTTCACTTCACTCGTGCTTCCCGCCAATGCCGCCTCACTAAAGAATGTCACCATCGAAGTTAACAACTTGAATCGCGATATGACACAAAGCATTATTGATGCCCTGCCGCAACGCGCCACAAGCGACAAAGGTTCCCTCAAGGTGATGCGTGTTGACAATGACCTATCGCCGCTCAACAACCCGATTATTGATGTGGAACTCAACCGCGTGAGCACTGAGGCCGTCAACCTCGCATTATCCAAGAACTGGGAGGTGAAGGCAATGCTTCCAAATGGGCAATGGACAGATTATCCCGGCGACAATGGCGACGAGCGCGACATCTGTGACGTGAACAACGATCACAGTGTTGATGTGGGTGACGTTAACGCTGTGCTAAGTGCTATCCTTGAGGGCAACAACGACGCCGCCTATGATGTCAACAACGACAATAATGTGGACGTTGGTGACGTGAACACAATCCTGACTGCCATTCTCGCCAAGTAATTGAAGATAACGCGTTGCCGGGATTAAGTTATTCGCCGCACGCCAATCAATATTTATACATCTCAATCCCTGTCCAATCCATTCTGATCCCGCGTAAGCGGGACAGGTGGATGGCCAGGGATTGAGTATACCAGCGAGGTTCTTGTCGGTTGACAATGGCAATCTGTCATCTGACGTGAGGCAGGGCCAATCTTTGCAAAGACGGGAATTTGCGGCAGATGATATTTTATCCTTTTGTGGGTGAGTATTTTTTTGTAATTTTGTGGAAAATTATGGAATTATGAGCAATTTTAGATTAATCTTCATTTGGGGGTTAGCGATGATCGGAACGTTGACGGTTTGTGCGGGTTACGATCAGCCTGACCGTGAAGACTATACTATTCATCTTGAGTATCTTCCGGGAGATGATGGCAAGGCGATGTACCTCAACGTGTGGGCAGACGCCACGTGCGAACATGTGCGCATTGGAGATAGCCTACTGTTGTGCATGCCGATGGCTCCCGACCTATGGCTAAAAGACAACGAAGTGTCGCAAAACGACATCAACTTCGACGGATGCCCTGACCTGCAAGTATATATCGGCACGGAACGCGGCGAGCCGAGGTATCACGCATGGGTATGGAACAGGTTCAATCAGTCGTTCTACCATGTGAAAGACTATTGCAACATTGCCGAGCCGGAGATAGACAAAGAGCGACAATTGATTACATCTACTTATATCACCATGAGCGGTGAAATTGTGACCGAAGTCTATCATTGGATTGACGATGGTTTTGAACTTGAATTTGTCTCAAGCGATTCTACACCCGTCCGGCGCGAGGACTCGCGGTATGGTGAACGTTAATAGAGATATTTATTGTGGGTGGGGAGGTGCCCGTCCACCTTGAACGATGATTTATGAATTACGCGATTGTAGGGCCGACGGCGTGCGGTAAGACAGGCCGTGCTGTGGCGCTGGCACGGGCTATCGGCGGGGAAGTGGTGAGCGCGGACTCGCGTCAGGTTTACCGTGGCATGGATATAGGCACCGGCAAGGACTTGGATGAGTACGGCGATGTGCCATATCACTTGATCGACATCTGCCCTGCAGGTTACAAATATAACCTCTATGAGTATATTAGGGACTATGGGGCAGCGCGGGCCAACTTGGCGTCACGCGGTGTTCCGGAGGTGTTGTGTGGAGGAACGGGAATGTATGTGGAGGCTGTGCTGAATGGCATTCAGTTGCCACCGGTGCCGCGCAACGAAGCGTTGCGCGCTGAACTATCGGGTAAAAGTTTGGAGGAACTCACGGCGATGTTGCGCCGCTACAAGACGCTGCGCAACAATAGTGACATTGACACTGTGGCCCGTGCCACACGCGCCCTTGAGATTGCCGTTCACTATCACGAGCACCCCGACGAGCACGACCTCACCCGCCCCCATCCGCGACAAGACATCATGGTGATTGGCATTGAGATAGACCGTGACACGCGCCGCGAGCGAATCACCCGGCGCCTGCGCGCGCGCCTCGATGCCGGCATGATTGATGAGGTGAGGAATCTCTTGGACAGCGGCATCTCACCGGACGACCTAATGTATTATGGTCTCGAATATAAATTTGTGACGATGCACGTGATAGGGGAGTTGTCTTTTGATGAGATGTTCAGCCGTCTTGAAACGGCTATCCATCAGTTTGCCAAGCGTCAGATGACGTGGTGGCGGGGCATGGAGCGTCGTGGACACCCCATCAAATGGCTCCCGTGGGATATGCCCGACGACGACTTCGTGCAGGCGGCCCTCAAAATGGGACACGAATTATCCTGAGTTATTCATTAGTTAAGCGAATTATGGAGAAGAAAGATTTGAGAATAGTTTTTTTCGGCACGCCGGAGTTTGCCGTTGAGAGTCTCTCCCGTTTGGTTGACGAGGGCTATAATATCGTTGGGGTTGTCACCGCCACCGACAAGCCCGGTCGTCGCGGTCACCACCTCATCCAGAGCGAGGTCAAGCAGTATGCTATCGCACATGGCTTGCGCTTATTACAACCCGATAGCCTGAAAGATGAGTCGTTTGTCGCAGAATTAAGGAGCCTCAATGCGGACTTGCAGATTATCATCGCCTTCCGTATGCTGCCCGAGGTCGTGTGGAGCATGCCTCGGCTTGGCACATTTAACCTCCACGCCTCGCTCCTGCCTCGCTACCGTGGCGCAGCACCCATCAACTGGGCAATTATCAATGGCGACACTGAGACTGGTGTAACCACCTTCTTCTTGCAACACGAGATAGATACAGGCGACATTATAGAGCAGCGGCGCATCGACATCGGTCCCGATGACAATCTCGGACAGGTGTATGACCGGCTAATGCGTTTGGGCGCGGACATGGTGCTTGACACGGTGCGCAGCATCCTCGACGGGTCGGTCAAGACCACTGCTCAGGAGCAACTCATTGCCGCCGGAGAGAAAGCCACCCCTGCTCCAAAGATTTTCGCCGACACCTGTCACATAGACTGGTCGCGTCCGGCGAGAGAGTTGCATAACCTCGTGCGCGGACTATCGCCTGTACCCGCGGCTTGGACAACACTCGTGCCGAAAGATGGTGACCCCCAAAAACTCAAGATTTTCGCGACACGACCCATGTCGGCCCATTGGCGGCCTGGCACCGATGAGCATCATCGTCCCGGCGCGCCGATGGTGTTCAACCGTGAGTTGTACATTGCAACCGGCGACGGCTATCTGCGTGTGGACGAGTTGCAGCCTGCCGGCGGGCGCCGCATGAGTGCCCATGATTTCCTGCTCGGCCGGCCTCTCTCGCAAGGTTGGTCACTTGAGTGATGGGCTGATGAAATATTCGGGTGGTGTGGCTCGTTATATATTATTATGGAAACGAAAAGAATATCAGCAATATTAGTGGCGGCGGCCGCTGTCGTGGCATCCGCCGGCACAATATCGTTCAATGGCACAACGCGTGATGCCATCAGCGTTACTCCTGAGGCCTCAACCGGCTTGCATTGCATCTATGTGCTCGACGGCGTCGATGGCGTGACGATGACATATACGGCAGCCAGCGCATCCGTGTCGGTCATGTGGCAAGACTTTGGTGAGGGTGGCGGCGCTTCGGTTGTGGACACGGAAGGTGTGACACGTACCGGCCGCGTGTCACGTCTGTCGAAGATAAAGGCAAACCATGGTTACATCATCACCGAGGGTACGACACCCACCTACGTTTGGGTGACAGACTATAGCACATTTGGCATGGAACTGCATGGCATCAGCCATGATGCCTCCAACGATGACTGCGGTACCACGCGCCTCTTTATCAACGGCTCGGCTCCCGAAATCATCTACTACTCGATAAACGGCGCTCGCCGCGTACTAGACCGTGAGTTCAAGATTGAGTATAACACTCTGGAATGGGTCAACGACAGTACCACAACCGGTTGGACGCAGGTTCCCGTTGAGAGAAACCTCGAGAGCCTGCAGGACGAAATCGTCATTCCCTCGCCGCTGTGCAACACCACGTTCACGCTGAGTGGCGACCGCTTTATGGAGCAGTGGGGCGCTGCGGTGACTGTCGAGAGTGACGACACCTACGTCACACGGGCCGTTGATTGTCGCGCCACAGCCGTTCAAGAAGCCCGTGATAATGATAACGAAAGAAATGTAGCGGCAGGTGAGGATGGTCAAATGCTGGGCGGCAGCGCGCCGGTCCACATTATCTTTACGGGCTGGCCAACTGACGCTGTTGTTTTTCAAGAGTGGCAACTGGCGACCGATCCGGAATTTGAGACCATAGACCAGCGAATGAATGTCAATGTGCTTGACCAGACTTTCAACGAGGCGGGAACGTTCTATTTGCGCTATATCGTAGCCAACGGCGACGGCACTTGCGAGGCAGCCAGTGACGTGTTCACCGTGTCAATCGGGGTGAGCGAGTTACTTTGTCCAAATGTGTTCTCACCGGGCTCAAGCGAGAACACAAATGATGTGTGGAAGGTCTCGTATAGTTCAATCATTGATTTCCATTGCTGGATTTTCAACCGATGGGGCAACAAAGTCTGTGAGTTCACTGACCCGTCCCAGGGTTGGGACGGCACGTACCACGGTAAACTCGTTGGCGCCGGCGTTTACTACTATGTCATTCAAGCAACGGGCAGCGACGGCAAGAAATACAAACTCAGCGGTGACATCAACATTATCCGCCACAAGAAGAACCCCTATGCCGGCGACAGTGGCGGTGAAGGCGGCGAATTGCCTGACGCAGGCGGCGGGGACGGCGGTGGCGTTGTTGAGTGACGCCCTCCTATTCTGCTTTATGGAGAGGGAATTGTGAATTATGAATTGTGAATTATGAATTCCGAAAAGGGTAGTGTGACCGTGCTTGGTGCGCGCGTCCACAACTTAAAGAATATAGACGTTGAGATACCGCACTACAGTCTCACGGTTATCACCGGATTGAGTGGAAGCGGAAAGAGTTCGTTGGCGTTTGACACAATCTTTGCCGAGGGACAACGTCGCTACCTTGAGACCTTCTCGGCCTATGCCCGTGGTATGCTTGGCGTGCTCGAGCGGCCTGACGTTGACCTCATCAGCGGTTTGAACCCCGTCATCTCCATCGCCCAAAAAACAACAAACAAAAACCCGCGAAGCACTGTCGGAACCACCACCGAGGTCTATGACTACCTCCGATTGCTATATGCGCGCGCCGGCGAGGCTGTGAGTTACCTTAGTGGCAAGCCCATGGTGAAGTACACAGTCGATAAGATTATTGACATGATGCTCACCCGATATGCCGGTCATAAAGTTTATGTGCTCGCTCCTCTTGTCAAAAACCGCAAGGGTCATTATAAAGACCTGTTCGAGCAGTTGCGCAAGAAAGGCTATCTCAACGTGCGGGTTGACGGCGAGTTGCAGGAAATCACATTCGGTATGAAATTGGACCGCTATCGCAACCACTCCGTCGAGTTGGTGATTGACCGACTGAAGGTGCAGGAAAAAGACCGAAAGCGACTCTATGATACTGCAACTAAAGCGTTTGAGCAAGGTGGCGGACAGTTGATGGTGCTCGATGCCGACAGCGGCGAGATTGGCTATTACAGCAAGGCGCTGATGGATCCGGAAACCGGCTTGAGTTACCTTGAGCCCGCGCCACACAACTTCTCGTTTAACTCGCCTCAGGGCGCGTGCCCGCGCTGTAAAGGATTGGGATACGTCAACCTCATTGACCGTGACAAGGTGATGCCGGACATGGATTTGAGTATTCGTGCCGGTGGTATTCTCCCTTTAGGGAAATACAAAAATGTGCTCATATTCTGGCAAGTGCAAGCCATTTGCGAAAAATATGGTTGCTCGCTCGATACTCCGCTGCGCGACCTTCCGGATGAATGCCTCGATGACATAATGAACGGAACTGACGAGCGATTGGCGGTGCGCACTGAAACGATGTCCACTTCAAACTATTTTTATACCTTTGAGGGACTACTCAAGTACATCGAGATGCAGCAGGACGAGAATGCTGGCTCGCAGGCGCAAAAGTGGGCGGGACAGTTCTACTCACGGATGACCTGCCCCGAGTGCCACGGTCGTCGACTCAATCGTGAGGCGCTTCACTATTTCATTGCCGGCAAGAATATATCCCAACTCGCCGAGATGGATATCGATCAATTAAAAGATTGGGTCGATGACCTGCACAATCATCTTGAAGGGATTCGATGGGAGGTGGCGCGTGAGATTGTCAAGGAAATCGGGTCGCGCCTCCAGTTCATGCTCGATGTGGGGTTGGACTATGTGTCTCTCAACCGCGCGAGCGCCACGTTGAGTGGCGGCGAGAGCCAGCGCATCCGTCTTGCCACGCAAATCGGTTCACAACTCGTCAATGTTCTCTATATACTCGATGAGCCAAGCATCGGCCTGCACCAACGTGACAACGAGCGCTTAATCTCATCTCTTAAGCATCTGCGCGATGAGGGTAACACAGTTGTTGTCGTTGAGCACGACCGAGACATGATGCTTGCTGCGGACCATATCATTGACATCGGTCCGCAGGCCGGTCGACGTGGCGGCCATGTCGTCTTCCAAGGCACGCCAACCGAGATGCTTTCAACCCACACATTGACCGCCGACTACCTCAATGGCACACGGGCCATCAACGTGCCTCGCAACCGTAGGCAGGGGAGCGGTGCCATGCTCACGCTCCGCGGTTGCCGTGGCAACAATCTGCGTGGTATTGATGTGTCATTCCCTTTGGGAACTCTCATTTGCGTGACTGGTGTCAGTGGTAGCGGAAAGAGCACCCTAATCAATGCCACGTTGCAACCCATCCTCAGTCAGCATCTGTATCGTTCTCTCACGGCTCCGTTGCCCTATGACAGCGTTGACGGTCTCGATAATATTGATAAAGTAGTCACTGTCGACCAGTCGCCATTGGGACGCACTCCGCGCTCCAATGCCGCCACCTATACCGGTGTCTTTAACGACATCCGGAACCTCTACGTGGGCTTGCCCGAGTCGAAAATCCGCGCATATAAACCCGGACGTTTCTCGTTCAACACTGGCAACGGCCGATGCGAGGTGTGCAAGGGCAACGGATACAAGACTGTTGAGATGAACTTCTTGCCTGACGTGCTTGTGCCCTGTGAAGCCTGTGGCGGCAAACGCTACAACCGCGAGACTCTTGAGGTCAAATTCAAGGGAAAGAGCATCGCGGATGTACTCGATATGACAATTAATCAAGCCGTGGACTTCTTTGAGGCAATCCCGCATATACTCAACAAGATAAAGGTATTGCAAGACGTTGGCCTCGGATACATCAAGTTGGGCCAACCGTCGAGCACGCTCAGTGGAGGAGAGTGCCAGCGTGTGAAATTGGCAGCCGAACTCTCGCGGCGTGACACCGGCCGCACCGTTTACATTTTAGATGAGCCAACCACCGGTCTTCATTTTGAGGATATAAAAATCTTGCTCGCAGTGCTTGACCGATTAGTGGCCCGCGGTAACACGGTAATTGTCATTGAACACAATTTGGACGTAGTCAAGTGTGCCGACTACATTATTGATATGGGGCCGGAAGGCGGACGTGGCGGAGGCCAAGTTGTCGCCACCGGTACACCGGAACAGGTGGCAGAAAGCGAGACAAGTCTCACGGCCCGGTTCCTGCGTCGCGAGTTGAAGGCTCAAGATTAAATGTGTTGCAACTTTGCCGAAAATTTGTTATCTTTGTGCGCTTGTAACAATCAATACTCTTAATTTTAACCGATATGAAAACTACATTCAGAACAGCCATGTGTATGATGGGCGTTGTGTTGGTGTGGACGCTCGCCGCCTGCTCATCGTCCAAGTCAGTGACAACGGCCCGCTCACGCGCAGCCGTGACAGCAACCTCCACGCGGCAACCCGTGCAGATGATTCTTGATTCGGACTTCGGCAGTTCGACCGACGATCTGTTCGCCCTGATGATGCTCCATCACTATATTGACGAGGGCAAGGTGGACCTCAAAGGTATCATAGTCGATCGGGAGGGCGAGAAGAATGCCGGTGTTGTTGACATTTTCAACACCTATTATGGCCACCCGGACATCCCTGTGGGACTGGAGCGCAACGGAGTGAAAAATCCGCGTTGCTTTATTCCCTATAATGGTATTTGCGACATGAAAGACAAGGACGGCTTGCCGCTGTTCAAACGCACTCATCAGGCTTCGTCGTTGCCCGATGGTTACAAGCTCTATCGTAAGTTGCTTGCCAACGCCGACGACAAGTCGATAGTAATCGTCGCCATCGGTTTCGCCACCACACTCTCGCAACTGATGGAGAGTGGCGCCGACGAGTATTCCAAACTCACCGGTGTCGATTTGCTGGATAAGAAGGTGAAGGCCATTTATATCCAGAGCGGCCGTTTTGAGGCAGGCGACAGTTTGTGTGGCTACAATATGCGGGCCGCCAGTCGCCAGAGCGCCATCTTTTATAACAAGTTGCCGTCCAGTGTTGACTTAGTGATGTCGCCAAGTAATGTGGGCGATGGCATGGACTATATTCCGCGTGATGTGTTGACCGACCTCTCGACCGTTGAAGTCAACCCGATTAAGAGCGTTTATGCGTACTATACCTGCGACACCGGTCAGCGGATGTGGGATACCAACTGCCTGGTGAACGCTGTACTCGGTGACGAAGAGTATCTGCTGTCACCGCGCGGATGGGTAACCTTTGTGGATCGTGGCGAGGAGTCGTTGATGCTCTTCAAGCAAGACGACAAAGGAAATGCCCGCTATCAACTGCCGGGCGATAGTTACTTTAACCAGAACAAACTCATGGATATCCGTCGTCACAACCGCATCAACCGCTATCCGGCGCCTCTAACCATTGAGGCTCCGCAGCCACAGTTAACGGGCAGCGCGGCGACGGCCTGGGTGAAACCTCGCCTGCAACAACTTGTCGACAAGTATATGGGTAGCGCCGGTAACACTCTCGATCCCAACGAGATGCTGATGCTGTTGCGCCCTATCGGTTATATTGCATCCAATGCGGCCGACTACACCGAGGCAGTCGGTGTGATTGAAGACGCTGTCTTTGACCGTATGCTCAGCCGTGCCGTCGAGTTGGGCAAGAAGAATATGGTTATTGTCACAGGTCCACCGGCCAGTGGCAAGAGTACGGCCGTGCGCGCTCTCAAACTGAATGGCGCCGGACTGGTCTATGATGCCGACTTGAGCGACGCCCGCCACCTGGTGGACGTTATAAACAAGGCGTATGCCGCAGGGATGACCGATGTGAGCGTGGTGATGGTTTATAATGACCTTGTGACCTGCTTCAAGAATGCTGTCAATCGTGGTAAAACGCAATGGCGCTATACACCAATGGACCAATTGGTGGCATCCTGGTCAAGCAATACCGACAACATTGAATTGCTGCGATCCGCTTATCCTGATGTCACAATCCAGCCAATCAACTGCGCAGGCAATGGCGGAGTGCGTCCAGTATCGATTGAGGAAGCGCTGCGGTGGAGTTATGATGTCGATGAGCAACTGATGGCGAGCCTGCTCGATTGTGCTCAGGGTATGATTGACGATGGCACGCTGCGTGGTACAGATATCCCGGCTGCAATAGGTAACGTGCTCTCCATACCACAACTCACCGAGGCTACGATGCCCCTGGCGCAACGACTTGACTATAAGGTTCGCGAAATTCAAAGCCAGTGGCGTTGATTTTATGAGTGTAAATTGCCATGAATTGCCCGTTGTTCTATTGTGGCACGATTGTTGCAGGCTACTATATCGGACTAAAGGATAATTCATGGCAATTAATCTTACATTGAAGTGGAGATGAAAAAGATTTTCGACTTTGAGGCTTATCGCCGTTTTTTTGACTCCGGCAACCTCTGGCGCAAACTTGCCCGGGTTGCCAAGCGCGCCGGCATCAAGGTGGTGTATATGGCACTCGTGCTGTATTATGTTTCACGCGACCCGCGCGTGTCATCTACCGATAAGATGAAGATCTTTGGCGCGTTGGGATATTTCATTCTGCCCGCGGACCTCATCCCCGATGCCATTGCGGTATTGGGCTTCACCGATGATTTGGCGGCTCTCACTTGGGCGATGTACACCGCGAGCGCCTATGTGACCCCTGAGATAGAGCAACGGGCTGTCGACAAACTCCACGACTGGTTTGGCGACTATGATACCGATGAGTTGAAAACCAATGTTGTGGCTTCGGCGGATTGACCAGGCAAATCTTTGCGACAAACAGTGACGGTTCTTGTGTCTCACTTGCGAAACACAAGAACCGTCACTGTTATAAATGAATCATCATCCGTGATGACGGCCGAAGCGTAAGGCTATAGTAAAGCCTTTACCTTAGCCTCAAGCACATCGCGCGTAGTGCCGCCAACATGGCGATCAACCAGTTTGCCATCCTTGAAGAACAACAGCGTTGGAATGCTGCGGATGCCGAATTCGGCAGCAGCGTCGCTGCACTCGTCAACATCACACTTGCCAATCAACACACGGCCATCGTAGTCGTGAGCCAACTCCTCAATCACGGGAGCGATGGCACGGCAAGGACCGCACCAAGTCGCCCAAAAGTCAACAACCACGGGGCCACCTTGCGCGATGATGCCGTTCAGATTCTCGTCAGTAAATACAAATGCCATTTTAATTTTCTTATTATTGTTTTGTTAGTGTTTAATTTGCTCATATGATAGCATTAAAACGGAAGTCAAGCTCTTGATCTTCAAGCATGCCGATAGTCTCCTTCGAGAGAGCGAACCGGTACTTGGAACTGCGCAGGTCAACCGTGCGATTATGCTCCGAGTCCATGACGCGGAAGAATAGTTCAACGCCACTTTTCTCCTTAAGCGGAACGAATGCTTTGGATAGAGAGCCTGCCGCCTCAAACTCATCATCGTGCAGTGAAATGAGGATATTGCGCATCAGTGTCCCCTTGACATTCTCCAATAGTTGCATCGATGTGATGTTGAACTGGATGTTGTCGTTATAACGGTTTTTTTGATACATACCGCGAATGAACACAGCCACGCCTGTTTGTCCATACTTGGCATAGTCGATAAACTGTTGTCGGAAAAGGCGGAACTCATGCGAACCGCTATAATCCTCAATTTTAATAATGCCAAATTTGCCGCCCTTTTGGCTCATTTTCTCTTGATAGTCCACCACGAGCCCTGCCATTGTCAATTCTTGATCAAGCAAGTCGCTCTTATCGTCAAGTTCGCTCAACTGTGTGTTGCAGCCATATTTCACTTCGATGTAATATGGGTCGAGCGGGTGGGCGCTCAAGTAGATGCCCACGAGCTTGCGTTCCTTGTCAAGGCGTTCCAAGTCGGGCCAGGGAGTGCCGTGGACGATCTCTGGCGTGTTAACCTCAATCTCGTCCTCCAGCCCGCCGAAGAGAGAGTTCTGAATCGACATTTTGCTGGATTGGAAACTTTGGCCAAATCGCATCAAAACATCGCTGAACACCTCGCCACGTTCGTTGACGACAAAGAAGTCCTCACGGTTGATTTCTTTGAAGCAGTCAAAGGCGCCGCTTTGTGCAAATGCTTCAAGCATCTTGCGGTTGCACGTGCGTGAATTGACGCGCTGCACAAAGTCGAAGATTGATTCAAACGGGCCGTTCTGCTCACGCTCGGCGATAAGCTGCTCGACCGCCGCTCCTCCCACGCCGCTAATTCCTGCCAGACCAAAACGGATGTCGCCGGCGCGGTTGGCGCTGAACGATGAACGGCTCTCGTTGATGTCGGGACCGAGCACCTTGATTCCCATAGCCTTGCACTCATCCATGAACTTTGTGAGTTTGGCGATGTCGTTGAGGTTGCGGCTGAGCACCGCTGCCATATACTCACTGGGGTAGTTGGCCTTGAGGTACGCTGTCTGGTAAGCCACCCAACTGTAACAAGTGGCATGGCTCTTGTTGAAAGCGTATGAGGCGAACTTGCGCCAGTCGTCCCAAATTTTGGCAAGAACCTTGCGGTCGTGGCCATTCTTCTCACCTCCCTCGTAGAAGAGTTCTTCCAACTCTTCCATCTTCTTAATCTGCTTCTTGCCCATGGCCTTGCGCAATGTGTCACTTTGGCCACGCGTGAAGCCTCCCAATAACCTTGAGAGCAACATCACCTGCTCTTGATAGACCGTGATGCCGTAGGTGTCCTTGAGGTACTGCTCCATGCACGGAATGTCATACACGATTGGCTCCTGACCGTGCTTGCGCGCGATAAACTGCGGAATGTAGTCCATCGGCCCAGGGCGATACAGAGCGTTCATTGCAATCAAATCCTCAAATGTGCTCGGTTGAAGTTGGATGAGATATTTCTGCATACCGGCCGACTCGAACTGGAAGGTGCCCGTGGTGCGGCCCTCGCAGTAGAGGCGGTAGGTCTTGGGATCATCAATGGGAATAGTCTCAATGTCAATCTCGATGCCGTGTGTTACTTTTATATTCTCAAGCGCCTCTTTAATAATTGAGAGTGTTTTGAGCCCCAAAAAGTCCATTTTGATTAGACCTGTGCTCTCAATCACGCTGCCCTCATATTGGGTGACAATGACTTTCTCGCCGGTCTGTGTGTCGGTGGCGGTGCTCACCGGAACCCAGTCTGTAATGTCATCACGCCCGATAATCACGCCGCAGGCATGCACTCCGGTGCCGCGGATGTTGCCGTCAAGTTGTTCGGCGAATTTGATGGTGTCGGCGATTAGGTGGTCCGGGTTCTTGCGCTCGGCGGCGAACTCGGGGAAGCACTTCAGACAGTTGGATACGGTGATTTTGTACCGTTTGTCCTTTTCGCCGGGCATGAGCGGCATGTCGTTGGGCTTGGCGGGAATCATCTTGGCCAAGCGGTTGCTCTCGGGCAGCGGCACGCCTTCGACACGCGCCACGTCCTTGATTGCCTGCTTGGCGGCCATCGAGCCGTAAGTGATGATGTGAGCCACTTTCTCGGCACCGTATTTCTCTGTGACGTACTTGAGCACGAGAGCGCGGCCGTCATCGTCAAAGTCTACGTCAATATCGGGAAGGGAGATGCGGTCCGGGTTGAGGAATCGCTCAAACAGCAGGTCATACTTCAACGGGTCAATCTTGGTGATGCCTAAGCAGTAGGCTACTGCCGAGCCTGCGGCCGAGCCACGGCCGGGACCAACCGAGCAGCCTAATGACGGAGCAACGCGGATATAGTCCTGCACGATGAGGAAGTAGCCCGGGAAACCCATTGTTTTGATGGTTTCCAACTCGAAGTCCAACCGCTCGCGGTGCTCATCATCGAGTGGGTCCCCCCAACGCTCCTTTGCGCCCTCAAAGACAAGGTGCCGCAGGTAGTCATCTTCGTTCTCAAAACCATCGGGCAGCGGGAAGTCCGGAAGGATCGGACCGTGGTCGATGCTATAGATTTCCACTTTGTCGAGCACCTCCAATGTGTTGCTTAACGCCTCGGGTATGTCACCGAACACGCCGTTCATTTCCTCTTGCGTCTTGAACCACTCCTGCTTGGTATAGAGCATGATGTCCTCGTCAGTGATTTTCTTGCCCGTTGAGAGGCAAATAAGGCGCTCATGGGCTTCGGCGTTATCCTCGTTAACAAAGTGTGAATCGTTGGTACACACCAATTTGATGCCCATCTCCCGGGCGAAATCCATTAGGACGGCATTGACCTTCTGCTGCTTGGGAAAAGTGTCGTGGGCGGCACGCTCAACAGTCGCTTTGTGGCGCTGAAGTTCTAAGTAGTAGTCATCTCCAAACACGCCGTGGAACCATTTGACAACTTCACGAGCCTTGTCTATCTCATCGTGCAGGATAAGTTGTGGCACCTCCCCACCCAAGCATGCTGAGCAGCAGATTATGCCCTCGTGATACTTCTCGATGTCGGCTTTGTCCGTGCGTGGGTGACTATAGAAACCGTCAGTCCACGCGCGAGACACAATCTTCAACAGGTTCTTATAGCCTTTGTAGTTTTTGGCAAGCAGAATTAAGTGTCGGCCGATGTCGCGCTTGTCGGTGTGCTCCCGCTTGTCGCCGTTGGCAACGTACACCTCACATCCGAAAATCGGAACAAACAGCCGCTGCCGGGCTTCAGCAATCTGTGTGTTCAACTCGGCGATGCGAGTCTCATCGCCGGCTGCCTCAGCCTCCTTTAGTTCGCCGTTGAGGTGCTTAATTTCACCCTCAACATCTTTATTTTTTTTGGACACGATGTCGTGAAATTCTTTCACGCCGTACATATTGCCGTGGTCGGTGAGGGCCATGCCGCGCATACCATCGGCAATCGCCTTTTCAACAAGCTTGCCGATGGCCGCTTGACCGTCCAAAATAGAGTATTGTGAGTGGACGTGGAGATGAACAAAGGGTATCATTAATGGAAATAAGCAGCTGTAATAATTACGATTAGAACTTTGCGGCATCCGGCCGCGTAAACGTGGGTGTAAAATTACTGCTTTTGCCGCAACCATGCAATAGGTGTTAATAACTTTTCGTCTGAAAAATTAAAAACAAAATTGCCGAATGTCATGAATTCCGGTAGTGTTTCAACGGACAAACGCACCCGAGGAGGCGATGTCAATGTAGGGCAGCCTCATGCTGTCGCACTCGGCAATGAGTGTCGCTCGCCGCGGGCCATACACATTGCCGCTGATGATGAGCGTGTCGAATGTCACGAAGCGTGTTGCGGTGGCGAGAGAGCCGCGGAAACGGCGTGTGGCAATAGCATAGTCGGTGCGTAAACGTGCGGCGAAATCCGTACTGATGCCGTCGCTATTGATGCGCTTGTCTCGCCAGTGCCCACCGCCTAAAGCGAGAAAACGCCTTCCGCCGATTGTGGCAAGTTGCATCCTGACGAGGCGATTGTCCTCATTACTATCGGTAGCAATACTGACCTTGCTCACTCCAAGCCCGGCAAGAAGATTGCGTTGTGACCGTAAGAATGACTGCTTGTCAACATATTTGTCGAATGGCATCCACACCACGGCTGTGTCACCATTATGGGCAATCAACGGCGTGTGGCGACTGTCGTTGAGCAGAATTACTCCCTCGCTCGGCCTGGTGGCGATGCTTGCCGTCTCGATCGCAATAGCAGCAATGAGCAGCGCCGCGGCCGATACCGCATAGCGGTGTTGCCGCCACACGAGCCATAATAGTGCCGCAATCAGTGATATCACGGCAAGAACGGCGGTGATATAACCGATGTGCATAGCGCCGATGCCAAGGGACTGCGTCAATCGTGCTATCGCGTCGGCAACCCACGATATACAATTATTGCCTGCGTTGACAACGTTGTCTATCCATGCCCACTCAATGCCGGCCGCCGCGCCGGCAACTGCCATCATGCACGCAATCATCAGCAGTGGGAAAAACGGTAGCACTACCACGTTGGCGACAACGCTCAATGGAGCCACGCTATTGAAACAGTAGATGGTGATGGGCATTGTGGCAATCATGGCCGCTATCGACGATACCACAATGCCGGTGATATAATTGACGATTACCAGACGAGTTTTAAGTCTCGGCAGGATGGTGTAGCCAACTACTGTTATCGTAGTGACGCTCAAGTAACTCATCCAGAAACCGGCCGAGAAAAGATCTTCAGGACGGAAGGCAAGAGTGATCACTGCCGCGATACAGAGTGCATCTGCTATTGTTGTGCGGCGGTAAATGTAGAATGCCCATGTCACAACCGCTGTCATGATGGCGGCTCTCACCACCGATGGCGACAACCCGGTGAACACGGCGTATGCCGCCACAATCATCAGCGTGACAAATAACCGCAACCGTTTGTGCCCGGCTCTGTCCATCGGATACAGCAAGACCATCGTGAGCATTGTGAGTATGGCGATATGTAATCCGCTTAGGGCGAGCACATGCGCGATGCCTGCGGCCGAGAACTCGTCTCTCACATCGGGGTCGATGTAGTCATCGTTGCCGAGCACTATGGCTATTGAGAGCCGACGGGCTTCTGGAGAGAGCCCATCGAGCGACATGACAGCGTGCTCCGCGGTGCGACGGTAACGTGCTATGCGCGTCATGAATGTGTCAAACGTGCCTATACGATTTATATTCTCCGCGTCAATAAACTGGCGGTAGGCTATTCCCTTGTGTCTAAAGTGCGAGCCAAAGTCAAATGCTCCCGGATTGCCGCTGCCGGTGATAGGAGTGAGTGATTGCGGAAACGCGATCACATCGCCTGCGGCGAGTGTGTAGTCACAGCCAGCCGTATAAATCATGATGCGGTTGCCTGCCACTTCTGCCGATTGGCCGGCGGCAACAAGTGTCGCCTCAAGCCTCATTGACTGCTCTTTGAGCGAAATCGACTCAATGCGGGCCGCCACATGCTCGTCAGAGATAAGATGCAGTTCGCGTGGCAACCGCGTAGACATCAGTATCATTCCCAATGATAGCGCGAGGCACGACACCGGCACAGTCCTTAGCCTCCTCACAACGGACAATAGAGACACTCTTGGACGTGCCCAAAAGAGCGCCGCTGTCATCAGGATGCCGACAATGCCGATAGCGACAACTACCGTGAAAGACGCTTCGCAGTCGAGAAAGTCGCTCAAGTATATGCCGCCCGCCATTGGCAACAGTACACGCAAGGTGGGCAACTCGTCAAGAAGTTGCCTGCTCATAAACGTGACAAATGAGTGACGAGTCCACTTTTAATGTGCAGAAAATTCAGGAACACAACTTAAAAAACTTTGTGATTAATTGATAACTACAGAAAAACCAGTTAAAGTTGTTTAAGTTGAGTTCATTACTTTTTTGAATGTGACGCAGGTGTTATAACTCACGGCGCGTCCAAATCTCGTAAGAGACGAACGCCTGCAACAGTAGCATCTCCAAGCCGTTCTTGGTCTCCGCGCCGGCAGCGGCACTCTCACGCATGAAACGCGTCTCGTTGGGATTGTAAATCAAGTCGTAACACAAATGCTCACTGCCCAAGAAACGGAACGGGAAGTCTGGCGTCAGGTCATCGTTGGGATACATTCCCACCGGTGTCGCGTTCACCACAATCTTGCTGTGCTGGACCATTGCGCGCGTCAGTTCCTCATAGGCGATTGTGCTCGCCGACTTGCGTCGAGACACAAAGTGCGTTTCCACACCCAAATCTTCTAATGCCCGAGCCACCGCTTTGCCGGCCCCGCCGGTGCCCAAAATGAGAGCACTCGACCGCGAGGATGTCAACAACGGCTCGATACTTTTGCTAAATCCCACCACATCACTGTTGTAGCCGCGCATGCCTATGAGTTCTCCATCAGTGTCGCGCAATAACTTGATGACGTTCACCGCGCCAATCTGCTCGGCGATTGGATCCATTGATGTCATGTAAGGGATGACTTGCTCCTTGTATGGAGCGGTCACGTTCAGTCCGTCAAGCTCTGGATGCTCGGCGAGAAGTTCCATCAGCATTGACACGTCTTCTATCTCAAAGTTGATGTACTCTGCATTAATGCCCTCTGCCTTAAACTTGTGGTTAAAGTAGTCACGGGAAAACGAGTGGCCCAAGGGATATCCGATCAGACCATAACTTTTCTTGCGTTTATTGTCCGTTGCCATGATTGTGGGTAGTTAGAAATTGTTGTTAAGGCTACAAATTTAGTAAAAAATTACCGGATTTAGTTCTATTTTTCCAAAAAAATTGGTTCGGAAATGAAAAAGCAGTAATTTTGCAAATCGTAAATGCAAAATTCAACATTTGCCCAGACAGCAGCAGGCCCTTGTGCCGGTAGATGCCGGTCGTCAGTACGGCCATTGTGGGACGCATCAAGGCGTCTCATGGGCATACTTATGTGCTTGATTACAAGTCAACTCGTGGCTGCCGCCGCGACGCTCACCATAGTGATTGACGCAGGACATGGCGGACATGACTATGGGGCGGTTGTCAATGGTGTGAGCGAGAAGGATGTGGCACTATCGGTGGCACAGCGTCTCCGGCAAGAACTGCAACAGCGATGTGGCGGCAATGTGGACGTTATCCTTACCCGCGAGCGTGACGAGTATGTTGACCTTGCAGAGCGTGCGCGCATCGCAAACAATGCGCGCGCCGACCTGATGCTGTCGCTTCATTGCAACTCGTTGGGAGAGGCGGCTCATCACACTTCCTCGGCCCAGGCAATCGATGGAGCAGTCCTTTTCATCGCGCCACCGCCGCGATTGATCTCGGACATCCCCCCGGCAGATGTAATGCAGGCTTCGGCCACATTCAATGCGATGCGCGGCAACCGCCTCACGGCCATTGAGATGGCACGACTGCTCAGCCGTCACCTCGTCACAACTGCCGCGCGCAAGAGTTGTGAGGTGAGGCAGGACAACCTGCTCGTCCTTACCGCTGCGCGCGTGCCGGCGATACTCATCGAGATGGACTATCTCACCAACGATGAACAGGCGCGATGGCTCGCGGGAGATGACGGACAGCGGCTTTTGGCCAAAGCCATATCTGACGCGATAATTGAACACGCGCTCAATAACGGGCGCAAAATATCGTTATATTAAAATAACAACGGCAATATTTTTTACTCAATAAGATGAAGAAAAACGTTCTCATTGCGGTGACCGTCATGGTCAGTCTCGCTCTACTCTATTGGGGCATAGAGTTCCTTAAAGGCATCAATATGTTTGAGCCGGCCAACTTCTACTATGCTACATTTAATAAGGTGGACGGCCTCGCCGAGGCGGCCCCCGTCACTGTCAACGGCTTCAATGTGGGACAGGTGAGAGAGATGAAGTATGATTTCGAGACAAACCAAATCAAGGTGATGATGTCGCTCGACCAGGAACTCAAAATCCCGCGCGGCAGCAGTGCCTCCATCAATTCAAGCATCACCGGCACCGCTTCGGTAGCCATCACACTGGCCCAAGGCAATGACTATTATGCTGTGGGGGAGAACATCCCCGGTGTCAACCAATCCGGTCTGATGGACAAAGCAGGCGACATGCTGCCTCAGATAGCATCCATCTTGCCCAAAGTCGACTCCATTATGACAAACCTTAACCGACTCACTGCCGATCCGGCACTTGCCGCCGCCGTGACACGTCTCGACGGCATCACCGCTGAGTTGGCCAATAGCAGTCACCAACTCTCCGCCCTCATGACGGGACTCAACAAAAGCGTGCCCGGCGTCATGACCAACGTAAACGAGATTACCGGCAAACTCAACACAACAAGCACCAACTTTGTCGACCTTTCAGGCAAACTCAATAGTATGCCCATCGATCAGACGATCAGTTCACTCAATGCTACAATGGCAAACTTCAAGCAGGTCAGCGACAAGCTCAATTCCAAGGATAACTCACTCGGCCTATTGCTCAACGACCGCTCATTCTACGACCAGGCAAATGCCACCGTTGCCGACCTCGACTCTCTCTTTATGGACATCCGGCGCAACCCCAAGCGGTACGTCACCATCAAAGTCTTCTGACACATTCGGACATAGAAAAACAAGGAGGGGCGGCACTATTTGTGTTGCCCTCCTTGTTAAATTGACGCGCATTATAGAGCAGAATAGCCACCTTTTGGGTGGCTATTCTGCTCTATAGTAGCGGGACTGAGAATTGAACTCAGGACCTCCGGGTTATGAATCCGACGCTCTAACCATCTGAGCTATCCCGCCATCGCTGAATTGCGGGTGCAAAATTACTGCTTTTTTCCGATATACGCAACACTTTACCGCGTTTTTTTTGTTTTTAAGCCGAATTTCCATGAATTATCCATTATTTTTAAGACAGGAGAACAAGAGAGAAAAATGAGGGCATGATAATAATTGATGGATGAGTTATGGCTATTCGTGTAAGAAATCCGTTACTTGGCGGCCGAAGTTTTCCGCATAGTGAAGACAGTCGACAGGTGGCTCTCAGGGTAAAAAGAGTTGTGGACGTTGGGGAGCGATGTCGATATATAGGGTTGGGTGAGGGCGGCCACGAGGTGGCCGCACACAGGACGGAGGCGACCGTCGGTCGCCGTGGGATTGTTACGAGACGTCGTCTCACAATACAGAACTGGGGGACTGGATGGAACGTGGCATCGTTGTTCAGGATGGTAAGTGGTTCCGGCTGAGGTAGAGAGAGGGGGGCGGTTGTAAGTCCTCTTGAGATGGAGAGAAGAATTGCCCCCCCTCTTGCTTGCTGCAACTAATTCGCAAGCAAAATGAATTAATACCAACCAAGGATTTCTGCAATCTTATTTCTTCAAACCGTCAGGAACAAGACCTAATAAGTTTATCGATTCATATGCAGAAGAAAGAGCGTCATATACTTTCAACACATCATTATAATCCCAATATTTTATTTGCTCTCGAATGTCCTTAAGGCTTGCTGCTTCTTTTTTTATTTTTTCAAGTTGTGTTGCATCAGAAACTGCTACAATCCCCTGCACTGATGGATTGTTCTTAGCCTTCATCAAGTTAAGCAACAGACTATCAATACTTCCACTTGTTTGTACTTCAAAAACGTAGGTGATACGTCCCATGTTACCAACAGAAACTTCCCAAATTGCGTCAACGCGAGCACCTTCTGCTACGGGTGTTTCGACAGATGCTTTGAAGCCGAGTAACTCACCAATGTCACGAATGCGGTCTCTGACATCATTGTGAACAAAAAGTTTCTGCTTGTCTGTT
The DNA here is from genome assembly GCA_946187345.1 of uncultured Porphyromonadaceae bacterium. GTDB lineage: Bacteria > Bacteroidota > Bacteroidia > Bacteroidales > Muribaculaceae > Sodaliphilus. The sequence goes on along the minus strand of CAMHQD010000012.1, from coordinate 924 downwards.
TCAGGTTTGACCTCTTCGTGGCTATTTTGTTCCTCAGCACTTATTTGCAATTCCTGCCATATGAAATAGTCAAGAGCCAGCAAGTCTTCAATCTCGGAAAATCCTTTTTCTTTTGCATCTTTGACTAACATTTTGCCTATTTGACAAAGATATTCGTAACGTTTACCATCAAGACTAGCATTGTATTTCGGTATTTTATCAATCTCGAGAACAAGAAATGCTGTAAGAGACTTCTTATTCCAAAGTATAAATTCATCAGGATTGAATTTATTGAGTAACTCACTCATAATGGCAGGGCCGATACCTTTAATATTAGAACGGAAATCGTCCCAACGAGAAGCCAAAGAAGTCTTACCATAGAATAAATTGCAAAGTTGTTGCCGAATAAGAGGCATGCCATTACTTTCAATTATGTTGTCTATGTAATACTTCTTATTGCCCCAAATCGCCATAGCCCATAGCGGTGCTATCATGTCGAAAAACTCATCTTCGGCGAGGTTTTCAAGTTTCTCTTGGGTGTAGGCTTGCATCTCCTCACACATAGAAGCTCTCTCTCTGAATACAGCCTCAACTTGTTTTTTGTTCTCGATAGCCCACTTATGATAGTTTTTCAGCGAGTTATTATAAAGAGTATCGTTCATAACGTGAAGTTTATTTAATCCGTAGGCGGAATTAATTTGTTAATAAGAAATGTTAAAAATGTACATGTAGTTGTTCTTTTAGTGATTTAGTAGTGAATTATAAAACAACCAAAACAGCCACTTTGCACATCTTTTATGCAAATTTCGTCAAAATTCTTGAGGTATGCAAGTATCTTGCGAAAGATTTAGTCAACGACAAGGGGAATATACCACGTCCTGGTGTTGTCCCAAGGTTCTGCGATCTTGAAGTGATAGCCCTCAGCATCACTGCTGAAAGCATGGA